>JAZOTH010000022.1:0-12622 GCA_045657545.1 Tidjanibacter sp.
AAATCATTAGTTACTCGTTGCTAACCACTCTCTCATAAAGCTCCCTACACCCCTCTTCGAGCATATCGAGCACCAACTCAAAGCCCTCGGCACCCTCATAATAGGGGTCGGGAACGTAGTCGTAGCCAAAGTGCGTGGGGATGTAGTCCGCCATACGCTCCAACTTTTGGAGTCCCTCAACGCTGGGTGCAAGTCTGCTCAGGCTCTCATAAACCAAATCATCCATCGCCAACAGCAGATCGAATCGCTCGAAATCTTCGCTCCTCACCTTGCGTGAGCGGTGGGTGAAGTTGTACCCCCTACGCCTACCCGCAGCCCTCATTCGTGGGTCGGGAAGGTCGCCCGCGTGGCCACCATAGGTGCCGGCCGAGTCTATCTCCCACTCTTTCGCCACACCTCTCTCCTCGACCAAGCGGTGCATAATACCATCCGCCGCCGAGGAGCGACAAATATTACCCAAACAGACAAATAATACCTTCTTCATTCGAATTGAAAATTGAAAATGGAGAATGGAAAATTATGGTGCGCCTATGGCGCAAAATTTTGAATTCTACTCAATTCTTCCGGGATAGACCTTCAAGGCCTCACGCAAAATCTCACACGCAGCCAACAAATCCTCCTTGCAGAGAACATAGGCTATGCGTGCCTCCTGAGTACCCTTACCCTTAGTGGCGTAGAAACCAGCCGCGGGGGCAAGTTGCACCGTCGCACCCTTATAGGAGAAGTCCGTTAGGAGCCACTCTGCAAACTTATGGCAGTCATCAACGGGGAAACGAGCCATAGTATAGAAGGCACCCTGTGGCTTGGGCGAATATACCCCCGGGATTTTATTCAGCTCCTCCACCAGACAGTTACGCCTTGCGGTGTACTCTGCCACCACATCGTCGTAGTACTTCTGGGGTGCATCCATCGCTGCCGAGGCGGCAATCTGCGCAAGATAGGGGGGCGAAAGGCGTGCCTGCGCCAATTTCAGTGCGGCCGCCATCACCTCTTTATTACGACTCACGATGTTGCCCAAGCGCACACCGCACATACTGTAACGCTTCGATACGGAGTCGATAACCACCACATTGTCATCAATGCCTTTGAGCGAGAGTGCCGAGGTCTGCTTGGTGCCATCGTAGCAGAACTCACGATAGACCTCGTCGCTAATGAGGTAGAGGTTGTAGTGGGAGGCCATATCGGCCAACATCTCCATCTCCTCGCGTGTGTAGAGGTGACCTGTGGGGTTGTTGGGGTTACATATTAATATAGCGCGCGTGCGCGGGGTGATGCGTTTGAGGAACTCCTCGCGTGGGGGGAGTGCAAAATCATCCTCTATGGTGCTGGGCACAGGTACAAGGATTGTGTCGTAGCTCGCAGCAAAGGTGTTGTAGTTGGCATAGAAGGGCTCGGGCACAAGAATCTCCTCCCCGGGATTGGCGCAAATGAGCATAGCCATCTGTGCCGCCTCCGTACCTCCGAGGGTTACGATAATATCATCCACCGAGAGGTCAATGCCGTTCTTGGCATAGTAGTCCACAAGCTTCTCGCGATAGGGCAAGAGGCCCGCCGAGTGGGAATAGGGGAAGATCTGGTCTTTAACCCCCTGCACCGCCACCACCGCCTCCTCGGGGGTGTGGATGTCGGGCTGTCCAATGTTGAGTTTGTAGATGTGTGTACCTCTTGTGGCGGCAGCCTCTGCGAGTGGCACAAGCCTGCGGATGGGCGAGATGGGGAGCGTGTGGCTCTTTGCCGAAATCTTCAACATAATAGTCGTGTTTAATGTTATTTAGGCCCGCAAAGAGCACTCACACCCTTTGCGCATCGTAAAGTTATGTATTTTATTGACATTTTGCAAAAAATATTCCTTATATTTGCGCTACGAAACAATCTTATACTAACTCTTAAACACATAAAACTATGTCATTTTTGTCCGAATTTAAGAAATTTGCGCTCAAAGGTAATGTTGTAGATATGGCTGTCGGTGTTATCATCGGTGGCGCCTTTGGCAAAATCGTAACCTCGCTTGTTAACGACGTGATTATGCCCCCTCTGGGTATGCTCATCGGCAAGGTTAACTTCACCGACCTCGCACTCAACCTCGGCACCGAGGCTGAACCCGTAATGTGGAAATATGGCGCATTCTTGCAGCAGGTATTCGACTTCCTCATTGTTGCTCTCTCCATCTTCTTCCTCATCAAAGGCATCAACCGCCTCTCGGAGCTCACCAAGAAGAAAGAGGCAGAGGAGGCAGCAGCTGCTCCTGCTCCCGCACCCGCACCCGAGCCAGAGCCCACCAAAGAGGAGGTTCTCCTCACCGAGATTCGCGACCTTTTGAAGAACAAATAGTCGCTGGCATAGGCCAATACAAAGGCTGTCTAACTTGGTTAGGCAGCCTTTCATTTTGGGCACAATCGTTGCAATCGGTATCTAAAAACAAGATTGTGCATTATGGAAAAACCACTCTTCCCACCCATCGGCACCTCCGACAAAGCCACCCTGTTTCTGCGCCTATTTATCGGTGCCCTACTATTCACACAGGCAATAACCAAGTCGCAACAATACCCCTGGCTCGAAAGCGAGTACCCCACAATCCTCGGCATCGACGGTGCGAGTGTGGTAACCATCGTGGGGCTGTTGGAACTCATCGCGGGGGTGATGCTCACCGTTGGGCTGCTCACGCGCCTTGTGGCAATCGTTATGGCTGTGGCAATGCTCGCCGCCGCCTTTGTGTTCTTCCCCGGGCAGAGCTTCGACCAGAGCGAACTCAAAGTGGTCTATGCCGGCATCTATGTTGCCATTGCCATCAGTGGTGGCGGCCGCTACGCCTTCGATACGCTAATTTTTGTCAAGAGGGCTTGACCTTCTACTGCCCACAAATGGTAATAAGCCCATATCGTAGTGGGATTTTTGTGCCAAAAAAAGGAGCGACACCGCAGTTACACTCCCAAATAAGGCATATCGCAGAGCAGATACAAGGCCTGCGCAAAAAAATCCCCCGCAGCTTACTTGCGTAAGTGAGGGGGATTTTTTTAAGCATAACGCAGTAGATGCCTGCGAGATGTCTTATTTTGCTGCATCAACAGATGCTTTACGGAACTCCTTCATAAGTTTCGAAAGCTCCAAAGCGGCTTTGCGTGCGCGAGTACCAGCTGCTTTGTTACCTTTCTCTGCTTGGAGTTTAGCGTTCACCTGGAACAACTCGATCTGTGCGTTGATTTTCTCTACTAACTGTTGCATAATTGTAAGTTTTATTTGGTTTGTATTTATGGTTTAGTTTCTTCCTTTACACAAAGATAAAAAACTTTTTTGTAAAATCGCAATAATCAGCAACTTTTTCTACTTTTTACCCTTTTTAAGGTGTGCAATGGCGCGCTTGAAAGCAGACTCCTTCTTGTTGTTGGAGCCGTAGCCATAGCCATAACCGTAGCCATAGCCGAAATTGGTGCTCTTCTTCTCGCCACCGTAGTAGAGTTTGCCTACACCCACCTGCGAAATGAGCACGCCGAGGTTGTTGAGCGACTTACGAGTGGAGATTGCCTTCACGGTATCGAGGCTCACCTTCTCGGTGTGGCCCATACGCATACAGTAGAGGGTAATGTCTGCCAAGCGGTTGATAATCTGGGTATCGGTAACGAGTGCGATAGGAGCAGTATCGACAATGATGTAGTCATACATAGTCTTCAACTGGTCGAACATCACATCAATCTCGGGGCGCATCAAAAGCTCCGCAGGGTTGGGAGGAATGGTACCCACAAAGAGGGCATCCACACCGTGCACACAATCCTTCACGATGAGGTTCTCAACACTGGTCTCGTGGCCCATAAGGTAGGTAACAATACCCTTGCTCTGGTGCTTAACGCCCACACGATTCTCCATCGAACCCTTACGCATATCCATATCGACAATGATAACCTTCTTGCCGGTAATCACAAACGAAAGGGCAATATTGAGTGCCATAGTGGTCTTGCCCTCGGCAGGGATTGTCGAGGTGGTCATAATAACCTTGCCACCCTTAGGCATCATAAAGTCGATATTGGTACGCACCATACGGAAAGCCTCGGCGATGGAGTCACGACTATTGGGGGTAACCATCACATCGCTGGTGTGGCGGGCATCTTTCGAGGGGATAGCACCCACGATGGGCACATCAGTACCAATGGCACTCTCCACCTCCTCAACCGAGTAGATCTTTGTACGCAGAGCCTCTGCAATGAAGATTACTACGACGGGAATCACAAAGCCCATAATCAACGCCAGAAGCATAATCATCATTGTGCGGGGCGAAATGGGCAGTGTGGAGGGAAGTGCGGGGTCAATAACGCGCGATACGGGAGCGGTGGTCGCCAATTTCAGGCTGGTCTCCTCGCGTTTGTTGAGCAGGTAGTCGTAGATGCGAGCCTTAATCTGCTGGTTACGCAAAATAGACTGTGCGCCCTTCTCAACCGAAGGAAGGTTGCTAACCTTCGCCTCGTTCTCGGCAATCTGGCGATTGACAGAGCGGAGTTTCACCTCCAAAGAGGTCTGCAAGTTCTTAATCGAAGCGGGCAAAAGCTCCTGCATCGAAAGCACCCTATCCCTCATATTCCTCACCGAAGGGTTGCTCAACTTATCGTCACCACCCATCGTCTTATACTGCAATACAGCGTTGTTGTAGTCCGAGATAATGGCGTTAAGCGAAGTGTCCGAAATACCCAGATTGGGTACCAACTCCACGCTACCACTAATGGCCTTAACCGAGGCCAAAATATCTTTGAGGATGCTGATTTGGGTTTCGATACTCACAGCCTCATTTTCGAGCCTCGAAGCAGCCTGAACATACATATCGGCCTCCGACTCGGGATTCACACTCCTTGCACTCTTGCGGTAGTTGGCAACATCGCTATCTACCATTTCGAGGTCGCTACCCACAATTGCCAATCTCTCATCCACAAACTCCATAGTGGCACGAGCAACAGCTCGCTCACCCTCTTTGGCATCCTCGTTGTAGACATAGATGAGTTCGTTGACGATATCTGCCGACTTCTGGGGAACAGCACTCTTCATACCCACCGAAATAAGGCTGGTGGTCTTGCTCGAAGGTGCCACCGAGAGGGATGCAGCCAAGCCACGAGCGGCATTGCGCACACTTGTCACGCTCACCTCGAACTTGTTGTTCTTCTCGATAACACTTGCAAAGTCCTCTGCATAGAGGTCGTTCTTAACCACGCGAACAATGCCCACCTCACCAAAGATGGGTGCGTCGTACTCCGAAGAGAACTTCATCTCCTTCTTCTCGCCACCAGGAAGGGTGTATTTGATAACACCGCTCACCTTGTCGGTCGCCAGATTCATCTCCATCACAAAGCCCCTCATTAGGGTATCCGTAACTACGTGTACGGGCATTGCGGGGGAGTAAATCTCCACCTTGCGCAACTTGGCGGGTTGTTTGTAAATCACATTCAGGTCGAGATTCTCCACAACCTTCTCCATAAGGGACAAGGAGCGAAGAATTGCCGCCTCATTATCCACAACCGAGGTCTGGCGCATCATCCTGAAATTGGTCATCGAGGTCACGTCCGACTTCACACTACGCGAAGCGTTCTCATCAATGTAGATGAGTGCCGAAGAGGAGTAAATCTTGGGGGAAATCTTGCAATAGAGCACACCTACACCAAGGCATACCACCACCGAAATCAAGAACCAAAACCAGTTGCCGGTGAAGAATTTCCAGATGCTCCTCAAAGAGATGTCAAGACCATCATCTTCGTTGTTCTGCTGAGCAAAACCATTCTGCTGCATATTGTTGTTGTATTCCATATCTCTCTACTTAATTAGCGAAGACGCGAAGCGTATGTTACATAGTAAATCATCATTGCAATCGAAGTTCCGAGCGAAGCAAGCGATGTGATGATGGGGAAATAGGTTGTGAAGGTCGAAACCGATTTGGCCTTTGCGCCCACAGCCTCAACATAGACAACATCGTTCTGTTTGAGGTAGAAGTAGGGCGAGGCGAAGATATTTTTCGATTTGAGATTGAGAATCTCAACGTGCCTTCCACCATTCTCCTCACGGATGACCATCACCTTCTCGCGGTTGCCATAGACGCTCAAATCGCCCGCAAAACCAAGAGCCTCCAAGATGGTGAGCCTATCACCGGGGAAGTTGTAGGTGCCGGGGCGTGCGACCTCACCAATTACGGTAACGTAGAAATTCACAAGCGTTACAGTCACCACAGGGTCGGGCATAACAGCCTCCAACTTTGCTTTCAGGTTGGCTGCAATCTCCGAGCGGGTAAGGCCCGCAACGTGAATCTCACCCAAAACAGGGAATTGGATGTTGCCATCGGCATCCACGGTGTAGCCTTCGGCGGTCACATTGGATGTGATTTTACTCGAAGAGTTGCCTGACGCCACTTGCGCCCTCGAAGCGAAGAGGTTGTAGGGCATTGCCAACTCGGGAGTCGAGGAGGAGACGGAGATTGTCAACACATCACCGGGCTGGATTGTGTTGAGTTGTCCCGAAGTGCTTTCCAACGCACCACTCTCAACAACCTCCTGAAAATAAGCAAGATCCTTGTGGCTACCACACGAAGCAAATGTGATAGCAGCCAAGGCACACAGAAGTAGTTTTTTGAACATATCTATACTGTTTTTTAGTTAAATTGCACATTAATCGGACAAAGATACCAATTATAAATGAGAATTGACAAAAAAAAGTACTTTTTTTATCTAAAATACTCACGCTCGGCACAGCTTGCAAGCAGCCTCTGCCCTCGCTTACCCACAAAAAAACACTTCGGGCTCGGCAAGTTTGGCTTGCCGAGCCCGCGACGGTTGACGGTCGACCACAAGAGGGAAATGATGAACTTGCGAGCCGAAGGTTGGTGCAAACCCACCCACAAGGCACACTCGCCTCAACATTATACCTCCTCCAATGCCTTTGCAAGCTGGTCGGGACAAGATGTCCCCTTACCCCTGCAATCTATACCTCGCAGGATGGCTGCAACCTCCTTTGCCGGGCGACCTTTTACGAGGGCCGAAACGGCTTGTGTATTGCCGTGACAACCGCCAAAAATCTGCACACTTTCGACCACTCCGTCATCGCTCAAAACAATCTCGAATTGACGCGAGCACACGCCCTGCGGGAAATAGGTAAAACTCTTACTCATAATAATTTAGAAGTTGTGATAAACGCCCACATTCACAAAGCCTTTGGCACCCCATCCGGCCTCCAAAAAACCACCCGTCGAGCCGCCATACGAAAGGCTCAAAGGATAGAGATTGACCATAGGTATAACGCCCACTTGGATGTTGTTTTCCTCGGGTGTTTTTTGGTTGCTGATGAGCGCCATCACACCTGCGCCCCACGAGCCATACATCGAAAACTTACCCGTCGAAAAATAGCGCGTTTGAGCACCAATACAAAGAGTCGGATAGAGGGCTGTGGAACTTTTACTTAGGGCTCCCGTCTCCACAAATTTAGACTCAAAGCTCATATAGCCCAACGCAAGCGAGCCACCAAGCGCGAACCAATCGTTTATGCCGCAATAGACCTCCACATTAGGGTTGAGCATTGGAGCAAATCCCTTATGTTCAACACCTTCCGTTGTATCTATTAATCCGAGTCCTGCAACCAAACTTCCGAAGATATCGGGCAGTGAAAACCACCCCACGCCACCTTTCACCTGCCACCTGCCTTGCTCCTGAGCCACAACAGGTTGTGAGAGCGCGAGCATCAGGCCAACCATTGTCAAAAAAGTAAAAAATCGTTTCATTGCTCACATATTTAATTTGGGTTAGAAACTATATACCTATTACAAATATACAAAAAAAGTTTATCTTTGCAATGCAGACAGACTTTTTCGGAAAGTAATACGTTAAAATAATAGATAAATCAGTATGAAACGAGCAATGATTACCCTCCTTACTACTATGGCTCTTGTGGGTTGCTGTGGCGAGAAGAAAACCCCCGCACTCAACCCCGCAAACTTCGATGAGAGCATCGCCCTGAACGAAGATTTCTATGAGCACTTCACCGCAGGTTGGCAGCGCAACAACCCCCTCACACCGGAGTATTCGCGCTTTGGCGCCTTCGATATGCTCCGCCAGAGCAACGAGTTGCGCGTGAAAGAACTCTTCGATGAGCTCGAAAAGAGCACCGCCGAGAGTGGCACCATCGAGCA
The DNA here is from genome assembly GCA_045657545.1 of Tidjanibacter sp. GTDB lineage: Bacteria > Bacteroidota > Bacteroidia > Bacteroidales > Rikenellaceae > Tidjanibacter. The sequence continues at coordinate 8,147 of JAZOTH010000022.1, forward strand.
AAAGCTCTCCGACCTCTACCGACTCGGTTTGGACAGCACAAGGCTCAACAATGAGGGAGCCGAGCCCCTGCGTGAGGCCCTCGCCAAGATTGAGTCCTTGGAGGAACGCGGCGAGCTGAGTGCCCTTCTGGGCTCCATCCACCGCGAGAGTGCCAATCCATTCTTCGCCTCGGGCGTGGGTCCCGACGAGAAGAACACCTCGGTCAATGTACTCTACGTTGGTCAGTCGGGCCTTGGTATGGGTAACCGCGACTACTACTTCGACGAGAGCAGTGCCCACATCCGCGAGGCCTACGAGAAATACATCAAGGCCATTGTTGCCCTTGCAGGTTACACCCCCGAGGAGTGTGAGCGCATCGCAGCGTCGGTATGGAAGATTGAGAACTCGCTTGCCGAGGCTCACTTTACGAATGTGGAGCGTCGCAACCCCCAGAAGAACTACAACAAACTCACCTCCAAGAGCTTGCGCAGAACTTTCCGCAATATCAATTGGGACTCCTATGCCGAGGCTATGGGCTTTGAGATGCCCGAGGAGTTGGTTGTAAGTCAGCTTCCCGCCCTCAAAAAGGCAAACCAGCTCATCGGCAAAGAGTCGCTCCGCACCATCAAAGACTACCTCCTCTTCCACGAGATTCGCAGTGCGGCAAGCTACCTTTCGGATGAGTTCACCGCCACCAACTTCGAGTTCTATGGTCGCACCCTTTCGGGTAGTGAGCAGCAGCGTCCCCGCTGGAAACGCGCCCTCTCGACTGCCGACGGCAACCTCTCGGAGGCTGTGGGCAAAAAATATGTCGAGAAATTCTTCCCCGCAGAGTACAAGGAGAAGATGTTGGAGATTGTAGCCAACCTCCAAACCGCCCTCGGTGAGCACATCGACGCTCTGGATTGGATGAGCGACGAAACCAAAGCCAAGGCCCACGAGAAACTCGCCTCCTTCACCGTAAAGATTGGCTACCCCGATAGTTGGGAGGAGTACTCCTCGCTGACTATTGACCCCGCGAAGAGCTACCTTGCGAATCTTCGCGCGGTGAGCGCTTGGCACACTGCCGACAACCTCGCCGACCTGGGCAAACCCGTAGATAAGGCACAGTGGCTTATGAGCCCCCAGACTGTGAATGCATACTACAATCCCACCACCAACGAGATTTGCTTCCCCGCAGCGATTCTCCAACCTCCCTTCTTCAACCCCGAGGCTGACGACGCTGTAAACTATGGCGCAATTGGTGTGGTTATCGGCCACGAGATGACTCACGGCTTCGACGACCAGGGCCGCCAATACGACAAAGACGGCAACCTGAACGATTGGTGGACAAAGGAGGATGCCGAGGCATTCGACAAGAGGGCACAGGTGCTCGTGGCTCAGTTCAATGCCATTGAGGTAAATAAGGAGGGCCTTCACGCCAATGGTGAGTTCACCCTCGGTGAGAATATCGCCGACCAGGGTGGCCTGAGGGTAGCGATGACCGCACTGCGCAACTCGTGGGGCGAAAATCACCCCGAGCCCATCGAGGGCTTCACTGCCGAGCAGAGGTTCTACATCGCCTACGCAACCCTCTGGGCACAGAATATCCGCGAGCAGGAGATTGTCCGCCTGACCAAAGTAGACCCCCACTCGCTGGGCAAATGGAGGGTGAATGGCACCCTGCCCAACATTGCCGATTGGTATGAGGCCTTCGGTATCACCGACGGTGCAATGTACCGCGCACCCGAAGAACGAGTGATTATTTGGTAATTCAAAATTCAAAATTGCAGGTAAGCGAGGGCAGAGGCTGCTTGCAGGCTCTGCCGAGCGAGAGCAATTACAAGCCACCAAAGGTGGATTAAAATTCAAAATTCAAAATTCAAAATTGAACACTAACAAATACTCCGACTTTCTGGCAACGTGCTCTTCGATGTTCAGTGCCCACAGCACCGAACTCATTGAGCGTGCGCTGGGGATGGCTGTCGAGGCTCTCGACGGCTTGGAACGCTACGACGGAAGCCCCCTTGTGGAGCACTCCATAGCCACCGCACGGATTGTGGCTTGTGAGATTGGCTTGGGGCGTAACTCCGTTGTGGCGGCCCTGCTCCACGATGCGGCACGAATGGAGAGAGTGGCCTTGTCGGACATCAACACCCTCTTTGGCGAGGCTCCCGTTGGTATCATCCTTGGGATGAACGACATATCGAGCATCCGCACAAAGACCGACAAGAGCCAGATTGACGACTTCCGCGACCTTATAATCTCCTACTCGGCCGACCCGAGGGTGATACTCCTCAAATTGGCCGACCGCTTGGAGGTGATGCGCAACATCGACATCTTCCCCGCCGAAAAGCAGATGCGCAAGTGCTGGGAGAGTATGAACCTCTATGCCCAGATTGCCCACAAACTCGGCCTCTACAACATCAAGAGCGAGTTGGAGGAGATATCCTTTGCCCACATTGAACCAAAGGCCCACGCTGAGATTAAGCAAAAACTCGACGAGAGCGCACAGCGCAGGGAGGCTCTGATTGCCGACACCCTCGCCCCCATCGAAAAGCGTATGAGGGAGAGCGGCATCCGCTACCACCTGAAAAGTCGCACAAAGAGTATCTACTCCATCTGGCGCAAGATGCAGAAACAGAAGGTGGGCTTCGAGGAGGTCTTCGACATTTTTGCCATCCGCATCATTATTGAGTGCGAAAAGGAGCAGGAGAAGATGCTCTGCTGGAACGTCTTTTCGATAGTCACCGACTTCTACACCCCCAACCCTGAGCGTATGAGGGATTGGATTTCGATACCCAAGAGCAACGGATACGAGTCGTTGCACACCACCGTTTCGGCCTTTGGCGAGTGGGTGGAGATACAGATTCGCACCGAGCGTATGGACGAGGTGGCCGAGAGGGGTATTGCCGCCCATTGGCGTTACAAAGGTGTGGGCGGTGGCTCCATAAGTCACGAAGAGTGGCTCGCGCGCCTACGCGAAATAATGGAGGAGAGCGACAACAAGTCGGGACTATGCAACAAACTCGACGCCTACGCCACCAACCGCGAAGTCTTTGTGTTCACCCCCAAAGGTGACATCCGCAAACTCCCCGAGGGTGCTACGGTCTTGGACTTCGCATTCGACATCCACACCTCGGTGGGTAGTTCGTGTGTGGGCGCAAGAATTGGACAACGCAACGTGCCCATCAAGGAGCCCCTGCACAATGGTGACATCGTAACCATCCTCACCTCCAAAAACCAAAAGCCCAAGACCGATTGGCTCAATGTTGTGGTGACAAGCAAGGCCCGCAGTCGCATCAAGGCCTTCCTGCGCGAGGAGGAGAGCAAACTCGCCAAGTTGGGCCGTGAGGAGTTGGAGCGCAAGCTGAAAAATTGGAAACTCGCCATCGCCATTGATGATGCCGTAACCCTGCTGTGTAAGCACTACAAGCTCCGCACAGGTATGGAACTCTACGGGCGCATCGTGGATGAGAAGGTCGATATGGGCGACATAAAGGAGATTGTGAGCCGCCACTTGGAGGGTGGAGATGCCCCCATTATACCTCCCACTCCTGCTAAAATCACCGCCAAACGCGAAGATAAAGCCTCCGAGGAGGAGCTCGTTTTGGGCGAGGAGGTGCACGGCTTGGAGTGGCACACGGCCCGCTGTTGCAACCCTATTTTTGGCGATGAGGTATTTGGTTTTACGACCATCAACAAGGGTGTGACCATCCACCGCACTGACTGTCCCAACGCCCCGAGGCTCAAAGAGTTGTACCCCTACCGCATCATTGCCGCACGCTGGAAAGGTGAGCAAAGCAAGGGCCGATTCATAGCCTCCGTGAGGGTTGTAGCCGAGGATAGAGGCGGCATCCTCAACCAGATAACCGAGAGCATCGGCTCGCTCGGCATCTCCATCCGCTCACTCTCGCTCACCCCAATGAGGGACAATCTGCTGGGAGGTGTGGTGAATGTGGAGGTACCCTCGTCGAGTGTGGCCGATATGGTTACCTATGCAATCCAGCGCATCGACGGCGTAAGGAGAGCATACAGAGCGAACAAGTAAATTCAAAATGCAAAATTCAAAATGCAAAATTATGGGAAGTGAAGCAAGAACTTGGATATGGATTGTGGTGCTCATTCTACTACTTACGGGCACCATATCGTTGGGCGATATTTTCAGCCTGATTTTTGGAGTTATCGGATTTCTGATTTTGGTAGCCCTCATCGGCTCACTCATCTTCCGCCACAGGGTGCGCAGAGCACAGCAGGAGGCGAGCCAAAGGGGCGAAGAGTTCAGGGGCTACACTTGGAACTTCGGTGGCTACCAAAACACCTCACGCCCCCGCAACCCCGAGGAGGGCAAGGTGAGGGTTAAATCGGCACCCCAGACCAAAAAGCGCGTGAGCGAGGATGTGGGTGAATATGTTGACTTCAAAGAGTAGTATAGGAGGCTTTTGAGCCTCCTATACTACTCTTTGAAGGTCTAATGTCAAACGTCAAGAGTCGCGGGGCGCACCATATGGTGCGCC
>JAZOTH010000023.1:0-10113 GCA_045657545.1 Tidjanibacter sp.
CGCCACTATGGCCCCTATGGCCCTTAAAGCCCCTTTTTACTCACGGGTAAGTTTTCGTTACCCACACAAAAGGTGGGAGTACCAAACAAAAGGCGGGAGTACCAAACCCAAACAAAAGGCGGGAAGCGCCAAACATAAAAAAAACTCTCAGGCATCTTACGATACCCGAGAGTTTCTATCAAAGGTTTATCTCTCGATTGATTAAGCCTTCTTCGAAGCACCGGTCTTTACGGCCTGTACCTTTGCACCCGAAGTCTTTGCTGCGGTTGCTTTGGGAGCCTTAGGAGCAGCGGGTTTCTTTGCAGCAGGCTTCTTTGCAGCAGGTTTCTCTGCTACCTCTGCGCCCTCTGCTACAACCTCTGCCTCCTCAACAGCTACCTCCTTCTTCGCACCACGGCTGCGGCGAGTCTTAGGAGCTGCTTTGGGAGCTACGCCCTCAACATAGGTCTCATTGAAATCTACCAACTCGATGATACACATCTCGGCAGCGTCACCCAGACGGAAACCGGTGTGAAGAATACGAGTGTAGCCACCGGGACGATCAGCAATCTTGGGAGCAACAGTGCGGAACAACTCTGCAGTTGCATATTTGTCTTTCAGGTAGCTGAAAACAACACGACGCTGGTGGGTGGTGTCCTCTTTCGATTTGGTAATGATGGGCTCAACAAATTTTTTCAGAGCCTTTGCTTTTGCCACAGTGGTCTCGATGCGCTTGTGGAGAATAAGGCTTGCAGCCATATTCGACATCAGTGCTTTGCGGTGCGATGCCTGACGACCAAGGTGGTTTACTTTCTTATTGTGTCTCATAGATTAATGTTTCTTTTTTGTGGGTTATTCCTTATCCAACTTGTAGGGCGAAACGTCCATACCAAAGTGGAGGTTCAACGATGCCAAAAGGTCATCCAACTCGGTGAGCGACTTCTTACCAAAGTTACGGAACTTCAACAAATCGTTGCGGTTGTAACGTACCAAGTCACCGATGGTGTCTACCTCGGCAGCCTTCAAGCAGTTGAGGGCGCGAACAGACAAATCCTGATCGGAGAGTTTGGTCTTCAAGAGCTGACGCATATGCAATACGCTCTCGTCGAACTCCTCGGTGGGCGAAGTCTCCTCCATATTGATGGTAATCTTCTCGTCCGAGAAGAGCATCAAGTGGTGGATAAGAATCTTGGCTGCCTCTTTCAAAGCCTCCTTGGGGTGGATCGAACCGTCGGTAGTAACCTCAATGTTGAGCTTGTCGTAGTCGGTCTTCTGCTCAACACGGTAGGGCTCTACCGAGTACTTAACATTGATGATAGGGGTGTGAATCGAGTCGATAGGCAACAGACCAAACTCTGCATCTGCGGGACGGTTCTCCTCTGCGGGAACATAACCGCGACCTTTACCGATGGTCAAGTCGATGGTCAATTTGGTATCGGGGGTGAGGTGGCAGATAACCAACTCGGGATTCAACACTTTGAAGTTCGAAAGGAAATTCGAGATATAGCCTGCGGTGAGCTCGGTTTGGCCAGCCACGTTGATGGTAACCTTCTCCGACTCAGCGGTCTCAATAGTACGGATGAAACGTACCTGTTTGAGGTTGAGGACAATATCAATCATTCCTTCCATAACTCCGGGGATGGCGGCAAACTCGTGATCGACCCCGGCAATCTTTACGGTAGTGATTGCATAACCCTCCAACGAGGAGAGCAACACCCTACGCAAAGCATTACCAATGGTCATACCGAAACCGGGCTCCAAAGGACGGAATTCGAATTTTCCGAATGTGGAGGTGGATTCGAGCATAATCACCTTCTCGGGTTTCTGGAATGCTAAAATTGCCATAATTGTGTAATCAATTATTTTGTTAAGTACTATTTCGAGTACAACTCGACGATTAACTGCTCCTTGATGTTCTCGGGGATATCCTCGCGCTCGGGACGCTGCAAGAACTTACCGCTCAAAGTCTCGCCGTTCCACTCCAACCAAGCGTACTGGTTTGCGCGACGACCTGCGAGGCTCTCGGTGATGGTTTCGAGAGTTTTCGATTTCTCACGAACTGCTACAACATCACCTGCTTTGAGGCTGTACGAAGGAATATTAACCACGTTACCGTTCACGGTGATGTGACGGTGCGATACCAACTGGCGTGCAGCTGCACGGGTGGGAGCAATACCAAGACGGTATACTACGTTGTCCAAACGGCTCTCGAGAAGTTTCAAAAGGTTCTCACCGGTGATACCGCCCATAGCGGCAGCCTTCTCGAATGCGTTGTGGAACTGACGCTCCAACAAACCATAGGTATATTTTGCTTTCTGTTTCTCGTTCAGCTGGGTACCGTACTCCGAAACTTTTTTGCGTTTGCGGTTCAGACCGTGCTGACCGGCAGGATAGTTCTTCTTGTCGAGAACCTTGTCTGCACCAAAAATAGGCTCGCCAAACTTACGAGCGATTTTACTTTTTGGACCTGTATATCTAGCCATTGTTCTTCTTGTTTTACTTGTGTTGAAACTAAATGTTTACTCTCCTTTTACGCAACCGAAGGATTATACGCGACGGCGGTTAGGAGCACGGCAACCGTTGTGGGGAAGTGGAGTAACGTCGATAATCTCCATTACGGTGATACCTGCACCGTCGATGGTACGGATTGCCGACTCACGACCCTGACCGGGACCTTTTACATAAACTTTTACTTTACGCAAGCCCAAGTCGTATGCAACTTTTGCACAGTCTGCGGCAGCGGTCTGTGCTGCGTAGGGAGTGTTCTTCTTCGAACCACGGAAGCCCATCTTACCTGCCGAACTCCAACTGATAACCTCACCTGCACCGTTGGTGATAGTGATGATTACGTTGTTGAAAGTCGAGTGTACGAAAGCCATACCGACTGCGTCTACTTTAACTACGCGCTTCTTAACTGATACTGGTTTCTTTGCCATAACTCTCTACTTTTATTTAGTTGCTTTTTTCTTGTTTGCTACGGTCTTCTTCTTACCCTTGCGAGTACGAGCGTTGTTCTTGGTGCTCTGACCACGAACAGGAAGACCAAGACGGTGACGGATACCACGGTAGCAACCGATGTCCATCAATCGTTTGATGTTGAGCTGTACGAGCGAACGGCACTCACCCTCAACTTTGATACCGCTCTCGGCGATAGCGTTACGGATTGCACCTACCTGCTCATCGGTCCAGTCGTCTACTTTGGTGTTGTAGTCGATACCGGCCATATCAAGAATCATTCGTGCGGTGCTGCGACCGATACCATATACATAGGTCAAGCCGATCTCGCCGCGTTTATTTTTAGGTAAATCTACACCTACTATACGTGCCATAAATCTTTTCTTCTCTTTTTAGTTAATTACTTTTGGCGCATTTTGAATTTAGGATTCTTTTTGCAAATAACATAAAGGTGGTTACCACGCTTTACAATTTTGCAATCCTCGCTTCTTTTCTTAATTGATGCTCTAACTTTCATCTTTGAAAAGTTTTTAATTTAGTTTGTTTTTGTGGCATAATCTCTTCGCCGAAAGGTTTAACCAAAAGTAGCGACTGTCACTTCTCTGTCTTCTTTTTCGGGAACCACAACCACACTCTCAATGTGGCCCTGCTTCCTCTTCATTAACGCGAGGCTCATTACGCCTCTCCGTCTTTGCTCCGCACCCCCAATACACCTTGTGCCTTGTTGATGCTCTTTGCTCCGCATCCCCAATACGCCTTGCGCCTTGTCGATGCTCTTGTGACACTCTGTACTCCTAGCCCCTTTGTCGTCGGCGGGGAGGTTATTTGTAACGGAAGGAGATGCGACCTTTGGTCAAGTCATAGGGTGACATCTCTACCTTTACTTTGTCACCGGGAAGAATCTTGATGTAGTGCATCCTCATCTTACCCGAAATGTGGGCGGTGATAACGTGGCCGTTGTCCAACTCTACGCGAAACATTGCGTTCGAGAGGGCCTCCACGATGGTTCCGTCCTTTTCAATAGCAGCTTGCTTTGCCATAAGATGTTCTTAAATTTTTGTTTATTTTACGAAATTCCTTTCTGTTTAGCGCGCAAAGATAACAATTTTCTTTGGATTACCAAATTTTCAATCAGTTACGCTTTGCCGAGGGCCTCTTCGATGATACCAAAATCGGTCAAAACATCTGCCTTCTCATTGCGTATTGCCACCGCAAATTCGAAGTGAGCCGAGGGTTTCCTATCTTTGGTGCGAACAGTCCAGCCGTCGCGCTCAAAAACCACATTTTTGGAACCCATATTAATCATCGGCTCGATGCAGATGACCATTCCCTGTTTCAACAGGGGGCCGGTACCACGTCTGCCATAGTTGGGAACCTCGGGGGACTCGTGCATCTTTCGGCCCAAGCCGTGCCCCACAAGTTCGCGGACAACCCCATAGCCATACTTCTCGGCGTGTGCCTGTACGGCTGCCGAAATATCGCCCACGCGATTACCCGCCACTGCCTGCTCAACACCTTTAAGGAGCGACTCTTTGGTAACCCTCAACAACTGCTCCACCTCGGGAGCAATCTCGCCAACACCAAAGGTGTAGGCCGAGTCACCATAGAAGCCCTTCATTATGGTGCCGCAATCCACCGAAACAATATCACCCTCTTTGAGGGCATAGTTCGAAGGAATACCGTGAACCACGTTCTCATTCACCGACACACACAAGGTGTTGGGAAATCCTCCGTAGCCGAGGAAGCCTGGAACTGCTCCGTGAGAACGGATAAACTCCTCTGCAATCCTATCCAACTCCAAGGTTGTCACCCCGGGTTTGATATGCTTGCCAACCTCCGCAAGTGTAGCACTCACAAGAAGGTTATTCTCACGCAGCAGTTCGACCTCTTCCTCTGTTTTGAGATATATCATTACAGATTCTCTCCTTTCTTTAAGAACTCTTACCGTAAGTAAGCCCGTGTCGAAAGATTAATGGCGACCTTTAATCCTACCGGTCTTCATCAGACCGTCGTAGTGACGAAGGAGCAAGTAACTTTCAACCTGTTTGAGAGTGTCGAGAACTACACCCACCAAAATCAGCAGCGAGGTACCTCCGAAGAAGAGCGCAAACTGACGGTTGATACCGATCATCTCAGCGAAAGCGGGCAGAATAGCCACAATAGCCAAGAAAATCGAACCGGGAAGGGTGATTCTCGTCATGATGGTGTCGATGTAAGTTTTGGTCTCCTTACCGGGTTTAACACCGGGGATGAAGCCGCCATTACGTTTCAGGTCGTCAGCCATCATTTGGGGATTCACAATAATTGCTGTGTAGAAGTAGGTAAACGCGAACACCAAGATTGCAAAGGTGAAGTTATACCAGAATCCGGTGTAGTTGTTGAACGCAGCAGCGAAGCCACGGGTTGCCTCCCACCTGCCGAAGAGCATAGGGATGAACATCAAGGCCTGTGCGAAGATGATAGGCATAACGTTTGCAGCATTCACCTTCAAGGGGATATACTGGCGTACACCACCGTACTGCTTGTTACCAACAATGCGTTTTGCATACTGTACGGGAATCTTGCGGGTTGCCTGCACGAGTGCAATAGCAGCCATAAAGATGAAGTACAGCAACACAAACTCTACAACCAACATTACCCAGCCACCGGTTGCGGCATTGGTCCTTGCGTCCAACTCTGCCAACAGAGCGTGGGGCAAGCGAGCAACGATACCCACCATAATGATGAGCGAAATACCGTTACCAATACCCTTGTCGGTGATCTTCTCACCCAACCACATTACGAACATAGTACCGGCAATAAGTACTACGAGTGCGGTGAAGATGAAGAAGGCGTTGTACTCCATAACGAATGCGCCAGGAGCCTGAGCGTGAAGGTTAGCAAGATAAGCGGGACCTTGCAGGCAGAGCACCACAATGGTCAAATATCTTGTAATTTGGTTCATCTTGCGGTGACCACTCTCACCCTCTTTCTGCAACCTCTGGAAGTAGGGAACTACAATGCCCAGAAGCTGTACGATAATCGAGGCCGAGATGTAGGGCATTACACCAAGCGCGAAAATCGACGCATTGGAGAACGCACCACCCGAGAAGATATCCAACAGACCCATAAGACCATCGGCGGTCTGAGCACTCATCGCACTCAGGGCGTTGGGGTTGATACCGGGAATCACCACAAAACTTCCGAACCTATATATAAGAAGAAGGCCAAGCGTATAAAGAATCTTTGTACGCAACTCCTCGATCTTAAATATATTCTTAATGGTTTCGACAAGTTTCATCGCTTAACTTTGTTTGTCTGGTTGTGAATTAGAGTTTCTCGATTTTGCCGCCTTTTGCCTCAATAGCTGCAATTGCAGTCTGGCTGAAAGCGTGAGCGGTTACGTTGAGTGCTTTGGTGAGCTCACCTTTACCGAGGATTTTCACCTTGTGGTTCTTCGAAATGAAACCAGCCTCGATGAGAGTCTCGATGTTGATATCGGTGATGTTCTTGTTGGCAGCCAACTGTTCGAGGGTGTCCAAGTTGATGGGTTTGTACTCAACACGTTTGATGTTGGTGAAACCAAACTTGGGCATACGACGCTGCAAAGGCATCTGACCGCCCTCGAAGCCCAACTTGTGGCTGTAACCCGAACGCGACTGTGCACCCTTGTGACCACGTGTAGAGGTACCACCGTGACCCGAACCCTGACCGCGACCAATTCGTTTCTCGTGGTGAGTCGAACCTGCTGCGGGTTTAAGATTGCTTAAATTCATCGTTATCTTCTTTTTTTTACTTTTTTACTTCTGTGAACTTTACTCTTTAACGGTCTCAACCTTAACCAGATGTTTAACCTTGTTAATCATACCGAGGATGATGGCCGAATCCTCGTGCTCAACGGTCTGATTCACTTTGTGAAGACCAAGAGCGTCGAGGTTGCTGCACTGATTCTTAGTCTGACCAATGCGGCTCTTTACCTGAGTGATTTTCAATCTTGCCATAATTTCTTCCTTTCTCGATTAGCCGTTAAATACTTGATTCATAGAGATACCGCGCAACTGGGCTACACTTGCAGCATCGCGAAGCTCCATAAGAGCACCAACGGTTGCTTTCACCAAGTTGTGGGGGTTCGACGAACCTTTGCTTTTTGCGAGTACGTTGTGGATACCCACGCTCTCAAATACTACACGCATCGCACCACCTGCCTTAACACCGGTACCGGGAGCTGCGGGGCGCATAAGCACCTGCGAACCACCAAAGCGGAACTCCTGCGAGTGGGGAATTGTGCCGTTGATTACGGGAATCTTCACGAGGTTTTTCTTTGCATCCTCTACACCTTTCGCGATTGCCGACTGAACCTCGCTAGCCTTGCCAAGACCGTAGCCTACAACACCAGCCTCGTTACCAACAACTACGATTGCAGAGAAACTCATTGTGCGACCACCCTTGGTAGTTTTCGATACCCTCTGGATTGCTACGAGCCTGTCTTTCAACTCGAGGTCGCTTGTTTTAACTTTGATATTACTGTTTGCCATAGTTGCTCATTAGAATTTAAGTCCGCCTTCACGAGCGGCATCTGCCAACATTTTTACTCTTCCGTGGTAGAGGTAGCCGTTACGGTCGTACGATACAGCCTCGATGCCTTTTGCAAGTGCAATCTCTGCGATACGTTTGCCAACCATTTTAGCCTGCTCGATACCATTTACTTTCTGTGCTGCCTCGGCAATCTCTTTGTCCAACGACGAAGCTGCTGCCAAAGTTACACCCTTAGTGTCGTCAATCAACTGTACATAAATCTGCTTGTTGCTGCGGAATACAGTCATACGAGGCCTTGCTGCGGTACCCTCAACTACTTTGCGGATACGCATTTTAATCCTCTCTCTTCTTTCGATCTTATTCAATGCCATATTTACGCGATTTTACTATTTAGCGTTAGCAGACTTACCAGCCTTACGACGCAAGGTTTCACCAATAAATTTAATACCTTTACCTTTGTAGGGCTCGGGTTTGCGGAACGAGCGAATCTTTGCAGCAACCTGACCAACAAGTTGTTTGTCGATGCTCTTGAGAGTGAGAATAGGGTTGCCCTTCTTCTCCTGCTGTACCTCTGCCTTAACCTCGGCGGGCAACATCAGGAAAATATCGTGCGAATAACCCAAAGAGAGTTTCAAAAGCTGACCATCAACCTCTGCTTTGAAACCAACACCTACGAGTTCCTGTTTAATCTCGTAGCCTTTCGAAACGCCCACTACCATATTGTTGATGAGTGCGCGGTACAAGCCGTGCATCGAGCGGTGGCGTGGCTGGTTCGTAGGACGAGTAACTGTCAATACGTTACCCTCTACGGTTACGGTGATGTCAGAGTCTACTTTCTGGCTCAACGCACCAAGAGGTCCTTTCACGCTTACCACATTGTTAGCAGCAACCTCTACGGTTACGCCTGCGGGCAAGTTTACAGGTAATTTACCAATTCTTGACATTGTTTTGTTTGTTTTTGTAAAGTTAATACTAGTAGATGTAGCAGAGAACCTCGCCACCTACGTTTTCCTGACGTGCTTTCTTGTCGGTCATAATGCCTTTGGGGGTCGAAACGATGGCAATACCCAAACCGTTCTGTACCTTAGGCATATCTGCTGCCGAAGAGTAGCGACGAAGACCGGGACGCGACACGCGCTCCAAACCTTTGATAGCGCACTGCTTGGTCTGAGGGTGATACTTCAACGCAATCTTGATGGTCGAAAAACCCTTCTCGTTCTTGTCAAACTTGTAGGCGAGGATGTAACCCTGTTCGTAGAGAATCTTGGTCATCTCTTCCTTCATTTTTGAACCGGGAGCTTCAACCGTTTTGTGGTTGGCTTTCGCCGCGTTTCTAATCCTCGTGAGGAAATCCGCAATAGGATCTGTCATAGTTGTAATGGATTAAAAGTTAAAAATGTAGTTAATTATTTAGCACCTCAATTGCCGACCACCCCAATTCGGGATAGTCGGCAACGTTGGTGTTTTTTTGTTTTTCGCTTTTTAAGCCGCCAAAGATAGGAACTTTTTGTGGATAAATTGCAAACTTTGGAGCAGAATTTCAATATTTTACGATTTCTTAACTCGCAAATATCTTCTCTTGTTCACCGGAGTCTCACAACAGCGACCACTCCAATTCACAAATATCTGCACCCTTTTGTCTGTCAAACACCCTCCCTTGCGGTGGGCATTATCATCCATTTTTTGCTCCTCTCCTCGGCTACGCTACTACCACGAAGCTTTCTTCACACCGGGGATAAGACCGTTGGAAGCCATCTCGCGGAACTGAATACGGCTCAAACCAAACTGGCGAATGTAGCCTTTGGGACGACCGGTAATCTGGCAGCGGTTGTGCTGGCGGATGGGGTTCGAGTTGCGGGGCAGTTTCGAAAGAGCCTGCCAAGCCTCCATCTCGTTCATCTCGCCTGCCTTAACAGCGGCAGCGATAGCCTCACGCTTTGCAGCATAGCGCTGTGCGAGTTTAACACGTTTAACCTCGCGTGCTTTCATTGATTCTTTTGCCATACCTTATGCTTTTTTAGCGTTTTTAAAAGGAAGACCAAACTCGCGGAGGAGAGCATAGCCCTCTTCGTCGGTATTTGCGGTAGTTACAAAGCAAATCTCCATACCGAGGATCTTGGTGATCTTGTCGATGTCGATCTCGGGGAAGATAATCTGCTCCTTGATACCGAGGGTGTAGTTACCCTGACCGTCGAATTTCTCGTTGATGCCTTTGAAGTCGCGGATACGGGGAAGCGCAACTGCGATAAGCCTCTCCAAGAACTCGTACATACGGTCGCCACGGAGGGTTACGCGAACACCAATGGGCATACCTTTACGGAGTTTGAAGTTCGAAATATCCTTACGCGAGCGAGTCTGAACTGCTTTCTGACCAGCGATAATCGAGAGCTCCTCCTGAGCAATCTCGATGAGCTTCTTGTCAGCAACAGCCTCACCAACACCCTCGTTGAGGACGATTTTCTGCAATTTGGGTACCTGCATAATGCTCTTGTAGCCAAATTCTTTCATAAGGGCAGGAACGATCTGCTCCTTATAAGTCGTTTTGAGTGTAGGAATGTAAGCCATTATTTAATCTCCTCTCCTGATTTTTTAGCGTTTTTAAAAGGAAGACCAAACTCGCGGAGGAGAGCATAGCCCTCTTCGTCGGTATTTGCGGTAGTTACA
>JAZOTH010000024.1:0-20160 GCA_045657545.1 Tidjanibacter sp.
GGTTGCATACGCGTTACGCACCCGTGCGCCGGTCGCCACCATCAGAGTTACCTCCTCATGTGCTGCCCCTCGACTTGCATGTGTTAGGCCTGCCGCTAGCGTTCATCCTGAGCCAGGATCAAACTCTCCATTGTAAAAAAAGTTTATAAAATCTTGGCTTGTTTCTCAAAGGCATTGAATTCAAAAACCTTGAATATTTTTGAACGTATTTAGCTGCTTCATTACTTCAAAGAACATATTGTTCGTGATTCATCCTTGCGATTTGTCACGCCGCTTATCTTTCAAAGCGGACTGCAAAGGTAAGGACTTTTTTTGAACTTCCAAATTTTTCCAAAACTTTTTTGAAAAAATTTTTCTCTTCAACTTTTCTCAGAACTCGTGTGCTTTCGTTATTTCTTGAAAGCGGATGCAAAGGTAGCGACTTTTTCGAAACCTGCAAGCGTTTTGCCAAAAAATTTTGGGGCTATTTTTTAAGAAATTTTATAAACTCCTCATTATTCGCATTTTACCAATTTTGCCATTTTTTACATTTAACATTGGCTTAACATTGCATTTTCAACACCCCCAATCCTACCCACGGTCCATCCCTCTATATAATATATAGGTGTTTATTATCTATACCTATTCGCCATACCCCACTCTGCCTAATTACCGACAAAAATAAATTGCGCGCATTTGTTCTATTGGCGCATTATTCGTACCTTCGCGTAACCAACAACACAAAACAAAGGGGATGAAAACAACAAAACGACACATTGCATTGCTCCTACTTCTCTGCCTTTCGAGCCTGATTTATGCACAAGAGGGCCACATTGAGTTGGGTGCGAGAGTGGGGAACAACGCTACATTTGGCAATTTTTCGGCCATAACAATAGAGGCCGAGCACAACTTTGGGGCTAACTTTTCGCTCAAAGGTGGCCTTTTGCAGAGTTCCTATGAGCGTCTGACCGCCGAGATTCGCCCCTCTTATCGTCACAATTTGGACTTCGGCACCCTCCACATTGAGGGTTTGATGCACTACGCAACCCAAAACAGCCACAACACCTGTGCCCTCGGTGGAGGTGTGGGACTCACAACGTCGAGCTTCTTTGTCACCCTCGGTTACTACTTCCGCACTCTGGGGAACACCTCCGACACGCTGACAGAGCCATTCAATCTCTACTACAAGTTTGGCGTTAGCTGCCTACCGAAGATTGAGGATTGGGACTTGCTAATCACTTTTTCCAATAGCCACTTCCTCGAATTGGAGCGTCACTACCAGCCCTCGCTTGCCATTGACGGTTGGTGGTATCCCTCGGAGAGGCTCGGTGCAACCCTCGGTCTTTGCTACAAACCCACGGGTATATTCCACATCTCAACCACCTACTATCAACTCTATGCAAACTTTGGCGTATGTTACAAATGGTAAATAGAAATATAGGAATTCTGTGTGTCGCACTTCTGCTACTTGGATGCGACCGTGTAGATTTCAAAGGTTTTGTAGTTCCCACGGGCGACGTGGTCGATAGGCGTTTTGAGCAGAGTTTCGAGTTGCACAAAGAGTACCCCGTGGCCAGCATTGAGTGCCCTGAGGAGTATCTCATCTATGTAGGTACCGACCCACACATTGGCGACACCACCCACAATCTCGACGCTTTTGTGGCCGATTTGCGTGGTGACACCTCGGCGAACTTCGGCCTCATACTTGGCGACTGCATCGACAAGATTGGCAGTTTTCCCCTCTATGCAGAGTCCATTGCGCAGAAAAATCCCGAGCAGGATGTGCCCATTTTCTCCGTAATCGGCAACCACGACACCTACTTCTCGCAGTGGAATGAGTACCGCAAACACCTGGGGCCCTCGGTCTATTGGTTTGAGGTTGCACACCCCGCAGGCAAGGATTTGTTTCTTTCGCTCGACACGGCAAATGGCACCCTCGGCAGCCTTCAAATGGCGTGGTTGCGCAACTTTCTGCCCCAACATCGCGGTGAGTATCGCCACTGTGTAGTCATCACCCACTCCAACATCTTCTACACCGACAATTCGCAGCGCACATCGGGCAACCTCCCCATTGAGGAGACTATGGCACTGCTCGACCTCTTTACCAAGAACAACATTATGCTCTGCCTGCAAGGTCACGACCACCACCGTGAAGACCTCACCTTCGGAGGTGTTCGCTACACCATTGTGGGCACTCTCCGCGATGAGGTTGAGAACCCCGAGTATTTGTGTGTGCGCATATTGAAGAATGGGCTTAAATATGAGTGGAGGGAGTTAAAGAAACATTAGGGAAAATGTCGGTTTTTTGCCGACATTTCTCATTTCTCAATTCTCAATTCTCAATTTTTATCGGTATCTTTGCACAGCATTTGCTACCCAAACCATAAACGAAAGAGATGGAAAAACAACCTATAACACTCGATGCAATAAAGGCCCCTTTGAAGGAGGAGATGGTCTCCTATGAGCAGTTCTTGCGCGAGGCACTCCACTCGGAGAGTCGCTACTTCGATGACATTTTGAAATATATCTTCGACAACCGAGGTAAGGGGGTGCGTCCAACGCTCGTGATGCTTTGGGCTAAGATGCTCTCCGATGGCAAACCCTTTGACAAGAGGGTACTCCTCTCTGCGTCGCTCATTGAGCTCATTCACACCGCCTCGCTCGTGCACGACGATGTTATAGACCGTGCAGATATGCGCCACGGCAAGTCGTCGGTCAATGAGCAGTTCGGCAAGCGCAACGCAATTCTCACGGGCGATTTCATCCTCTCACGCATCTTTGAGCTTGGTATGGAGAGCTTGGAATTTGATATTCTCACCTATGTTTCCCACTCCATCAAGTGGCTCTGCGAGGGTGAGGTTATCCAAGACGAGCAGACCAAGACGCTCGGAATGACCCACGAGAAGTACTACGATATTATCGACAAAAAGACCGCCTCGCTTCTGGCCATCAGCTGTGGCGTGGGTGCATTAGCGGTGAAGGCTTCGGCCAAAGAGGTGGATGCCGCATACGAGTTTGGTCGAAATATCGGTATAGCCTTCCAAATTAAGGACGACATCCTCGACTACGCCAAGGCCGACCAGACGGGAAAACCTATGTGCGCCGACCTCAAAGAGCACAAAATCACCCTCCCACTCTTGGAGGCAATGACAAAGATGGATGCCGAAGAGGAGGCCTACACCCGCAGCTTGGTGGGCAAGGGCGACGAGGAGAGCATTGCCGAGATTCAGGCCAAGATACTAAAATACAACGGCATAGAGTGTGCCGAGGAGATAATGGCAGACTACATCACCTGCGCCAAAGAGGCCCTCTCCCACTACCCTGCCTCACCCTACCGCACCTCGCTCGAACAGATGTGCGACTTTCTGGCACAGAGAAAACACTAATACACCACACAGGACAACAACACCCATTCCCTGCGGCTTTGTAGCGAGGAATGGGTGTTTTCTTTTACGTTAGGCGCAAGATTTGCAGAAAAAGTATTATATTTGCGATTAGAATGCGAAGACTCTACATCATAGCTGGGTGCAATGGAGCCGGGAAAACCACCGCCTCCTATACAATGTTGCCCGAAATGCTCGACTGCCGCGAGTTTGTCAATGCCGACGAAATCGCCAAGGGTCTTTCGCCTTTCAATCAGGAACGTATGGCTATCGAGGCTGGCAGGATTATGCTCCAAAGGATGGAGGACCTGCTGAGTCAGGATGAGGATTTTGCTTTTGAGACCACCCTCGCCTCGCGTTCCTACACACAGTTTATTGAAAAGGCTCACGCCAAAGGCTACTTCGTAACTCTGCTCTTCTTCTGGCTTCCTTCGCCCGAATTGGCAATAGAGAGGGTTGCAACGCGCGTAGCCGAGGGTGGGCACAACATCCCCGAGGATGTCATCCGCCGTCGCTACGACAGTGGCATCCGCAATTTCAGGGCCCTCTATATGCCCGCGTGCGACTTCTGGACCATCTATGACAATAGTGGCACCAATGAGGTTAAGCAGGTGGCGTGGGGACAGGGTACCCTTGTAAGGAAGGTGTTGGAGCCCGAGTCGTACAAAAAAATTATGGCACTATGAGTGAGATGGATTTGATACAACTTCAAGAGAAAATCGACAACGGTGTGCGCCTTGCACAACGCCGACTGATTGAGCGTACCATTAAAGAGAATGGCGATTTGGTCGTGGAGCATAACGGCGAAATCATCCACCTCTCGGGCGAAGATTTGGAAG
This sequence comes from Tidjanibacter sp., assembly GCA_045657545.1. Lineage (GTDB taxonomy): Bacteria > Bacteroidota > Bacteroidia > Bacteroidales > Rikenellaceae > Tidjanibacter. The sequence continues at coordinate 4,202 of JAZOTH010000024.1, forward strand.
AGATGCGTATGGAGAGCTAATCTCTTTTGGGAACCATAGGACTTATAGGACTTATATGTCTTTAATGATTTCGGGCTCGCATTGCGAGCCCGCTACTTTTTTTGATGATTGACAAAAAAAGACTTGGATTTCTCCAAGTCTTTTTTCTACGCCAGCGCAAGCGCCAACACTTCATCTACCGTCCTGACATAGTGGAAAGTTACCCCCTCCAAATAGTCGGACTTAATCTCCAAGATATCTTTGCGGTTATCCTCGCTCATAATAATCTCGGTGATACCTGCACGTTTGGCAGCCAACACCTTCTCCTTGATGCCACCCACAGGCAATACCCTGCCTCGCAGAGTCGTCTCGCCCGTCATCGCCAAGTTCTCCTTCACCCTTCGGCCCGTATAGGTCGATGCAATGGAGGTCACCATTGTGATACCCGCACTTGGGCCATCCTTGGGCACTGCCCCCTCTGGAACGTGAATGTTGATATCCTGCTTCTCGAACTTCTCGGCCTCAATACCAAGCTCCGCGTGGTGGGCCTTCACCCACTCCCAAGCTATGGTTGCCGACTCCTTCATCACATCGCCCAAGTTGCCCGTAAGGCTCAATGCACCCTTACCGGGTGTGAGGAGCGACTCAATATAGAGGATGTCGCCACCCACCTCGGTCCAAGCCAAGCCCGTAACCACACCCGCAACTCCGCCAATGTTGTACCTCTCGCGCGAGAACTTCGCAGCACCCAGCACCTCACGAGCCTGCTCAGCGTTAATCTCGGGCACAAACTCCTCACCGAAGCCAATCTGTTTGGCACGATGGCGGGCAAGTTTGGCAATCTGCTTATCAAGGGAGCGCACACCACTCTCGCGGGTATAGTCGTCGATAATCATCGCCACAACATCCTTCGAAATAGTCATCTGCTCGGGCTTAACGCCGTGAGCCTCACGCTGTTTGCCCACAAGGTGTCGCTCGGCAATTTCGAGCTTCTCATCCATCACATAGCCCGCAATGTTTATCATCTCCATACGGTCACGCAGAGCCTGCGAGATATTGCCCACATTGTTGGCAGTGGCGATGAAGAGCACCTTCGAGAGGTCGTAGTCGATGTCGATGTAGTTGTCGTGGAAGGTGGAGTTCTGCTCGGGGTCCAAAACCTCCAAGAGAGCACTCGAAGGATCTCCGTGGTTGGAACGACTCACCTTATCTACCTCATCGAGGATAATCACAGGGTTAGACGAGCCACAACGCTTGATGGTGTCGATAATTCGACCGGGCATCGAGCCGATGTAGGTACGGCGGTGGCCACGAATCTCCGACTCATCGTGCAGACCACCGAGTGAGATACGGCCAAACTTCCTGCCGAGAGCCGCGGCCACACTCTTACCGAGTGAGGTCTTACCCACTCCGGGAGGGCCATAGAGGCAGAGAATGGGCGATTTGAGGTCGCCTTTGAGTTTCATCACCGCCAAGTGCTCCAAGATGCGCTCCTTGACCTCCTCCAAGCCGAAGTGGTCGGCATCGAGCCTCTCACGCGCTTGCGCAAGATCCATATTATCTTCGGTGATGTCGTTCCAAGGCAGGTCGAGCATCGTTTCGAGGTAGTTAATCTCCACTGAATACTCAGCAACCGCAGGATTCAGGCGTTCCAACTTCTGCACACCCTTCTCGAAGGCAGCCGCCACCTCGTCGTTCCAATTCTTGTGCGCAGCCCTCTCGCGCAACCTCTCCGCATCGTTCAGTTCGTCGTGACCGAGTTCATCTTGGAGGGTGCGAATCTGCTGCTGTATGAAATACTCCTTCTGCTGCTGGTCAATCTCCTGCTTAACCTTGCCCTGAATCTGATTTTTCAGCTCAACGAGTTGGCGCTGATTGATGAGGAATTCGAGCAACTTGCGCGAGCGAGCCAAGAGGCCCGGAGCCTCCAACAGCTTCTGACGCTCGGCATCCGTAAAGTCCATATTGGAGCAGATGAAGTTGATAATTCCGCGCTTGGAGTCTATATTTTTGATGGCAAAAGTCGCCTCTTTGGGAATACCTGGCGAGATGGAGATAATATCCAACGCCACATCCTTCACCGAATCGACAATAGCCTGAAACTCAACATTATTCTTGTCGGGGGCCACATCCTGCAACACACTCACCTCGGCCCTCATATAGGGCTCCGAGCGCAGGAACTGCACAACCTCAATCTTCTCCAAACCGTGGAGAATCACCGTAAGGTTGCCATTGGGCATTTCGAGAATTTTGAGAATCTTGGCAGCGGTACCCACGCGGTACATATCGTCGGCTGCGGGGTTCTCCACATCGGCCTCGCGCTGCAAGACAGCACCCAAAATGCCACCCTCGCGCTCCACATCCCTCACAAGCTTAATGGACTTCTCCCTACCCACCGTAATGGGAGTGATAGCCCCGGGGAAGAGCACCGAGGAGCGCAACGAAAGAATGGGAAGTTCGGAGGGAATAGCCACCCTCTCACCGAGTTCATCCTCGTCACCCACAATGGGGATAACTTGGTGGATACCCTCGGTTGCCTCACCAATGCCTACGCCAATCTCAAATTCTACACTCTTATTCTTGTTGTTTCTATTCATAATCGTGCGTAATATACCATATTTACAAAAATCCACGCAAATATAGCACATTTCGTGCGCCAAACTCCCCCGCAGGGCAAAAAGTTATTAACAATTCGTTGAATTGAGAATTGAGAATTGGGAATTGGGAATTGAGAGTTATTTCCAAGAAATAACAAAACACCAAGAACCCCACCCCTTTGTCCCCTCCCCTTTGGGGAGAATAGACCACATTTTTCAACTCTCAACTTTCAACTTTCAACTTTATTTATTATATTTGTAGGTTAAATTTGGCGCAAAACGAACAAAACAAAATATAACACTATGAAACTTGCAGACAAATACACACCACAAGAGATTGAGAACAAGTGGTATGACTACTGGATGAAGCACAATATGTTTCACTCCGAGCCCGACAACCGAGAGCCCTACACCATAGTTATTCCTCCACCAAACGTGACAGGTATGTTGCATATGGGCCATATGCTCAACAACACACTCCAAGATGTTTTGGTGCGCAGGGCTCGTATGAAGGGTAAGAATACCTGCTGGGTGCCCGGTACCGACCACGCATCCATCGCCACCGAGGCGAAAGTTGTGGCAAAGCTCAAAGCCGAGGGTATTGAGAAGAGCGACCTCACACGCGACGAGTTCCTCGCCCACGCTTGGGAGTGGAAGGAGAAACACGGTGGTATCATCCTCCAACAGCTCCGCAAGCTCGGTGCTTCGTGCGATTGGGACCGCACCTGCTTCACAATGGATGAGCCTCGCAGTGAAAGTGTCATCAAAGTATTCGTAGACCTCTACAACAAGGGTAAGATTTACCGTGGTGTGAGGATGGTCAATTGGGACCCCTCGGCACAAACTGCCCTTTCGGATGAGGAGGTAATCTACAAGGAGTCGCAGGGTAAGTTCTACTACCTGCGCTACAAGTTGGAGGGCTCCGACCGCGCACTCATTGTTGCTACCACCCGTCCCGAGACCATCTTGGGCGACTCGGCAGTGTGTGTGAATCCCAACGACCCCCGCTATGCCGACCTTCCAGCAGATGCAAGGGTTATCGTACCCCTCGTTGGTCGCTCGGTGCCCGTCATCAGGGATGAGTATGTGGATATTGAGTTTGGTACGGGTGCGCTGAAAGTAACCCCCGCACACGATGTGAATGACTATATGTTGGGCGAGAAGTATGGCCTTGAAACCATCGACATCTTCAACCCCGACGGCACCATCAACGATAAGGTGGGCTTGTATGTTGGTATGGACCGCTTCGAGTGCCGCAAGGTGATTGAGGGCGACTTGGAGGCAGCAGGCCTCTTGGAGAAGACCGAGGCATACACCAACAATGTGGGCTACTCGGAGCGTACAGGTGTGGCTATCGAGCCCAAGCTCTCGATGCAGTGGTTCCTCTCGATGGAGGAGCTGGCACAGCCCGCGACCAAGGCCGTGATGGAGGATGTGATTAAGTTTGTACCCGAGAAGTACAAAAACACCTACCGCCACTGGATGGAGAACATCAAGGATTGGTGCATCTCGCGTCAGTTGTGGTGGGGCCACCGCATCCCCGCTTGGTATCTACCCAAAGGTGGTTTTGTGGTAGCCGAAACAGAGCAGGAGGCATTGGAGGCTGCACGCACCAAGACGGGCGATGCAACACTCACTCTTGCCGACCTTCGTCAAGAGGAGGATGTTTTGGACACTTGGTTCAGCTCGTGGCTCTGGCCCATCAGTGTATTTGACGGCATCCGCCAGCCCAACAACGCCGAGATTGAGTACTACTACCCCACCAACGACCTTATCACCGGTCCCGATATCATCTTCTTCTGGGTAGCGAGGATGATTATGGCCGGCTACGAGTGGAGGAACGAAAAGCCCTTCAATCACGTCTATTTCACAGGTATCGTGCGCGACAAGTTGGGCCGTAAGATGTCCAAACAGCTCGGCAACTCGCCCGATCCTCTGGATTTGATTGCACAGTATGGTGCCGATGGTGTGAGGGTTGCACTGATGCTCTGCACCTCGGCCGGTAACGACCTGATGTTCGACGAGAGCCTCTGTGAGCAGGGCCGTAACTTCTGCAACAAGATTTGGAATGCCTACCGCCTCTTGACCGGCTGGGAGGTTGATGATAATCTCGCCCAGAGCGAGCACTGCGCAAAGGCTGTCGAGTGGTTTGAGAACATCTACCAGAAGGCCTACAAGGAGATTGAGGAGCACTTCGAGGCATACCGCATTTCGGATGCAATGATGACCCTCTACCGCCTCTTCTGGGACGATTTCAGCGGTTGGTACTTGGAGATGATCAAGCCCGCCTATGGCTCGCCTGCCGATGCAGTGACCGTTGCTGCCACCAAACGATTCTTTGAGCGTCTGCTGAAACTGCTCCACCCCTTTATGCCCTTCGTAACCGAGGAGTTGTGGCAGCACGTTGCCGAGCGCAAGGAGGGAGAGAGCGTGATGCTCGACTTGTTTGAGGAGCACAAACCCTGGGATGAGAAGATGCTTGCTGAGGTTGATTTGGCTCGCGAGGTTGTGAGCGGCATCCGCAACATCCGCGCACAGAAGAACATCCCCAACAAGGAGCAGGTGGCATTGGAGGTTATCGTGGATGAGAACTACCACCCCACCTACAACTGCTTGGTGGAGAAGATGGCAAACCTCTCGGAGATTCGTGAGGTGAAGGAGAAGAACCCCACCGCTGCCGCCTTCATTGTTAAGACCACGCAGTATTTTGTTCCTATGAGTGAGAACATCAATGTGGAGGAGGAGTTGGAGAAGATGAACAAAGAGCTCGCCTACTTCGAGGGCTTCTTGCGCACCGTTATGGGCAAACTCTCCAACGAGAGGTTTGTGGCCAATGCCCCCGCTGCCGTTGTTGAGAACGAGAGGAACAAACAGAGGGATGCCGAGGCTAAAATCGCTGCAATCAAAGAACGAATTGCGGCTCTTAAATAGTTGAAAGTTGAAAGTTGAGAGTTGAAAAGACTTGTCACGATATTTGCGATGTTAGTTGTATTGTGCGTTGGGGAAACTCACGCACAGTACAACAAACGCTATATCGCGTGGGCAAGTCGCAATATGCTCGCCGAGGATAACTATAAGGATGCTATTGATATTCTCAACGTGCTGATTCGCTCCGACAGGGAGTCCTATGAGGCCTACTATCTGCGTGGCTATGCCAAGCTCGGCTTGGGCGACCTGCTTGGTGCCAGAGCCGACCTCACGCGAGCCATCGAGATAAACGAGGTCTATACCGAGGCCTACCACTACCGAGGAATTGTCAATGCCGAATTGGGCAACTACGAGGACGCTGTGAGGGACCTTACAGCCGCCATCGAGCTGCGCCCCGACATCATCGGTTCCTACTATTCGAGAGGCGTCACCCACCTGCGTAACAAGCAGTGGGTAAAGTCGTTAGTTGATTTCGACAGGGTGTTGAGGGTGACCGATAAGGATGCACAGACCTACATCAACCGCGGTGTGGCACTGCTCGGTTTGAGGGATACACTCGGTGCCCACGAGAGCTTCGATAGGGCTATCTGCACCAACCGCGACTACACCGAGGGCTACAACCAGAAGGCTATGTTGCTAATGGCGGAGGGCAAGAATGAGGAGGCCTTGGAGATGTATAATATGGCCATCAAGTGCGACAGTAGCTACCTCCAACCCCTCTTCAATCGTGGCATTGTATTCTGCAACTTGGAGCGTTACGAGGAGGCTACGAGCGACTTTGAGCGCGTGTTGGAGCTGAACCCATACGTTACGAGTGCCTACTTCGACTTGGCTATCATCCACTCCATTCAGGGCAACTTTCCCCGGGCGTTGGCGATGTACGACAAAGTTTTGGAGCACGCACCCGAGAATGTGAAGGGATACTACAACCGCGCAGGAGTGCTGATGGAGATGGATAGGGACTTGGAGGCTTTGGGCGACTACTCGAAGGCTATTGAGCTCTACCCCGACTTTGCCAATGCTTACTTACAGAGGGCTGTGGTGAAGGATAAGATTCACGACAGTGCGGGTGCAAAGCGTGACCGCGCCATTGCCGACAGGAAGATTGCCGAGTATGAGGCTCGTTTGGCGGAGGATCCCGAGGGGCTCAACATCTATGCCGACACATCGAGGCACTTCAACCAACTTGTGTCGTTTGAGTCGCGCCTTGCGGAGAGGAAACTCACCGAGGAGAGCGCAACGAATGCCACCCTGCGAGAGATGTTCCGCTGGTCGCTGGGGGCTCCCCACACAACGGAGGCCCACCACTACTACTCTCCCACATTGGAGGCTGTGGGCGTGGCGAGCGACACCCTCATAGTCTTCTCGAATGAGCCCACAAGGCTTACCGAGGAGGAGGTTGCGGATGTCAATGAACGCTACGAAGGGGTGGCCTACACCGATGTGGAGTCACTCTTCCGCTGGGCTATTTCGCAACTCACAATGAGGCAATACACCTCGGCAATAAATATCCTCTCGGAGGCCATACGACTTGAACCAAGGGATGCAATGCTCTACCTCAACCGCGCAGTGGCGAGGGCCGAGATGATTGATTTCATCTCGTCGGTGGGTATGGGCGGCAGGATTTCGATTGACTCGGATATGACTCTTCGCTCTCAGGCAAAGCGCACCTACAACTACGACGAGGCGATTGCCGACCTGAATCGAGCCGCAGAGCTCGCCCCCGATGTGGCATACATATATTATAATAGGGGCAATCTCCACGCTCTCTCGGGCGATATGCCAGCTGCCTATGAGGACTACTCGCGGGCGCTGACTATGGCTCCCGAACTTGCCGAGGCCTATTTCAATCGCGGATTGGTGCAGTTGCTGATGAAGGACACCCAGAAGGGTGTGATGGATTTGAGCAAGGCGGGTGAGTTGGGAATTAAGGAGGCCTATGGTATCTTGAAGAGGTATCAGAAGAACTAAATGTTGAAAATTAATATTTTATCACAATACTAAACGCAAACTTTTATGGTACAAAACATTCAAAAAAAACTCAATGATTCGGCATTTGCACGCTGGTCGGCTTTGATTCTCATCGCATTGATGATGTTCTTTGCCTATATGTTCGTGGATATGCTCTCGCCCCTTAAAAGCCAACTCGAAGCCTCGCTCGGTTGGACAAGTGGCACCTTCGGCACCTACGCTGCAAGCGAGTACTTCCTCAACGTATTCTGCTTCTTCCTCATCTTTGCGGGCATCATCCTCGACAAGATGGGCATCCGCTTTACGGGCGTATTGTCGGCCTCGCTGATGGTAATTGGTGCAAGCATCAAGTTCTACGCAATGAGCGACTTGTTCATTGGTAGTGGCTTGGAGACTTGGATGAACTCGTGGTGGGTGGCACTCCCCGGTACTGCAAAACTCTCCTGCTTGGGCTTTATGATTTTCGGTTGCGGCTGCGAGATGGCAGGTACCACCGTATCGAAGGCCATTGCCAAGTGGTTCAATGGCAAGGAGATGGCTATGGCTATGGGTTTGGAGATGTCGATTGCACGTTTGGGCGTATTTGCCGCAATGTGGCTCTCGCCTATGGTCTATGAGAAGTTCGGTGCTGTGGTGTCGGCTCCCGTAGGCTTTGGTGCGATTCTGCTCCTTATTGGCTTGATTTTCTACGTTGTATTCGTGGTTATGGACCGCAAGTTCGACAAACAGTTGGCAGCTTGTGGCGAACTCACCACCGAAGAGAGCGAGGAGGAGTTCAAATTCAAGGATTTGGGCAAGATTTTTTCGAGCAAGATGTTCTGGCTTGTGGCACTCTTGTGCGTACTCTACTACTCGGCAATCTTCCCCTTCCAGCGTTACGCTCCCGACTTTTTGAACACCACCCTCGGTGTTGAGAATGGTGCTCAGTTGTTCAGCTGTTTCCCCATTTTGGCTATGGTGCTCACCCCCTTCCTCGGTGCATTCATCGACAACAAGGGTAAGGCTGCCTCGATGCTGATGCTCGGCTCGCTGGTAATGATTGCTTGCCACCTCTCGTTTGCATTCCTACTTCCCGCCTTCCCCTACAAATGGTTGGCAGTGACTATCGTGGTGGTTTTGGGTGTGTCGTTCTCGTTGGTACCCGCTGCTTTATGGCCCTCGGTGCCCAAGATTATCGACAACCGCATCCTCGGCTCGGCCTACTGCATCATCTTCTGGATTCAGAACATCGGTCTGTTTGCAGTGCCCATCCTGATTGGTAACGTGCTCGATGCAACCGGTGGCTACACCCTGCCTATGGTCATCTTCTCGTCGTTTGGTGTCTTGGCACTCTTTTTCAGCCTCTGGCTCAAACGCGAAAACCGCAAGCAAAACTTCGGCTTGGAAGAGCCAAACATCAAGAAATAACAACAAAAAAGGTTCGGCAGTTTGCCGAACCTTTTTTTATTAATTCTCAACTCTCAATTCTCAATTCTCAATTCAAGAAATAGTTCCTCTATCCTATCGGCTGTTGCGCTCCAAGAGAAGCGGGCCTTATTGCGAATCACACCCTCACGGTAGCGGATAAGGTTGTCGCCCTCATAGACCTTGGCAATGGCATCGGCTACCGAGCGGGCACTCACCTCGGCAAGCACACCCACAACATCATCCTCGACCATCTCTGCCAAGCCACCCACGTTGGTCACAACCATCGGCACATCGAAGGCATAGGCCACCTGCGTCACACCACTCTGGGTTGCCGACTTATAGGGCAAAGCGACCATATCGGCCACCGAGAACCAATCTGCCACCTTCTCATCGGGCACAAAGTCACTATGCACAACCACATCCTCCTGCAAGCCCAAGCGTTCAATCTGCTCGCGGTATTTCGCATCGCTACCATAGACCTCACCCACAACAAGCAGTTTCCTGTCTGCTGTCTTTCCCTCGGCCTTCAAGAGAGCCCACGCATCGAGCAAGATATCCAGCCCCTTATAATCCCTCACATAGCCGAAGAACATCACATAACCCTGCTTGGAATCGAGCCCCAAGCGGGCACACGCCTCCTCGCGGGGCACCTTTGTGCCATAGTTATCGAAGAGCGGATGGGGTGAGAAGAGTGCTTTTGCATTGGGCAGATAGGTGCGCAAATCGCGATTTACAGCCTCGGACATATAGATAAAACCATCGCACGAGCCAAGAAAATAGCGATTCAGCATCCTATCATAGAAGTGAGGCTCGTGAGGAGTGATATTGTCGAGATGAACAATAACTTTTGTTTTGCCGTTTTTGCGTGCCAGGCGACAGATGGTACCAAAGCAGGGAGCCATCAGAGGTGTCCAATATTTCAACACCACCACATCGGGGGCCTCCCTGCGGAGCCTACGCCCCACCCTCCACCACGAGAGTGGCCCCACGGTGCTCACCGTGCGGGCGATAGAGATATCGTGAGGCTTTTCGCCCGTGCGAAATTGGCTCTTACCCGGGAACAATAGGCGTGGGTACTGCAACGAGAATGTATCTATGGTCACCTCGTTATCCCTCGCCTGAAACTCCCTTGCCAGGCTCTCTATGATTGTCGCCAAACCTCCCCTATACGGGTACGCCGGCCCCAGAAAATCTATCTTCATCGTTTGACGTTAGACATTAGACGTTAGACGATGACACAAGAGTGATTTGCACGGCAAATCACTCTTGTGTCATCTCTTTGAGTTTCTCGCGATAGGCGGTGAGAATGTGGGATTTGCTCACAAAACCGAGGTAGTGGCCTTTGATATCCACAACGGGAAGGTTCCAAGCACCCGTAGCCTCAAACTTTTCGAGCACACTCGATGCCGACTCGCCATCGTATATCAAATCGGCAGGAGGTGCCATATAGCGTTGTACCGAATTGGGGTACTTACTCTGGTCGAACATATCCTTCCTCAGACGGTCAAACTCCACAATACCCAACAGTTTATTCTCGCTATCGAGCACAGGGAAAATATTGCGTGTGGTGTGGGGGATAACCCTCACAACCATATCACCCAGCGTATCATACTCACCAACGCTCAAAATATTGGTCTCTATGAGCGAACGGATGGAGAGCACTACACTCACTGCTTGGTCCTTATCGTGAGTGAGCAACTGTCCCTTCTTGCGGAGGGTTTTGGTGTAGATACTATCGGGTTCGAGGTAGCGATTGATGACATACGACACACACGACACCATCATCAGAGGCACGAAAAGTTGGTAGGCACTCGAAATCTCGGCAATGAGGAAGACCGCCGTAAGGGGTGCCTTCATTACACCCGACATAAGGCCCGCCATACCCACCAATGAGAATGCCGCAATCGAGAGGTCGGCACCAAAGAATGTATTGGCAACATAGGCCGTGATAGCACCCAGAAATGCACCCACAAAGAGCGAGGGAGCAAAAGTTCCACCCACACCTCCCGATGAGTTGGTGACTGCCATTGCCACAACCTTCACAAACATAATGGCCAACATATAGCCCACAACAACCCAATGATTTCCCCTATAATCGTAGAAGCCCGAGTTGTCGAAAACTGCCTGAACATCACCCTTCATAAAGTGGTGGAAGATGCCGTAGCCCTCGCCATAGAGCGGAGGGAAGAGCATAATCATCACACCCAGGGCCAGACCACCCACAAGCCACTTTTTCCACTGCACACCGAGGCGGTCAATCAGCCCCTTGATGCGGAAATTTACATTCATAAAGTAGTAGCACATAAGGCCACACAGCAGCGAGAGCAGCAGGTAGATGGGGATATGTGAGAACGAAAGGTCGCCAATGGTGCTGGCCGAGAGCATAGGCTCAAAGCCTCGCACAAAGAAAGTGAGCGTCACAGCCGTCACAGAGGAGATAATCAGCGGGATAATGGCCGTCATACTCATATCCAAGAGTAGAATCTCCATAACGAAAATCACACCCGTAATGGGGGCCTTGAAGATTGCCGAGAGGGCCGCCGCTACACCACACGCCAACATCAGCGTGAGGTTGCGGTAGTTGAGCTTCATTACCCTACCGATATTGGAGCCAATTGCCGCACCTGTCAGCACAATGGGGGCCTCTGGGCCCACCGAACCACCAAAGCCGATGGTCAGGGCTCCACCCACCACCGAAGAGTAACAGTTGTGGGGCTTGATGCGCGACGAGGAGGTACTCATCGCTTTGAGCACCTTTGTAACACCCTCCGAGATATCGTCCTTGATGATAAGTTTCACGAAAAGGCTCGCCAGAATAATACCCACCATAGGGTATAAGAGGTAGAGCCAACCCACCTCCTCTTTGGGAAACCAGCTTGTCAGGCCACCTTTGATAAGTCCCAGCAGCCACTCGAAGATGCAGGTCACACCTCCCGACACCAAACCCACAACGATGGCCAGAATGAAGGTCAGTTGTCGTGAACTGATACGTCTGGTCTGCACATTGAGCCACAGAGCCAATCGCTCCATAGGGGACATACGTTCGGTGTTACCTTTCATATTCTTTGTTCTGTTTTGTCGGTTTAGAACTTGTAGATACCCATAATCCTGCGCACCTCCTCGATGGTTGCCTGAGCACTCTTGCGAGCCTTCTCGGCACCCATTGCGGTCACTTCGTGGAGGTACTTATCGTTGGCGCGAATATCCTCGATGCGCTCACGAATGGGGGCTACGGTGGCGATAATATCCTCTGCCAACTGCTTTTTCAGGTCGCCGTAGCGAATCTCACACGAGGCATATTTCTCCTTGAAGTACTCAATAGTGTCGGGGGTTGAAACCGCCTCCATAATGGTAAAGATGTTCTGGATAGGCTCCGAAATAGGCGAGTTAGGCTCGGTGGGGCCACTATCGGTCACAGCCTTCATAACCTTCTTACGGATTACGTTGTCGGGATCCGAGAGGTAGATGCCATTACCCTCGCTCTTACCCATCTTGCCCGAGCCGTCCAAACCGGGAATCTTCACAAGGTCTTTGCCAAAGTTGAAGGGTGCTACCTTTTCGTTGAAGAAATCGGTTTTGTAGATTTGGTTGAAGCGGTGTGCCAAGTGGCGAGTCATCTCCAAGTGCTGCTCCTGATCTTTACCCACAGGCACAAAATCGGCCCTATGAAGCAGAATATCGGAGGCCATCAGCACGGGGTAGTTGAGCAGACCGATATTGACGTTATTGGGGTTTTTCCTCACCTTATCCTTGAAGGATGCGGTGCGCTCCAACTCACCAACATAGGCGTGCATACCCAGCAACAGCGAGAGCTCTGCAACCTCGGGCACATCGCTCTGAACATAGATGGTGGCCTTCTCGGGGTCGATACCTGCTGCGAGGTACTCCGAGAGGATATTGCGCACATTGGAGTGGAGAATTGTTGGGTCGGGGTGGGTAGTCAGGGAGTGATAGTCGGCAATGAAGAAGAAACACTCGGCCTCATCTTGCAACCTAACGAAGTTGCGAAGAGCGCCAAAATAGTTTCCCAAATGGAGTTGTCCTGTGGAGCGAATACCACTCAATACACGTTTTTTCATATATATTCGTCTGTTTCTTTTTTGATTTTTCGGTTTCTAATCTACAAAAATACACTTTCTTTGCCAATATCCACAATTATTTGCGTACTTTTGCGTAGTTTTTTAGACTAAATTACATCTAATATATGAAAATTTATTGGCGATTACTATCGTTTGCTCGTCCCTTTGGCAAGTATGCGATTCCATATTTCTTCTACACGCTCTTCTACGCTGTGTTCAACACCTGCAACTTTGTGATGATTATCCCACTGTTGCGCACCCTCTTCGACCAAGGGGCTATGTTGGAGGCCGTAACCGCAGCCCCCAAGTTCAGCGTGAGCGTTGATTACCTCACCGAGTTGCTCAACTATTGGCTCTACTGCCTCTATGGTACCGACTACAACACGATGAATATCTTGGTGTTCCTTGCGGGTTTTGTCACCATTTCGGCACTGCTGAGCAACCTCTTCCGCTACCTCGGACAGCGCACCGTGGAGAATCTTCGCATCAACTCGCTGCAAACCATCCGCAATGCCGTCTTCGACAATGTTATGGGGCTCAACCTCTCCTTCTTCACCTCGGCACGCAAGGGCGATATGATGTCGCGCATCACCTCCGATGTACAGACCGTAAGATTCTGTATTGTAAACACTTTGCAGGTGGTATTCCGCGAGCCTTTCCTCATCATCGGCTACATCATCGCGATGGTCTCCATCTCGTGGAAACTCTCGCTCTTTTCGATAATCTACCTCCCCATCATTGCGCTCATCATCGGTAGCATTGTGAAGAAATTGCGCCACCCTGCGCTGAAAGCACAGCAGAACTTTGGCGAGCTAACCTCCGTGCTCGATGAGTCGCTCTCGGGTGTGAAGGTCATCAAGGCCTACAACGCCGAGGGCTACTTCCGCCAGAAATTCACCTCCATCAACAAGAAATACTCCGACATTACACGCCGTATGATGTACCGCCAGCAGATGGCCTCGCCTATGAGTGAGTTCCTCGGCATTGCAGCAGCTGCGGGATTGCTCATCTTTGGTGGCGCATTGGTACTCAATGGCAACAGCGGACTCGATGGCAGCGGCTTTATCGCCTACATCGCCATCTTCACCCAGATTACACGCCCAATGAGGGCCTTCACCGACGCATTCGCCAATATCAACCAGGGTATTGCAGCCGGTGGCAGGGTGCTCGAACTCCTCGACACCCAGAGCACCATCACCTCGCCCAAAGATGGTGGCATCAAGCTCAACAGCCTCTCGGAGGGTATCGAATTTCGCAACGTGCGATTCTCCTACGAGGAGGATAGGGAGGTCTTGGGCGGCATAAACTTCACGGTCAAGAAGGGCCAGACGGTGGCTTTGGTGGGCCCCTCGGGAGGTGGCAAATCGACTACTTCCGACCTCATTCCACGATTCTACGATATTACAGCTGGTGAGATTCTCATTGATGGCAAAAATATCCGCGAGTACAACCTCCACTCCCTGCGCGAGAATATGGGTATCGTATCGCAGGAGACCATACTCTTCAACGACACCATCGAAAACAACATTCGCCTCGGAAACGACTCTGCAACAATGGAGGAGATTGAGAAGGCCGCACGCATTGCCAATGCCCACGACTTCATTGTGGAGAGCCCCGAAGGCTACCAGACCAACATTGGCGACAGGGGTGCGAAGCTCTCGGGCGGTCAGCGTCAGAGGTTGAGCATCGCCCGCGCAGTGCTCAAAAACCCCGACATCCTCATCCTCGATGAGGCGACCAGCGCGCTCGACACCGAGAGTGAAAAGTTGGTGCAGGAGGCTTTGGAAAAACTTCTTGCGGGCCGAACATCGGTTGTTGTTGCCCACCGATTGAGCACCATTAAGAATGCCGACAAAATCATCGTCATCGAGCAGGGACAAATTGCCGAAGAGGGCACCCACACCGAACTTATCGAGCGCGGTGGTCTCTACGCTAAACTCGTTGCACTTCAACAGGTTAATTAAGGCACAACGTCTAACATCATAAATTTCGGGCGCGGAAAAAACTTTCCGCGCCCGAAATATTATTTCCCCACACTACGCTGGACAAGGTGGGTGACATAGACCGTCAGCAGGGGAAAGAGTATCATACCCAAACCGGGGAGCAGAACGGTGAGAATCTTTCCAATGGGGGTGACGGCAAAGAGGGGTGCCCCCACGGTTGTAACATTAAGCCCCGCCCACCAGAGGGCTGTACCAAAGCCATCCACCGCGTGATTTATGACCTCCTCGTAGGCGTAGAATACAAGTGCCGAAAGGTAGGTAACAATAACAATAAGAGCTACATAGCTCCACAGGATGGCACTCACGCGCGTGGGTGTGATATATTTTATCAGTCCATATATTCCCGCGCCACCACGCACAAGAGGCAAACATTTGAGCAGGATGTAGAGCCACTTGGGGAGCATCACCCCACCCCACTCCAACATATTAAGGTAGGGAATCGACACCACAAGGAGCACCAAATTGCGCACAAAATAGCGACGCGGACTCTTCGCAACCATCATCTGCACCACAAAGTCGGTCACAAAAATCATACAGACCACAAGCTGCAACTCCTCCACACCGGGCGAGAGGATATAGCTTTTTCGATGGACAACATCGAGGGTGAAAGATATCAACAGCAGTATGCTGGCAAGGATTGCCACCGCATCAAGACGACGTGCAAGGCGCATTTCGGAGGTATTTTTCATAGCAAAACAACTTTTTAATGCTCCTATGCAAAAAAAATACCTCAGAAAGTTTGCGCGAAAAAAATAATCACTTATCTTTGCATCGCTTTTCAGCAAAGCGGCGAGATAGCTCAGCTGGTTAGAGCGCAAAGTCGGAGGCCAAGCGGTCTTAGGAAGACAATACTCAGGAACAACTCCTTGGCTCACAGAACGACATGGCTACGATCCGACTTCAAAAAAAATACCTCAGAAAGTTTGCGCGAAAAAAATAATCACTTATCTTTGCATCGCTTTTCAGCAAAGCGGCGAGATAGCTCAGCTGGTTAG
>JAZOTH010000025.1:0-142142 GCA_045657545.1 Tidjanibacter sp.
TGCATCTCCTCAATTTTTGCCTCCCATAGCAGAGGGTCGGTCATATCCACACCTTCGGGGTTGGTGTAGCGGTTACGCACATCCTGATAGGCGAGATTTAGGAATGTACCCGTTACGGGCTTGATACTACCGCCCAGAGCCATTGTGGCGCAGGCAAGTAGAGAGAGTGTCAGGGTTAAGAGTCGTTTCATAGTTTTCTTTGTGGTTTTGCCACAAAGGTAGTATTTTTTTTGTTGAACCTCAAATGGTCGATCGTTCGGAAAACAAAAATGCGCCCCGTAGGGCGCATTTTAATTGTCTGTTTTTCAACAACTAACCTCGTTAGAAGTTAATCTCAAATCGGCACGCAAGCATATTGTAGCCCACGCCACTCTTGTCGCCAGCGACCTCCGAAGGGTTGGTTGTAGGCTCGCCAGCCTCATTCAGGCCAACAAGGAGTTTGCCGTTACCGTTGGCGAACTTGTTGTTCTTGACATACTGATAGTTGAGCATCATCTTGATGTTGCTATTCACCCAATAGTTTACACCCACAGTCCAGCCGTTGGCAGCACCTCCATAGATGCCCTGCGAATCCAAATCGAGGCGGTCATAGCGGGCGCACAGCTCCACATCACCCCAACTGCGACCAGGGGTTATGCGTGTATATTTCGCGCCACCGGCATCGTAGTTCTGCCTACCGCCAAAGAGCAGCACACCCGCTTGGGCATAGACACCCCAGAAATGCTTGGTGGGACTGTCGGTAACGTGCTGATTGATGTGCACATCGTCACGCAAATAGGCTGCCTCCCATCGCAAACCCTTGTAGTGACCTGCAAGCTCGGCAGTGAACATCATCTCGTAGTTCACTTCGGGGATGTAGCCTGTGTCGAGATATTTCTTGCGGTTGATAATCGTGGCGTTGCGCGAGGAGATGCGCACCGAGCCGTAGTTTTTGGGCGAAAGGTCGGCTTTGGGGGTGCGGTAGGATGCCGCAAAACCTATGTGGAGCGAACCTTCATCCATCTCGTAGAGGGGGCGGAGAACAACTTTACCCGTGAGAGAGTAGCCGGTGCTATTGCCGAGGTCTTTGTTGTTGTCCTCCACATTGGCGCGCGTCTCGGCACCATCCACAGGCTGGAAGAAGTAGCCCACAGCCGCCCAGAATACGGGCACATCGTAATTTGCCTGCACACCGACGTGGCGCGAGGGAGCAAAGGCTACGGCCATAGGTCGCTCGATGAATTGGAGGTAGCGCGAGGTGGTGTTGCGCGAGATTGAGAAACTCTCCTTGAAGTTACCCACCTGCAACTGCACGTTGCGGATACCGTCGTAGCGCATATAGGCATCTTTGAGCTCCACAACGCCATCGGCAAGGTCCATATCCAACTCGCCATACCAATCCTTGCGGAACTGCCCCTTGATGGCAAATCGTGCGCGACGGACACTCACGCCATTGCCAATCTTATCAGCCCAATCGGGTGAGCCCCAGAAGACAGCCGCGTCGGTCTGTACACGCACATCGAACCAGATGCGGTAGTCGGCGGCCTTGTTTTGGAAGACAAGGAATCCGTCTTGCGACTCTGCCGAGAGTGGAATGACGCTCACCGTCTGCCCATATTGGTTGATGTCGGTGGTGTAGGAGAGCTCTTTCAAGGGCGAGTCGGCTCTTCTTGTGTTGTTGTTTTGTGCCGTAGCCTCACCCGCAATCAAGAGGGCACCGACGGCAAAGAGGGTGGTGAAAATTTGTTTCATAAGCCAATATTTTTTAATGGTTATCGGCTTGTGGGGATGCAAAATGCTTGCCGAGAGGGTAGTGGGTATGGAAAAAAAAGGTATCTTTGTGGAAAATTTTGCACGAATGAAACTACTCAAAGAGCGCATCCTTGCCGATGGTAAATGCTTTGAGGGAGGAATCCTCAAAGTCGATAATTTCATTAATCACCAGATGGACCCTACGCTGATGCACGCAATGGCGCAGGAACTCGCCACGCGCTTCGAGGGGTGTGGGGCCAATAAGATTCTCACGGTGGAGGCGAGTGGCATTGCTCCCGCGATTATGGTGGGCTATATTATGGGCCTGCCGGTGGTCTTTGCCAAGAAGAGGGTGCCTTCGACTATGGAGGGGGTGCTGACGGCAGAAGTGCACTCCTTTACGAAGAATCGCAACTATACGATTTGTGTTAGTAGCGAATATCTCCACACGGGCGATAGGGTGCTCTTTGTGGACGATTTTTTGGCCTATGGTAACGCGGCTGTGGGTGCTATGGAGTTGGTGACAAAGGCGGGCGCAGAACTTGTGGGTATGGGTTTTTTGGTCGAAAAGGCGTTCCAGAAGGGGCGTGAGGTGATAGAGAGTCGCGGTATTCGCACCGAGAGCCTTGCGCGTATAGCTTCGCTCGAAGGCGGTGTTATTACGTTGGCCGAATAATTTTTTGGCAATTGTCAATTCTTTTTGTACTTTTGTGCGCTCCGCGAGGAGTATAGGGTTGCCCGAATGGTGGAATAGGTAGACACGCCGGACTTAAAATCCTGTGGACCGAAAGGTCCGTACCGGTTCGATCCCGGTTTCGGGCACGCAAAAAAGGAGAGGTTTTGCCTCTCCTTTTTTGTGTCTAACGTCGAAAGTCTAACGTCAATAGTCGCGGTCGCGATGCGCCCGAAAAACAGACGGACCTCTCCCGCCTTTCAGGCACCCTCCCCTAATTTAGGGGAGGGTTATATTTTTTCGGGCTCGCCAAAATGCGAGCCCGCGACGTTAGACGTTGGACGTTAGACGTTGGACAAAAAAAGGACGGAGGGCAACCACAAAAAATCCCTCCGTCCCGCCTCGTGATATCAAACCCCGAGGACTTCTTATTCATTAACCTAACAATAATATCTCTTTTAGTGGTGCATATGTGGTGGTCCCATAGGTCGGCGACCGCCACTCCTTCCGCCACCCATACCCATTCCCATATTGTCGAAATCCTTTGCCGACGAGCCTTTGCCGAAGGCGCGGATGTTGTAGACAAACTGCACTGCAACATATCTGCCAATGGCGAGGTTGGTGGTATTCTGGATGTAGTTTGCGCCCACATTGCGTCTGAAATCGCGATTCTGATTGAAGATGTCATTCACACCAATGCTCAACTCACCACGCTCATTCTTGAAGAGTTTCTTGCCGATATAGGCGTTGCAGAGCAGAATCTCCTCGTTGTAGTTGTCGGTGATACCTTTATATTGGTTGTAGGTACCATTGGCGGTGAGGGTGATACCCTTCCAGATAATCCACTTGAAATCCACGCGAGCGTTGTGGCTCAAATATTTGTTGTTTTGTGCGTAAATTTCCGAGGCATTGTCGTTTATTGAGTAGCTGAAATTGTATGCAAGGGTGAAGTCCAAATTCTCACTAATGTTGCTACCAATCTGCACACCGGTGGTGTAGTACTGTCCCTTCATAATGTTGAGATAGTCGTTAATCTTACTTGGTGTGCTGTTGAAGTTGGCATTCAAGGTGAGCGTAATGTTGCTCTTGATAACATTCAGTGGGAAGCCGTAGCTGATACCCGTAAAGATGTTCCAATTGTTGAAACCCGAGATGTTCTCGTAGGTACTGTATGTATTACCAATGCCCAATGTCTGACCATTGTAGCCGGGGATTACAAAGTCGGGGTTGTTCATCTGGATGGATGAGGCAATAGACCTTGTGGTTGCCCACATACCGCCGTGCAACATCAGAGTCTGTCCCTTTTCGATGTTGGTGTTGGTATAGAACATCATCAATCGGTGGGAGTAGCTGGGCTCCAAATCGGGGTTACCTGCTGTGTAGCTCGAACCATTTACATCGGTAGCCTCTTGCAACTGACCGATGGAGGGGTTTTGAGTGCGCGAGTGCAGCCTCACACGCAGAGCGTTGGCCTGATTGAAATTCACTGTAAGGTTACCACGATAGGTGAAGTCATTGAAGTTGTAGCTCTTTGCCAACTCCACGGGCAAGGTCTGTTCGTTGCCGAGGGTGGAGTGTTGGAAACTTGCTCGGAGGTTGAATTTCACCTTCTCGGTGGAGAAGTTCAAACCCGGGCCCACCTCGTGGATGGTGTAGCCACTCTCGGAGATGTTGCTCAGCAGAGTGCCCAGCGCGTCATCCTTCACGCCATTGATGAATACTTGCGCCTTTTTGTTCTGCTCATCCATATTGTGGCTGAACTCATACTCAACATCGAACTGCAACTTTTCGGTAATAGGCTCGGTGTAGGTCACCTCGCCACGAATAGAGTTGCTGCCCGTAAGATTCTCAATAATATTTTGGTAGAGAGAATCGGTAGGGATGGTGTAGATGTATTCGGGAGCCTGATGGTATTCCGAGGAGTTCCAGCGCACACGCGAGTTGAGTGTAATAGTCCTACCCGGCTTGCCCAAACGTGTACGGTAGAGGGCAAAGATGTTACCATAAGTACCGATGCGCTCATCTTCGCTCTTTTCGCTCATCTCTTTGAGTTTGTCACCGGTGGTGCCGTTGCTGATGAGCGAAGAGGAGGTGTTGAGGTTGGTGTAGTTCTGCAAACTTGCATTGGCACGCACCATCAGCGACTGTGACTTGCTAAACTTGTAGTCGAGTCGCATATTTAGGCGGTGATTCCAGTTTTCGGCATTGGTATTTGCCTTTTTGCTCAAATTCTCGATGTAATCGTCACTACCATAGGTTGTTTGGTCGGTAGTATTGACATTGGTGGTTGTAGAGTGGTTGAAGAAGTAGCTACTCTGCAATTCGAGTTTGTCCCATTGGTTGGCATAGTTCAGACCAACGGACTGCACGGTGGAGATACCCGACATAGGGCGCACCATAAAGTTGCGGGCCTGGCGCATACCGCCACCGCCCTGCATACCGCCGCCACCGCCACCCGAAGAGGCTACATTGCCCGAAGAGGTGGCACCAACAATATCCTCAAACGAGAAGTTGAGTTGGTTGATGTTGTTGGCCATAGCGATGATGGATATTTTCTGGTCACCGTGGAAGAGGTTGGCATTGCCTCCCACGCTGTACTTGTCGGGATAACCATAGGAGCCATAGACCTTACCAAAGGCACCTTTACGTTTGCCGAGCGAGGTTACGATATTGATTGCCTTGTAGCCCTCGCCATCGTCGAGTCCCGTAAATTCGGCCTTATCGCTCAATTTGTCATAGACCTCCACTTTGGCTACCATCTCGGCGGGGATGGTCTTGATGGTGGTCGAAACGTCCTCTCCGAAGAACTCCTTGCCATCGACAAAGACCTTTTCGACGGTCTCACCCTGTGCGCTCACCGAACCGTCACTACCCACGGTGATGCCGGGCATTTTCGACAGCAGGCCCTCTGCGCTGGCATCCCTGACGGTCTTGAATGCCGAGGCGTTGTAGCTGATGGTGTCACCCTTTGTGGAGGTTCCCAAATAGCCACTAATCTGTACCTGCTCGATAATGGTTGCGTCCTCCTCAAAGCGGATGGCTCCGAGGTCGTTGATACCGGCCGCGATTTTCACCTTTTGGGTATAGTCCTTGTATCCCAAGTAGGTGATTTTCATCTCATAGGTTGCAGGTGTGAGGTTTTTGACTTCGATTCTTCCTTGGTAGCCGGAGGTGTAGTATTGGGCTTTGCCATTGGAGGTGGCGACAAGCTCAACTACGGCACCATTGATACCCTCACCGCTCTTGCTATCTCGAAGTGTTGCCTTCAAGGTACCACTATTCTGGGCATAGGCTGCGCCCATACCCAGAATGACGTATCCCAAAAGCACTAAAACTTTTTTCATCTCTTTGTGGTTTGTTATGCGTTGAAGATGTGTGATTTACATCTTTGGAGCTGTGCTATTTTACCTCTTTGCAGTCGGTTTTGGGAGTGGGAACGCACTGCTTTGCGTTGGGGGCGCACTGGTGGCGTTTTGCATAGTGCTCTTTGAGTTTCTCGCCCTGCTCGGGGGTGAGGATTCCGCGGATGAGCTCCCTATTGGCCTTCCTGCTTTCGCGACTCAACATCTCGGGGCGACGGTGGTGTTTGCCCTTTGCGATGTGGTTGTGTTTGCAACCATCTTTGCACTCTGCCTTCTTGCACTCGGCTTTCTTTGCGCAAGGTTTGTCGCATTTAGCTTTGTCGCACTCAGCCTTTTTGCACTCTGCCTTTTTGCACTCAGCCTTCTTTGCGCAAGGTTTCTCGCACTCTGCCTTCTTGCACTCTGCCTTCTTTGCGCAGGGTTTGTCGCACTCAGCTTTCTTGCACTCTGCCTTCTTTGCGCAAGGTTTGTCGCACTCTGCCTTTTTGCACTCAGCCTTCTTTGCGCAAGGTTTGTCGCACTCAGCTTTCTTGCACTCTGCCTTCTTTGCGCAAGGTTTGTCGCATTTAGCTTTGTCGCACTCAGCCTTTTTGCACTCAGCTTTCTTGCACTCGGCCTTCTTTCCATCGGGGCATTTTACATCACCACACTCTTTTTTGAGAGTTTTGATATTTTTCTGAATCTCTTTGCCCTGTGCGAGATATACCGCATAGACCTCTTTCTC
This sequence comes from Tidjanibacter sp., assembly GCA_045657545.1. GTDB lineage: Bacteria > Bacteroidota > Bacteroidia > Bacteroidales > Rikenellaceae > Tidjanibacter. The sequence goes on from JAZOTH010000025.1 coordinate 6,491, forward strand.
CTGAGCATCGGTGAGATCTACGATTTTGTCCAATCGTTCTGTTTTGCGCTCGGCATACTCTTTGGCGTTGAATTTGGGTTTGTCGCACTCGCAGCAAGCACTCATACTCATAGCGGCAGCAGCCACAATCGCAAGTTTCAAAATAACATTCATAGCTTCAATATTTTTAGTTAATAAATTAGGTATCCGATTTACCGATACAAAGATAGGGCAGAGTGGCTCTAAAAAGAGCCCTCCGAGGGGTGAAATGACCAAATTTGGGGGTGAAATGACCGCCCGTCAGGGCGAAATGTCGCTATTGGAGCCACTCTTTGAACTCTCCTGCGCGCGCTTTGCTGATGATTATGCGCTCGGGAGTGGGGACCATAAGGTTTAGAGCAAGGCGACTGCCAAACCAAACGGCAATATCCTTGATGGCCCTGCGAGAGATGATAAATTGGCGATTGGCACGGAAGAATTGCTCGCCACCATACTCCCCATAGAGGCTTTCGAGAGTGCCCTCCACAGGGTATGATTTTCCATCGAGAGTGGTAAGACTCACTCTCTCGTTCTCGGTGTAGAAGAAGGCGATACTCTCCTCTCCGATAGGTATGATTTTATCCCTTACCCTTGCCAAAATGGTTTTGGTGCGTGAACGCTGCACCATCTCTGCGGTGCGTGCGGAGTACTCCTCTCGGGCCGAGGCGGTTAGGGTGGAGAACTTTGCAATGGCGCGGTTCAAATCCTCCTGTTTGATGGGTTTGAGGATGTAGTCGATGCCGCTCACCTTGAAGGCGTCGAGGGCGTATTGGTCATAGGCGGTGGTGAATATCACAGGGCACCCCACCTCCACACGCTCAAAGATGCGGAAGGCGTTGCCATCTGCCAAATGTATGTCCATAAAGACCAAATCGGGAGCGCTATTGGCCTCGAACCACTCGATACTCTCCACAACGCTTTCGAGGATTGCAAGAATCTCAATGTCGGGATGTGACGCGGCAAGAAGCACTTTTAGGTTGTGCGCAGCAGCGGTTTCATCCTCAATTATGACGGCTTTTAGTGTGCGTTGCATATTATCGGGAGTTTTACGGTGAAACTCTTACCATCGTTTATAACCTCAATCTTGTGCCCAACGATAAGCTCATAACGGCTCGATAGATTCGAAAGACCGATGCCGGTGCTCTCCTCGGGTTGCAGTTTGGGGTAGATGGGGTTGCTCACAACAATGTGGTTGTCCTTGGCGGTGATGGTTATGGTCATCGGATGCGAGGATGTTATGGTGTTGTGCTTCACGGCATTCTCAATGAGTGGCTGGATGGATAGGGGTGGAATTTCGCAGTCAAAGAACTCCTTGCCTACATCAATCTTCACACCCAACTTGCCCGCATAACGAATCTCCAAAAGGTAGCCATAGGCCTCCAAAAAGCGCAACTCATTTCTCACAGTTGTCTTCTCGGCTTTACCCTCCTCCATAATATAACGATAGGTGTCGCTCATTTGGCCAATGTAGGTCACTGCGGCATCGTTTTGTTGCTCCCTGACGAGCATCGAGAGTGAGTTGAGCGAGTTGAAGAGGAAGTGGGGATTGACCTGATTTACGAGGGTGTTGTACTGCCACGAAAGGTTCTCGTTTTTGAGCCTTTCGTTCTCCATCTCAACCATCTGCTTCGCATAGAGGAGCTCGTAGATTTTGCCATAGAGGACACATACCAAAAATAGAGCCGTGAGCTTCAATACGGTCATCGGATTGAACAGAAGACGAGCATTGGCAGTGATGATTATTTCGCCCCTCCACGTCATTTGTGGCGAGAGGAAATAGGTGATAATGAGCAGGCCTAAACTTAGTATTAGTCTGGTAATAAAGGTGTTGCGTTTTGTGCGCGTGAGGTCAGTCATAATGGTCAGCAGACACATTGCCACAAACCAATAGAAGAAGATGTCCAACACCATAAAGCCCTGTCCCTTTTGTGTCGAGAGGGGGGTTGTGTGGTTGCGGGCACGACTTTGGCGAGCAATGTTCTCTTCGCGGATTATCACATCCCTGCGCAATGAGTCGGCCATCGTGGCACTCTCCTCCAAACTCTGCTCGCCATCCTCGCTAATCTTTTGCATCACAACCTGCTCGGTGTTGGGCTTCGTGGGGGGAGTGGGTGAGGGCTCACGATGTGAGCCTACCATCATAAAGACAAGGTAGGAGAAGTTGAGCACAAGAGATACTGTGATGGCTATGAGAATGTTGATAGCCATCTTGCGATACTGTTGTCCGTGCTGCTTCATATCTACCTAATGTTTTTTTGTGGTGGATAGCTCTTGTTACTCCTCGTTGTCGATATTATACTCCGGGAACCACGATGCGTAGTGCATATAGTCGCGCGTGGTGCGCTCCAAAGTATTGACCTTCTGCTCGGGGGTTACCTCTTTGAGCCTCTTTGCGGGCACACCGACATAAAGACCTCCGGGCTCCAAAACTGCACCCGAGGGAACGAGCGCATTGGCTGCGATGATGCAACCCTCGCCAACCTTTGCATTGTCGAGCACCGTTGCACCCATACCAATCAGACAGCCATCGCCAATCTGTGCGCCGTGGATGATGGCGTTGTGGCCAACACTCACATTGTCACCCAGAATCGTCACCGAGGGGTGGGGCGAGAGGTCGTAGGTGGCGTGCAGACAAGCACCATCTTGAATGTTGCACCTTTTACCGATGCGGATGGCGTTCACGTCGCCACGAATCACCGCACCAAACCAGATGCTGCTCTCCTCGCCAATCTCCACATTGCCCACAATTGTAGCATTCTCCGCTACCATTGTGCCCTTACCAATCTTGGGGCTAAAACCCCTAACACTCTTTATAATTGCCATAATCTATAATTTTGCATTTTGAATTTTGAAATTCACACCCCTTTTGCCTCTTGCCATAGGGCCTCCATTTCGTCGAGAGTCATCTCTCCGAGCCCTTTACCCATCTTGGCAGCCCCTTGTTCGATGTGCGAAAAACGAGCCATAAATTTCTTATTGGTGCGTTCCAGAGCCGTTTCGGGATCCACACCATAGAGCCTCGATGCGTTGATGAGCGAGAAGAACAGATCGCCAATCTCCTCCTCAATGCCATCGGTATTACCTTTGCGCACCTCGGCCTCAACCTCCGAAATCTCCTCTTTGACCTTTGCCCACACATCCTCTCTCTTCTCCCAATCGAAACCTGCCGAGGCGGCCTTCTGACCGATGCGGTAGCCCTTGACCATTGCGGGTAGTGAGCGGGGTACGCCCGAGAGAACACCTCCGGCACTCTTGCGCTCCTTTTTGGCCTTTTCGCGCAGTTTGAGCATCTCCCAATTGTGGATTACCTCCTCGGGATTGTCGGCCTGAACGTCGCCATAGACGTGGGGGTGGCGGTAGATGAGTTTGTCGCAGAGGTAGTTGCACACGTCTGCGAAGTCGAATTTGCCCTCCTCTTCGCCCATTTTGGAGTAGAAAACGATGTGGAGCAACAGGTCGCCCACCTCTTCGCGGATGCCCTCCATATTGCCATCCACAATGGCATCCACCAACTCAAAACACTCCTCAATGGTGTTGCTTCGAAGGCTCTCGAAGGTCTGTTTCCTATCCCACGGACACTTCTCGCGCAGGGTATCCATCACCTCCAAAAGTCGGGCGGTAGCTTCAAGTTTCTTTTCGTACATATCTGTTTCTTGTGAATCTTTTTCTTGTCAAACGAAATCTTATAGTGCAAAGATACTCTTTTCGCCAAAAAAATGTTTAATTTTGTGAGAAATAAATCTAATGAATATGGCCATAAGGGAGTTATTCTTGACAATTACGCTGCTATTGGCGACCTGTTTCGGCACTTTTGCCGAGGTGGGCGAGGGTGGTTTGGTGGTTGGTGCCGAGCGTCTGCCCGAGTATATCCACCTTTTGGAGGGCAGTCGCGTGGGCGTACTTGCCAACAACACCTCGCGCATTGGTCAAAGGCACTTGGTCGATAGCTTGCTTGCAAGTGGCGTGGATGTAAAACTCCTATTTGCGCCCGAGAAGGGGTTTCGTGGCGATGGCGTGGAGCGTCACCGCGACTCCTATCTGGGCATAGAGATACTCACACTTCGCAGTAGGCCTCGCGCAAACGATGTTTTCAGGTGCGATGTGATTGTCTGTGACCTCCAAGATGAGGGTGTTCGTACCTCTGCCTCTCTGAGGGCTCTCGTGCGGGTGATGCAGCAATGTGCCGACATAGGTGTGCCACTCATTCTTTTGGATCGCCCCAATCCTAACGGCCGATGTGTCGATGGCGCGATTGTGGAGTCTCAATATCGAACCTCCGAGGAGGTTCTACCCCTACCGCTCCTGCACGGAATGACGCTCGGAGAGTTGGCCCGTATGATTAATGGTGAGGGATGGCTTGTTGGTGGCGCGAAGTGCCACCTGACGGTTGTGCCTTATGTGGAATCGGCTGAGGAGTTCGGCGATGATGGCCCTTGTGCTATCTACTCTGTCGGTCTTGCTGATAATAAGCCACTTGTTGAGCTTGGAGGAGGGGGAATTGACCTCTCACAAGTGGTCGATTCCTATAAGAATCGTAGTGTGGAGGAGGCATTTTTCATTGGCGAAGAGTTCGATAGTCAGATTGGCGCAGGATATGTGCGCGATATGATAGAGATGGATTACACCGCTCCCGAAATTGAGAGTATGTGGAGTGGCGATGTGGAGCGATTCTCGGCCCACAGAGAGAAGTACCTTATCTATGAAGATTAGACTTTGGGCAATAGTTGTTGCGATTGTCGCGGGATGCACGAAGGGGGTGTGTGCCACCCCTGCCGAACATCTCGGGTTGTTGCCTGCGCCCGTAAGTGTGGAACTGCTCGGGGGCGAGTGGCTCTACAATCCTTGCGCAAGGGTGGTGTGCGATGAGTCGGTTGCCGACTATGTTGGTGAATACCTTGTGGGAGGATTTGCACCTGTGGAGATTGTCGTAAGGGTGAATCCCAAGTTGGAGCTCCCTGCCGAGGGCTATATGCTCGACGTGCGCCAAGAGGGGGTGCTGTTGCAGGGCGTGGATAGGGCAGGGGTGCTCAATGGCTTCCATACTCTCTTGCAGCTCTTCCCTGCGGAGGTCTATGGTGGTAATTTTAGGCGTCGCTGTGCAGTTCCTTGTGTGCGTATTGTCGATTATCCCGCCTACCCCTATCGCGGTCAGCACCTCGATGTGGCGCGAACATTCATCCCCATTGAGGAGATTCGGGAATTTATCTCCCACCTTGCTCACCACAAACTCAACCACCTCCACCTTCACCTTACCGATGACGAGGGTTGGAGGGTGGAGATTCTCTCCCATCCCGAACTCACCGAGGTGGGTGCTTGGAGAGGGGAGGGTAGCCCCATTAAGGCGGTTTATGGTGCTTTTGAGGAGCGCTATGGTGGCTACTATACACAGAGCCAACTGCGTGATTTGGTGGAGTTTGCGCAGCAGAGGGGCGTTACTATTGTGCCAGAGATAGATTTGCCCGGTCATAGCCTTACGATAGGCAAGATTCATCCCGAGATACTCTGCCCTGTGGAGCGCGACCTGACGGCTTCGGGCGGATATGGCGTGCAGAATGTGTGGTGTGTGGCAAGGGAGGAGAACTACGCATTGTTGGAGGATATTCTGGGCGAGATTTGCGACATTTTCCCCTCGGATTATATACATATAGGTGGCGACGAGGTAGCCACCTCCTATTGGCGCGACTGCCCCCACTGCTCGGCACTCTACACCAAGAGGGGGATGACCTCCCACGCACAACTGCAACACCATTTTATGAGCCGCCTGACGGAGATACTCGCCCGCAATGGCAAGAGGGCCGCAATGTGGAATGAGGCAACCGAGGGTGGCAACCTCTCGCACGAGGTGCGCGTCCATTGTTGGGAGAGTTTTGAGGATTGCCGTAAGGTGGCCGAGATGGGATACCCCACGGTCGTTATGCCCGGCCCCTCGTTCTACTTCGATATGCGCCAGAGCAAGAGTGAGGATGGGCACAATTGGGCGGGGGTTGTGACGCTCGAAAAATGCTACGCCACCGACCTTGACAAAGAGGGCCTTTCGCCACGCGCACAAGGTAATATTGTCGGTTTCTCGGGTGCATTTTGGAGCGAATTGCTACTCCCTCATAGTGAGAGGTACGAAAGTTATCTCGAATACCAAACTTTCCCCCGCATCTGCGCCCTTGCGGAGGTGTGCTGGATGCCACAAAGGGCTCGCTCGTGGGAGAGTTTCAGTGGTCGCTTGGAGAGCCACACCCACCGCTTGGAGGCTATGGGTATCAGCTATCGCAAAGGGGCTCCCGCAAAGAGAGTGGGTAGGCAGATAACACCCGCAATGAGGGTGACGACCTCGCTGCCGATGAGCAATGATGGAGCGCTTGCGAAACTCTCTGCCTATGCCAACGATTGGGGCTACCGCACCACCCGCACTTGCTTGGATGGTGATTGGATTTTGTATGAGTTCGAGAAGCCTATAAATAATGTAACGGTTGAACTCACAACGGGTTATCGCCACGTTACTCGCGGAGTATTCCCTGCGGGCGTGGTGGAGGTGAGCACCGATGGCGAGAGTTTCAAGAGTGTGGCCCGACTCCATAACGGCTCGGCAGAGATAACCCTCACAAGGCCCACACGCGCCATTCGTCTGCGCTCAACCGTCACTGCCAATGGCGACCGCTACGTCTTTGTCCAATATCCCATCATCCGTAGCTTGCCATAGTTAATGGCCCGGAATTAAAAAAGGGGCCAATGATCCATTGGCCCCTTGATTTATAGGTCTTGAACTACGACTACCTGATGGTTGCGCCAGCTTTCTTGGCGAAGGCATCAATGAGTTTGTTCATAGTGTTCTCAATGGTCTTCTCATCGAGGGTTTTGCTCTCGTCTTGGAGCATAAAGCCAAGTGCGTAGGATTTCTTGCCTGCCTCCAACTTGTCGCCCGTATAGACGTCAAACAGGGTTACATCCTTCAAGAGCTTCTTCTCGGTCTGGAAGGCAATCTGGCGCAACTCGGCGTAGCTCACCGCGCTATCCACAAGCAGTGCAAGGTCGCGCTTAACAGCGGGGAATTTAGCCAACTCGTGAGCCGTAACTTTGTGTTTGCGAGTATATTTCAAGAGGGTGTCGAAGTCGATGTCGAGGTAATATACCTCACCCTTCAAGTCGAAACGCTTGCGCAATTTGGGCGAGATGGTTGCAATCTGCAACAACTCCTTATTGCCCGCTTTGAGGCTCAAACCCTCCGAGTAGAGTTCGTTGGCAATAGGCTCGCTACGCAGGGTGTAGATGTCCATACCGAAGCGGCGCAAAATCTTCTCTGCAATGGCTTTGAGGTTGAAGAAGTTGCTCACCTCTGCTTTCGAATTCCACGACTGGGAGGTCTGTGCGCCCGAAATAGCAACTGCCAAGCGCATACCCTCCGAATAGGGAGCCAGGCCACCCTCCTCCTTACGCTCGGGAGCGTAGGTGTAGGTGTTGCCAAACTCGTAGATTTTCACGCTCTGTGCCTTGTGATTCACATTCAACTCCACAACCTCCAACATACCGAAGAGCAGAGTCTGACGCATAACACCCAAATCGGCACTCAGGGGGTTCATAATCTTCACGCAATTTGCTGCGGGGAAGACCTCCGAATTCTCGTAGTAGCTGCTCTTGGTGAGCGAGTTGTTCATAATCTCCGCAAAGCCACACGCCGAGAGCATATCGCTAACCATATTGCGCAGTCTGTCGCGGTTGGGCTTCTGCTCATACGAGAGGGTTGAATTGACGTGCTCGGGAATCTCCACATTGTTGTAGCCGTAGATGCGAAGAATCTCCTCCACCAAGTCGGCAGGACGCTGAACATCCACCCTATATGCGGGAACCTTTACGCTCAAACCATCCTCCCTCTTCTCGCAAATCTCAATGCCGAGGTCGGCGAGAATCTCGCAAATGGTCTCGTTGCCAATCTTCTTGCCAATCAGGTTGTCGATATACTCAAAGGTGATGTCAATTGCGAAGGGCTGAACGGGGGCGGGGTAGAGGTCGGTAATCTCCGAGGTAATCTCGCCACCGGCTACCTCCTTGATGAGCATAGCGGCACGTTTGAGGGCATAGATGGTAATATTGGGGTCAATACCGCGCTCGAAGCGGAACGATGCATCGGTCGAAAGTGCGTGACGCTTTGCGGTCTTGCGCACCCATACGGGGTTGAAGTATGCGCTCTCCAAGAATACGTTGGTGGTACTCTCGCTCACACCCGAGTGCTCGCCACCAAATACACCAGCAATACACATAGGTTTCTCTGCGTCGCAAATCATAAGGTCATTTTCCGAGAGGGTGCGCTCCACGCCATCGAGGGTGCGGAACTTGGTGCCCTCGGGACAAGTGCGAACCACCACCTCATCGCCCTCAATCTTGTCGGCATCGAAGGAGTGGAGGGGCTGGCAGAGCTCGTGGAGAACGTAGTTTGTAACATCCACAACATTATTTTTGGGGTTGATGCCGATGGCACGCAACGCATTCTGCAACCATTGGGGCGAGGGGGCAATCTTCACACCCGAGATGTTTACACCCGCATAGCGAGGTGCAGCCTCGGGATTCTCAACCCTCACCTTTGTGGCCCTCGAAGTGTTGTCTACCTTGAAATCCTCCACGCTGGGCAACTGCAACTCCGCCTCGCGGCCCTGCGAGCGGAGATAGGCGCAAAGGTCGCGTGCTACACCGTAGTGCGAAGCTGCATCAATGCGGTTGGGGGTGAGGCCAATGCCCAAGCGGTAGTCGTTGGAGAGGCGGAGGTACTCCATTGCGGGGGTGCCGGGGATGGCCGCCTCATCGAGCTCCATAATTCCATCGTGACTTGTGCCGATACCGAGCTCATCCTCTGCGCAGAGCATACCGAGCGACTCTACGCCACGAATCTTGCTACGCTTGATTTTGAATACCTCCTCCGAACCAATGGGGTGCAACTCTGCGCCCACGGTTGCGCACATAACCTTCAAACCTTTGCGGCAGTTGGCTGCGCCACAGACGATTCCGAGAGGCTCCTCGGCACCCACATCTACGGTGGTGATGTGGAGGTGATCCGAATCGGGGTGGTCTTCGCAAGTGAGCACCTGGCCCACAACGACACCTTTGAGTCCGCCCTTTACGGCCTCCAATTTCTCGAAATCCTCAATTTCCAGACCGATGTCGGTGAGAATTACCGAAGCCTCCTCGGCCGTAAGGTCACTTTTGAGGTAGTTTTTAAGCCAATTGTAAGAGATATTCATAGTCTTTTATGCTGTTTTTGTTTTACTTTCGTCTTCAACCCACAAAGATAGCAAAAAATCAAAATTCGGAATTCAAAATTCAAAATTATTGGAAATAATTTGCTGCTCGCAGGTGTAGTCCAATCGCCCTAACTTTTAGTCGCCAATGTAGAACTCTATCATTCTCTGGATGGCCCTTTGGCAGACGGGGCAGAATTGGGTGGCGGTGTTGTTGCGCATACGGCACACAACAGCAGGGCGGTAGGCCCCCGTGGTCATATAGTTTGCACCCTCATAAGCACCCACGGTGTAGTTCTCCTCGGCCTCTTTGGTGGGCTCGCTGGGGATTGTTGCGCCCTCGGGCATCATATCGGCCCACTTGCTCTGGAAATCCACAAGGTTGGTGATGTTTTGCTGCCAGGGTTCATTGGTGGCCGTAAGAGGATTGGAGGCGATGTCGGGAGTGGAGTAGAAATACTCGTCGGCAAGGCCCGCAAAGCTGTGTCCGAACTCGTGCACCACAACGGGGGCAAAGGCCGAGTGGTGGGCAGTGGTTAGGGTGTAGGAGTTGTAGATGCCACCACCGCCGTAGGTGTCGGTATTGGCGAGCACGATGATGTGTTCATAGGGTATTCCGGCCAACAGGTCGGCCATTCGGAAGATGGCACTTGTGGTGAGGTAGCGGTCGGCATAGAAGGTGTCGAAGTGGCTATCAACGGCACTCTGGCACCACACATCTTTGCGAGGGATGCTTACGCCACTTGTTTGGCTCACGCTCTCTACGGCCACAAAGTTGAAGTGCTCCCTCATACTCCCAAAAGGTTCGTGCGAAAAGAGGGCCTTAATGGTCTTCTCGGCATCCTCGCGGAAGAGGGCCATCTCATCCGCAGTGTAGCCCTCGGCTACGATTGCCACATCAATCTTCTCGCCCTCTGCACTGCCACTCCACAATGTGGTGTAGGGTGTGCAGGGTTTGCTGTCGAGGTTGCGGATGAGTATATCGGTGGGGTTGAGGTCGTAGAGCATCTCGGCAGCTACCTCCTGTGAGGGGTTGTAGAGCACCACACGGAGTGTTGCAGGTGCAAGGGGGAGTGGGGCGAGTATGGTGAATTCGTAAGCCCTCTGTGCTACTTTGGCCTCATCCATTGCGAGCCACTCCTGAAAGAGCGACGAGAAGGTTGTGCGGTAGATGACCGCTCCCGTAGCTTTGTCGGAGAGCGAGAGCTCGCCATCACCACGCAGTGGCACCTCCGAGAGATTGTGCTTGCGACCACTCCAACCATCCCACGAGTGGAGTGCGCGGAGTGTTACGGTCTGCGAGGTGGCATCGCCACTGAAAATCAGGTCGGTACGCAGTGTGCGATTGGTGAAATATTGGTCGAAATTTTGCGCACAAAGGCTCCCAGCCATAAGCAATAGGTAGAGTAATGTAACTATCCTCTTCATATCAATTTTGAATTTTGAATTCTGCATTTCGAATTATCACCTATGGTGATATGGCTCGTGGTTGATGATGGTCATTGCGCGGTAGAGTTGCTCGGCAAAGATGGCGCGGACAATTTGGTGTGAAAATGTCATACGCGATAGTGAAATCTTGCCCCCTGCACGTTCATAGACCTCTTGGGAAAATCCGTAGGGGCCACCAATGATAAATACGAGTCTTTTGCATCCGCTTGCCATCCTCTTTTGCATCCAGTCGGCAAACTCCTCGCTGGTGGGCTGCACTCCGCGCTCGTCGAGAAGCGTCACATAGTCAGATGGTTGCAGCAATCGCAGGATGCTCTCCCCCTCAACCCTCTTCTGTTCGGCCTCGCTCATCGAGCGGGTGTTTTTCACATCGGGGATGACGGTTATACCAAAGCGGGTGTAGTGTCCGATGCGCCCCTTATACTCCTCCACGAGGGCATTTACCTCGCGTGAGTCGGTCTTGCCGACCACAATCAGTTCGATATTCATTGCGCAGCCTCGGGAAGTTTCAGGTCGCTATTCCACTCGCCCGAGCCATAGACTACGGGGCGTTCCTTCTCGCGCTCTTTGAGCCACTCGTAGCACTTGTACATATTGTAGCCACTGCCCGAGTTGCCACCCAAGCTCCACGCCACCACCGAGGGGTGATTGCGGACACGATGGTAGGAGGCTGATACTCTCTCGATGAAGTCGCCCAACCAAGTGGGATTGTTGGCAAGTGTGCCCTTGCGTGAGCGGTCACCACCTTTGGGGTCGGTATTTATGTTTGCCTGCTCTACAACATACATACCCACGCGGTCGCAAATGTCATAGAACCAATAGGGTTGTGGGTAGTCGATGTAGAGAGTGTTGATTTTCTGCTTTTTGAGTGCACGGATGTCGGCCTCGGTGCCTTTGGCTCCTGTCGAGGTGTTGTAGTGTGCGGCGTTGATTTTCACCTCTTTACCATTGCGGTAGAGGATGCCGTTGGAGTGAGTGGTGGTGCCAAAGCCCACCTTGATATTGATATACTCCGAGATGATACCTCCGCGTTTGAGGTAGAGGGTGACGTCGTAGAGTTTTGGGCTCTCGGCACTCCAAAGTCGCTCCATTGCTCCATAGATGTTGGTGGCAAAATGGATGGTGTCGAGAGTCATACCCTTGACGCTCTCTTCGCGCAGGTCGTAGTATTTGAGCTCCTTCTCGGGCGAATAGATGTCGTAGCCCACCGAAACCTGCTCGGTGGTGCGACGCGAGGAGCTGACAACCACATCCATCTCCAAGACTCCGTGCCTTTGTGTTGCGTCGGGCTTGGCACTCACGATGATGTCGTGAATCCTGATGGGGGGCTGTGAATAGAGGAAAAGTTGCTCCTCCAATGGGTTATCTCCCAACATCTCCGCAGGACGAAGGTCGCACTCTGCGGGGGAGATTATCTCAATGCGGGTGGTGCCGTCTTTGAGAAATTTGGTGATGAGAAACTCGCTTGGGGTGCGGTCATCCCTGCACTCGCCAACCTCCGCGCCATTCACTCGGATGCGTTTTTCGGCCGCACCGCCCTCGGTGTGGAGAAATACATCCCTGTCGCGCCAAACAAGAGGCAATTCCACCTCATAGAGCTTCACCACCTCTCCATCCTCGTTTGTGGAGGTAGAGGCGAGGCGATAGAAGAGGTTTTGGTAGTACCTCTCTGCACCTCGGTCGCCCTTCTCAGCGGCGTTACGAGTGGAGTAGGAGATAAATTCGGTGCGCTGTGGAGCCACCCCCTTGTAGGTGTAGCCGTTGGAGCTTTGAGCTTCGAGGGCCCAAGTTGCCAGCAGTGCGCAGAGTGTGAGTAGCGTCTTTCTCATCGGTTGTTTTTATTAAGGCGTATTTTTTTTGAAAAGAGCCCCCGAGGGTTGCCTCGGGGGCTCTTGGTCGTTATCTACGAAATGAGGTGCGGATTACTCCTCAATCTTTTCGAGTTTAACGGTGAAGTGACGGAGGATAGGAGCCTCCTCAACGATGCGGTAACCGTGGGTAATCTTCTCTGCCCTTGCCTTGATGTTCTTCAACGCAGCAGCAATTACAGCCATATGGTTGTCGGTGTAAACCCTACGAGCGATAGCCAAACGGGTGAGTTCGAGGTCGCTGTAACGGTTCTCGCGGGTAACGGGATCGCGGTCTGCCAAAATCGAACCAATCTCGCAAGCACGGATACCGGCCTCCAAGTAGAGCTCAACAGCCAAGGTCTGAGCAGCAAACTCCTCCTTGGGTACGTTGGGAAGCATCTTCTTGGCATCTACGAAGATAGCGTGACCACCTGCGGGACGCTGGTAGGGTACGCCGTAGCGGTCGAGAAGTTTGCCGAGGTATGCAACCTGACGCATACGAGCGTCGAGCTGCTCAAACTCGGTGTTCTCATCAAGACCTACTGCCAGAGCGTTCATATCGCGACCTGCCAAACCACCGTAGGTTACGAAGCCCTCGAAGGAGATGCAGAAGCGTTTTGCAAGGTCAAACTCCTCCTGAGTGCGCATAGCGCAGAAGCCACCCATATTAACCATACCGTCTTTCTTTGCGGAGATGGTCATAAGGTCTGCATAGGAGTAGATCTCCTTAACAATCTGTTTGATGCTCTTGTTGCCGTAGCCGGGCTCGCGTTTTTTGATGAAGTATGCGTTCTCTGCAAAACGAGCCGAGTCAATCAAGAGTTTGATGCCATACTGGTGGCAGAGCTCCGAAGTCTCGCGGATGTTCTTCATCGAAACGGGCTGACCACCTGCGGTGTTGTTGGTGATGGTCAATACGCAGAAAGGAATCTTCTCCTTGGGGTATTTCTCGAATACTGCGCGGAGTTTCTCGATGTCGATCTCACCTTTGAAGGGAATCTCCAACTGGGTATCCTTAGCAGCGTCGATGGTGCAGTCGATAGCGGTTGCTTTGCGCGACTCGATGTGACCTTTGGTGGTGTCGAAGTGCGAGTTGCCGGGAACGATGTCACCCTCTTTTACCAAGCCCGAGAAGAGCACGTTCTCAGCAGCACGGCCCTGGTGGGTAGGCAAGAAGTAGTCGAAACCAAAGATGTTCTTTACGGTCTTTTTGAGGTTGAAGTAGGAGGTTGCACCTGCATAGCTCTCATCGCCGGTCATCATTGCAGCCCACTGTTTGTCGCTCATCGAGCCGGTACCCGAGTCGGTCAGAAGGTCAATATACACCTGATCTGCGGGGAGGTTGAAGAGGTTGTAGTGAGCCTCTTTGATCCATTTCTCGCGCTGACGGCGAGTCGAAGGTTTAATAGCTTCTACCGTTTTGATGCGGTAGGGTTCGGAATAAGGTAATTTCATAATACTTTTGTTTTATAAAAGGTTAATTTTATGTGTTGTTTGTGTGTTTGTCACTTTGTTTTTGTGGCTGTTTCACCATTGAATGGCTGTTTCACCATTGAATACTACTGATATTTGTATCCCACACCCTTGATGGTTACGATGTGCTCCTCGCCAATCTTTGTGCGCAATTTGCGAATGTGGACATCAATCGTGCGGTCGCCAACAATCACCTCGCTGCCCCACACCGCCGAGTAAATCTCCTCGCGCGAGAATACTTTTTGGGGTTTGGAGTAGAGTAGTGCCAGAAGCTGAAACTCCTTGCGGGGAAGGAATAACTCTCTGCCATTTTTCACCACCATAAATCGCTCTTTATCAATGGTTATAACATCGCTCGAAGGGGTTGCCTCCGCCTCGTTGCCGACGGTGCTTTCTTCGCCACCTTCGGAGCGTTTGAGAATCGCTTTGAGTCGGCTAACCAACAGCTTGGGGTGGATGGGTTTGGTGATGTAGTCATCGGCACCGAGATCGAATCCTTGCAACTGCGACTCATCCTCCCCACGAGCCGAGAGGAATACGATGATGGTGCGAGCAAGGGAAGGAATCTCCTTGATGCGACGACAAGTCTCCATACCGTCCATCTCGGGCATCATCACATCGAGCAGGACAAGGTGGGGCTGGAAAGCCTGCGCCTTCTCAATAGCAATCAAACCATTCGAGGCACTCTCTACCTCGAAGCCCTCTCGGGTGAGATTATATCCCACAAATTCGAGAATGTCGGGCTCATCATCCACAAGCAGAATACGGTAACTCATAAATTCCCTCGCTGTAAAAGTTGTTACGATACAATTAACCGCGAAAGTTAGGTATTTTTGGTGTAAATTCCTATAAAAAATTGCCATTTTTGGTGTAAAAGGTGATTTTCTTGCTTATTGGTTGGAAAGTCGGGCAAAATACCCTATATTTGTAGGTTATCTGTGCGCATATATGTGCGCACGAGGAGAGTGAAACGTAAAACTTACGATTATGACTACCGAAAAAT
Organism: Tidjanibacter sp.; assembly: GCA_045657545.1. Lineage (GTDB taxonomy): Bacteria > Bacteroidota > Bacteroidia > Bacteroidales > Rikenellaceae > Tidjanibacter. The sequence goes on from JAZOTH010000025.1 coordinate 21,505, forward strand.
TGAATTCTGTTCCCGAGGAACAAGTCGGCGTTGCCGAAGATGCGAAAGTGATTGCTGCCGAAGAGAGTGTGGCCCAAGTGGCGGACTCTGGTGCTGACAGTGAGGAGATTACTCCTGAGATTGAGAGCGTGAATTTTGAGGAGGAGGATGCGGCATTGGCTGCCGAGGCTCCCGAATTTAAGCTCGAAAATGATGAGATGGGTGAGGATGAGGGCGAAACCCGCGACCGCTTGACCACGGCTTTGGCTGCGGTGGGCGCAATGAGCAAAGGTGAGATTGTGGCTTACTTTGCGGAGTTGCTGGAAAGCAGGCCCGTTCAGACCTTGCGCTACGATGTGGAGGCGGTGAAGGTTGCTTTCTACAAGAAACATCGTGCGGAGGTTGCAACCCTGAAAGCGAAATTTATTGAAGAGGGCGGCATTGAGGAGGATTTCTCGGTGGCTGCCGACAACGACGAAATAAGGCTCAAAGAGCTCTATGCTCTCTACCGCACACGCAGGGAGGAGTATATGGCATCGCTCGAAAAGAGCAAAGAGGAGAATCTGAAACTCAAACTCCAAATTATTGAGGAGCTCAAAGCGTTGATTGATGCGGGCGAGACCGTTGGTCACACGTTCCAGACCTTCCGCCAATTGCAGCAGCGTTGGAAGGAGGCGGGCGTGGTGCCACAGGCTCACGTCAAAGAGGTGTGGGAGACCTACAACCTCCACGTTGAGAACTTCTACAACTTTGTGAAGATAAATAAAGAGTTGCGTGATTTGGATTTGCAGCGCAACTTGGAGGCCAAAACTGCACTTTGTGAGGCTGCCGAGGCATTGGCCGGTGAGCAGTCGATTGTTGTGGCCTTCCGCAAACTCCAAGACCTCCACGAGCAGTGGAGGGAGGTGGGCCCCGTAGCTATTGAGCATAAGGATGCGATTTGGGAGCGTTTCAAAGAGGCCTCCTCGCGCATCAACCGCCAGCATCAGGAGTATTTCGAGGGTATCAAGGAGGAGCAGAAGAAAAACCTTGCCCTGAAAACCGAACTTTGCGAGAGGGCCGAGGCTCTCACCGGTGAGATGCTCACCACCCGTAAGGAGTGGAACAAGGCTTCGGAGAGGCTTATTGAGATTCAGAAGGTGTGGAAGACCATCGGTTTTGCACCCAAGAAGGATAACACCAAAATTTACGAGCGATTCCGCTTGGCTTGCGATAAGTTCTTCGAGCTCAAACGTGGCTTCTATGAGGGCATTAAGAGCGAGATGGAGCACAACCTCCAACTCAAATTGGAAATTTGCGAGGCTGCCGAGGCTATCAAGGAGAGCGAGCAGTGGAAGAAGAGTGCCGATGAACTCATCGCGTTGCAGAAACGCTGGAAAGAGATAGGCCCCGTTTCGCGCCGCCATTCGGATGCAGTGTGGAAGAGGTTTAGGGCAGCTTGCGACCACTTCTTTGCACGCAAGAGCGAGCACTTTGCGAGTGTGGATGCCGTGCAGGGCGAGAATCTGGCTAAGAAGAACGCCCTTTTGGTGGAGATAGAGAACTACGATATTAGTGGTGGCAGCATCGAGAATATCAAGGAGTTCCAGAGGCGTTGGAGCGAGATTGGCTATGTGCCCATTAAGGAGAAAGAGGCTCTGCAAAAACGCTATCGCGAGGCTATTGATCACCTCTTTGCCGCATTGCGTAGCGGTGATAGGGAGCGTGGTGCCGAGCGTTTCCGCAATAAGATTAACAGTATGAAGGGCAATGGTGGAAGACTCCGTAGCGAGCGCGAGAAGCTGTACAATAAAGTAAAACAGCTTGAAGCAGATATTGCTACTTTGGAGAACAACATCGGCTTCTTTGCCCGCTCGAAGGGTGCCGAGGCTCTGATTCGTGACGTGGAGAACAAGATTGAGCGTGCGAAACAGGAGATGGCGGCAACCATTGAGAAGATTCAGTTGATTGATAACGAACAAGAAAACAACTAATAAAGGGAGAGCGTTATTATGTTTAACAGTGAGAACAAAACTACCAAGTATGTCTTTGTGACCGGTGGCGTGGCTTCGTCGCTTGGTAAAGGTATCATTTCGGCTTCGCTTGCACGCTTGTTGCAGGGTAGGGGCTATTCGGTGACTATCCAGAAACTCGACCCCTATATCAACGTAGATCCCGGTACGCTCAATCCCTATGAGCACGGTGAGTGCTATGTTACGGAGGATGGTGCCGAGACCGACCTCGACTTGGGCCACTATGAGCGATTTACAGCCATTACCACCTCACAGGCCAACAATGTGACTACGGGTAAAATCTACCAGAGTGTCATCAATAAGGAGCGCAGGGGTGACTTCTTGGGTAAGACCGTGCAGGTGATTCCCCATATTACCGATGAGATTAAACGTAGGATTATGCTCCTCGGCAAGAAGGGTGGATACGATGTGGTTATTACCGAGATTGGCGGTACGGTGGGTGACATCGAGTCGCTGCCTTTTATCGAGGCGGTGCGCCAATTGCGCTACGAATTGGGCTTTGGTAATACTATGGTGCTCCATCTTACGTTAGTACCCTATATGAGGGCCTCGGGCGAGTTGAAGACCAAACCCACCCAGCACTCCGTAAAACAGCTCTTGGAGAATGGTCTGCAACCCGATGTGCTCGTTTTGCGCTCGGATGTGGAGCTTGGCCAAGATTTGCGCAAGAAGGTTGCTCTCTTCTGCAACGTGTCGCCCAATGCTGTTGTGGAGTCGATTGACGTGCCCACCATCTACGAGGTGCCCTTGAAGATGCAGGCTCAGAAGCTGGATGAGGTGGTACTCGAAAAACTCCATCTGCCCTACGAGGGTGAGTCCGATATGGCAAATTGGAGGCAGTTTGTAGAGAGGGTGAAGAACCCCAAAGATGTGGTGAATATTGCTCTGGTGGGTAAATATACCGCACTGCCCGATGCCTATAAGTCTATCGTTGAGGCGTTTGTTCACGCAGGTGCGGTCAATGAGGTGAAGGTGAAGGTTGAGTACATCAATGCCGAGATGGTCAGCGATGAGAATGCTGCCGAGGTGCTTGGCGGTTGGGATGGTATTTTGGTTGCTCCCGGCTTTGGCCACCGTGGCTTGGAGGGCAAGATTGCGGCTGTGAAGTATGCACGCGAGAATAAGGTACCATTTATGGGTATCTGCCTTGGTATGCAGTGCGCTGTGATTGAGTTTGCCCGCAATGTGCTTGGCTATAAGGATGCAACATCCACCGAGATGGAGACTCCCACCGAGCATCCCGTTATCGACCTTATGGAGGGACAAAAGAACGTTACCGATAAGGGAGGTACGATGCGTCTGGGTGCCTATCCCTGCCACGTTAAGAGGGATTCGCACCTCTATGAGGCCTACGGTCAGGAGGTGATTTTTGAGCGTCACCGCCACCGCTATGAGTTCAACAATAGCTTCCTTGCCGACTTTGAGGCAGCTGGTATGGTGGCTACGGGTATCAACCCCGAGACGGGCTTGGTTGAGGCCGTTGAGGTTAAGGACCACCCCTGGTTTGTTGGTGCGCAGTTCCACCCCGAGTACAAGAGTACCGTGAAACGCCCCCATCCTCTGTTTGTGGGTTTTGTGGAGGCTGCAATTAAGAATCGTAAGTAATTATAAATAAGATAAGTAAAAAAGAAGAAATGGACAAAAAAAGTATCATAGGCTTCGTGCTTATTGGTCTGATTCTCTTTGGTTACAGTTGGTATCAGGGAGAGCAGAGCGAGAAGGCAAGAGAGGCCTATCTGGCTGCCCAGAGGGAGCAGTTTGTAGCCGACTCGATTGACAGAGCCGAGCACCCCGAGAAGTATCTCCACGAACTCGTGGAACAGCACAATGGCGAACAGGCACAGGCCGAGGCGGTGGCTACCTACCAGAGAGAGGCACAGGCCCGCTTGGAGAGCGAGCTCTCGCGCAACTTCGGAGAGGAGTTGGTTGGTGCAATGAATGGAGAGGAGCAGTTCTTTACCCTCGAAAATGAGGTTTTGAAGATGACCATCTCGTCGTTTGGCGGTAAGGTGAAGGATGTAACCTTGAAGGAGTACACCAAGTATGCCGAGGATGGCGAGGGTGAGCCTATCAAGATGTTTGACCCCGAGAGTGCCAAGTTCGATGTGGGCTTCTATATGCGCCGTGGCTACAACGAGTCGAAGCTCAATACAGAGAGCTTCTACTTCACTTCGGAGGGTGTTGAGAGTGTAACATTGGCAGAGGGAGTTGAGGCCCAGAGGCTCACTATGCGCCTTGCGATGGATAGCAGTGCTGCCCTCGAATTTGTCTACACAATGCGCCCCAACGACTATATGGTCGATTTCGACGTGAGGTTTGTGGATATGCAGGATTGGATGCGCAATGCAACATCGTTTGATGTGACTTGGAACAACACTTCCTATCAGAACGAGCGCGGCTACAAGAACGAGAATATGTACACCACAATCTCCTACCTCTTCCCCGATGAGCGTAAGGTGGAGAAGTTGCCTTTCGCAGAGGTGGGTAAGCGTGGCGGTAGCCGTATCGAGAGCATCAAGACCGAGTTTGAGTGGTTCGCATTCCAGCAGCAGTTCTTCTCGTCGATTATGATTGCCCCCGATGGGTTTAGCAATGGCGATGTGGGTTTCGATACATATAGGCCCGATAGTGGCTATATCAAGGACTTCAAGGCAAGCGTGAGCGTGCCCTTCGATAGCAGCAAGCAGACCTACAACTTCAAGTTCTACTATGGCCCCAATAAATACTCCCTCTTGAAGGAGTATGACCTCGGCTTGGAGAAACTTGTGCAGTTGGGTGGTAGGCTCGTGAGCTGGGTGAACCGCTGGATTGTAATCCCTATGTTTGACCTTTTGAGCCGCTTTATTGGTAGCTATGGTCTGATTATCCTTCTGCTCACCATCTTCATCAAACTGCTCATCTTCCCCTTGACCTACAAGTCGATGATGTCGTCGGCCAAGATGAGGGCCATTCGCCCCGAGATTACCGCCATCCAGGCCAAGTATCCCAAGGCACAGACCGATCAGCAGGAGATGATGAAGAGCCAGCAGGCCACAATGGAACTCTACAAGAAGTACGACGTGAGCCCTATGGGTGGTTGCTTACCTATGCTCATCCAATTCCCCGTACTGATTGCAATGTTCCGCTTCTTCCCCACAGCTATTGAGCTCAGGGGTGAGAGCTTCCTCTGGATGAAGGACCTCTCGACCTACGATAGTGTCTTGAACCTGCCCTTCAATATTCCTTGGTATGGTAACCACGTTAGCCTTATGGCACTCATTATGGCTGTGACCTTGTTCTTCTACACCAAACTTACCTATAAAGAACAAGAGCAGACCACCGCAGCGGCACCCGGTATGGCTGGTATGAAGTTTATGATGCTCTATTTCACCCCCGCGATGATGCTTATGTGGATGAATAACTACGCGAGTGGTTTGTGCTACTACTACTTCGTGTCGCAGATTCTGACCATCATCCAGAACTTCGCATTCCGCTATGGTATCAACGAGGAGCGCCTGCGTGCCAAGATGCTTGCAAGTGCAAAGGCAAAGGCTGCCCAGCCCAAAAAGAAGAGCAAATGGCAGCAGCGTTTGGAGGAGGCACAACGACAGCAGGAGGCTATGATGAAGGAGAGGGAGCGTAAGCAGTACCGCTCGAAACACTAATTACAAAAAAATGGCGAGGTGAAAATCTCGCCATTTTTTTGTTTCGAAGTTGGCTGCGATGGCAATCGAATTGCTACAACCCTGTGATTTTTTTGATTTCGTTGAGTGTTGTGAGGGCTTCCAGAGGGGTGAGGTTGTTGATGTCGATGTCGCGGATTTGGTCGCGAATCTGCACCAATACGGGATCTTCCAATTGGAACATCGAGAGCTGAATACCCATCTGGGGCGAGGTCTGTACGGGTTTAACCTTCGGTTGCGCCTTGCCACCTTTACCCTTCGAGGCCGACTGCTCAACAGCCAACGAGTCGTCGGCGTGGGATGCAACGAGTACCGAGAGAATCTCCTCGGCCCTCTCCACAACCTTCGAGGGCATACCGGCCAATCGCGCAACGTGGATACCGAAGGAGTTGTCCGTGCCGCCCCTCTGCAACTTACGCAAAAAGAGCACCGTGCGACCAACCTCCTTCACGGAGACATTGTAGTTTTTAACCCTCGAAAGGCTCTCCTCCATCTGGTTGAGTTCGTGGTAGTGGGTAGCGAAGAGGGTTTTTGCCTTGGCGCGGGGGTGGTTGTGGAGATACTCCACCATACTCCACGCAATCGAAATGCCATCGTAGGTACTCGTACCTCGGCCAATCTCATCCAGAAGCACAAGGCTACGCGAGGTGACATTGTTGAGAATGGAGGCACTTTCGAGCATCTCCACCATAAAGGTACTCTCGCCCTGCGAGATATTATCGCTGGCACCCACACGGGTGAAAATCTTATCTACAATTCCAATGTGGGCACTCGATGCGGGGACAAACGAGCCAATTTGCGCCATCAGCACTATGAGGGCCGTCTGTCGCAGGAGCGCACTCTTACCCGACATATTGGGACCCGTAATCATCATTATCTGCTGACTCTCATCGTCGAGGAAGACATCGTTGGGGATGTATTGCTCGCCAACGGGTAACATCATCTCAATTACGGGGTGGCGACCATCGCGGATATCTATGGCCCTATCTTCGCCAATCTCGGGGCGAATATAGCCCCTCTCAACTGCAATCTTCGCAAATGAGGCGAGGCAGTCGAGGTGGGCAACCACCGCAGCATTGCGCTGCAACTGCCCAAGTGAGCCCGCAAGGTAGCCCAAAAGCCCTTCCCAAATGCGGGCCTCAATGGCAAGAATCTTCTCCTCGGCACCCAGAACTTTCTCCTCATACTCTTTCAGCTCGGCGGTGATGTAACGCTCGGCGTTGGCGAGGGTTTGCTTGCGTATCCACTCGGCAGGTACTTTGTCTTTGTGTGTGTTGCGCACCTCAATGTAGTAGCCGAATACGTTGTTGTAACTCACTCGCAGTGAGGGTATTCCTGTGCGGAGGCTCTCGCTCTGCTGAATCTCTGCAATGCGGTCTTTGCCGTGGAGTGCGAGGGCTCGCAGCTCGTCGAGTTCGAGATCGACACCATCGGCAATAATTCCACCCTTTTGTATCTGGTTGTTCTGTGGATCGGGGTAGAGCACCGAGGCAATCTTGCGCCTCTGCTCCTCCATTGGTAGGAGTCGCTCGGCAATACTCGCAAGGGCGCTATTCTCACTACCCGAAAGGAGTATTTGGAGTTGCTCAATGGCTCCGAGAGAATCTTTCAGCGAATTAACCTCGCGTGGGGTGATGCGCCCAACGGCAATGCGCGAGGCGAGCCTTTCGAGGTCGCTGATGGCACCCAGACCATCGGCAACAGCCTCTGCCTCCTCGGGCGAATTTTTCAGAGCCTCAACAATGTCGAGCCTACGATTGAGCTTCTCGACATCCTTGATAGGCATCGTAATCCAGTGGCGCAACAAGCGACCACCCATAGGGGTGGAGGTACGGTCTATGGCCTCCACAAAGGAGCCCTTGCCATCGGCACTGCCCGACGAGAGGAGTTCGAGGTTGCGAATCGTAAAGCGGTCAATCCAGACGTGCTGGTCGGCATCCAAACGCGAGATGGAGCCAATGTGGGCAATATCTTTGTGCTCGGTGTAGTCGAGGTAGTGGAGCACTGCGCCCGCAGCGGTGATACCCGCACCCATACGCTCAATACCAAAGCCCTTCAAACTCTTCACGTTGAACTGCTTGCAGAGCCTCTTGCGGGCAACATCCTCGTTGAATACCCAGCGGTCAAGACGATAGGTGTAGTTCTGACCACTGACGGTGCGCGAGTACTGCTCCTCGCGGCCACGCTCATAGACAATCTCTTTGGGGGCAAAACCGGCAATCAGTTTGTCGATATACTCGGCACCTCCCTCGCCAACGTAGAACTCACCTGTGGAGAGGTCGAGTAGTGCAATGCCGTTCCTCTTCTCCTCGAAGTGAATGGCGGCAAGGAAGATGTTTTCGCGGGCGGAGAGGACATTCTCGTTCATCACCACACCTGGGGTTACGAGCTCCACCACACCACGCTTTACAAGGCCTTTGACGCTCTTGGGGTCTTCAAGCTGCTCACACACCGCTACTCTGCGCCCAGCCCTAACGAGCTTGGGAAGATAGTTATTCACAGCGTGATAGGGGAAGCCCGCCATCTCTATGTAGTTGCCGGGGCCGTTGCCTTTGCGTGTGAGGGCGATACCGAGGATGGCAGCCGCCTCCACAGCATCGTCGCCGTATGTCTCGTAGAAGTCGCCCACTCGGAAGAGGAGAATCGCATCGGGGTGCGTCGCCTTCACCGAGAAATATTGTTGCATCAGTGGGGTCTCTTTCTGTTTCTCTTGTTTTGCCACCGTCTGTTGAGTTTGGGGTTATTAATCTACAAAAGTACCGCGAATAATTGAAAATCACAAATTGGTATTTGTCGATTTCGAGGGTGCGGTTTTTGCCATTAGAGTAGTTTGCTCATAAACTTTGCGGCATTGACCACAAAGCGCAGGTGGGTACCTTTGCCGATGACCTGATCGCCACAGCGAGCCTCCACCGAGAACTCTATCTTGCGTCCTTCAACAGCCGTAACCACAGCCTCGGCCTGAATTGTTGCGCCAATGGGCGAGGGGGCGGTGTGTGAGGTTGCAATGTGTCCGCCAACGGTGGTGTCGCCCTCTTCGAGGAAGGGTGCAACGGCACTCATCGCTGCGTGTTCCATAAGTGCCACCATCGAAGGGGTGGCGAATACATCGAGCCCACCCGAGCCAACAGCTGAGGCTACATTGGTGTTATCTACGACTGTGGTGCTGGTGTGTTTTGTTCCTACTTCAATCATATCGTTTGGTTTGTTTTGAGTTTTTAGTTTGCAGATTTATAGTAATATAAGGCTTGCGGCCATTATCGCCATACCGATGAAAAGACCATAGAGGGCGATGTGGTTTTCGCCATAGTAGTGGGTGGCGGGCAGAAGCTCATCAAAGGCGATGTAAATCATAATGCCGGCAACCACCGCCATAATGCAACTGACAAGTGCGGGGGTGATGAATGGCATCAGCACCGCCCACGCAACAATGGCACCAACGGGCTCGGCAAAGCCCGAAAAGAAGGAGTACCAAAAGGCCCTCTTGCGTGAGCCCGTAGCGTGGTAGATGGGTACCGAAACGGCAATACCCTCGGGAATGTTATGAATAGCAACGGCCACAGCAATGGCTATGCCTGCACCGAGGTCGGTATAGGATGTTACGAAGGTTGCAATGCCCTCGGGGAAGTTGTGGATGGCGAGGACTATCGCACTGAAAATACCCGCACGTTGCAACTTTTTGCCCGCGTGGTGGTGATGTTGGTTATCCTCGCCACGCATCTCCTCCACATTGTGCAGCTCGTGGGGGTTCTCTTGCTCGGGAATGAGGCGGTCAATAACTCCCGCAAGCAACATACCGCCAAAGAAGAGTAGGGCGGTGAGTCCATCGGCCTTGTTGCCGATTGGGTAGAGTGTCCCAAGCGATAGACGAGCCTCGTGGAGTAGCTCCATAAACGAGATATAGACCATCACACCAGCCGACAAGCCGAGCGAGAAACAGAGGAATTTTGTGTTGGTCTTTTTGGCAAAGAAACCAATCAAACTACCAATGCCCGTGGCGAGTCCTGCAAAAAGTGTGACTAAAAGCGCAAAAAGTGTGTTATCGTTCATAAAATTTTTATTACATTTGCAAATATATACTTTTTCCTCCAAACTTGGAGCCGATTGTGTAGATGATAGCATAAGAATTAACAAATATAAAAACAGAATCCCATGAGTCAAACTAACAAACCTCGTGTTACGCTCCACGACAAAACTTTCGAACTCTCAATTCCTTACGAAGAACTCAATGTGGCAATTCAAAAGGTCGCCGACCAAATCAATGCCGACTATAAGGATACCGACAAGCCCCTCTTCCTTGGTGTACTCAATGGTGCCTTTATGTTTATGAGCGAGTTGATGCAGAAAATCGACTTCCCTTGTGAGCTTTCGTTTGTTAAACTCGCATCCTATGTGGGAACCTCCTCGACGGGTAAGGTTCAGGAACTCATTGGTTTGCGCAACAATGTGGAGGGTAGGCACTTGATTATTGTGGAGGATGTTGTGGATACGGGTGAGAGTATGGAACACCTGCTCCGCTCGCTTGAAGGCCACAAACCCGCGAGTGTGACCATCGCAACACTCCTCTTCAAACCCACCAAATTTACCAAAGACTACGAGGTTAAATACCGCGCATTGGATATTCCCGATGACTTCATCGTGGGCTTCGGCTTGGACTACGACGAACTCGGCCGTAACCTGAAAGATATTTATACTATTGTGACCGAGTAGTTCTATCGGTTGGTTTTGTGTTTTAGGGTGTTGATTGTCGGGAAATGAAAGATTTCTTGAAGAGATATTGGCATTGGGTGCTGGTGACACTGCTTTTTGTGGTGTTGGTGCTCTTTGTCAGCGACTTGACCCTTGTGGATTTGTTCCGCACGAAGGCCTCGGTGAGGCGTTTGCACGGAGAAATCGAACGCTACGAGGGGCAGATACGCGAGGATAGCATCTTTATGGAGAGGCTCAAAGACGATGCCTTTTTGGAGGAGTATGCCCGCGAGAAACACCTTATGCACAGTAAGGATGAACAGCTGTTCATCATAGAGTAGGCGGAAGAGAGATGGCTACCGAGCTGAAACATAAGGTTGTGAAGGGCGTGGCGTGGAGCACGGTGGAAAAAATTTGCTCCGCCTTGTTGCAACTCGCCGTCAGCCTTGTGCTTTTGAATCTGCTATCACCGGAGGATTATGGTCTTATGGCGATTGTGGCAGCCTTTCCTGCCATTCTGATGCCTTTGGTGGATAGTGGTTTTTCGCAGGCTTTGATTCGCAAAGGGGATGTGGATGACCTCGATTACTCCTCGGTTTTCTATGTCAATATAGCCATCTCGATACTCCTATACACCATTTTGGTGGCAATATCTCCCTTGTGTTCGCGCTTTTTTGGTGCGCCCGACTTTGAGGTTGTTGCTCCGATTCTCTACCTATTGATTCCCATCAATTCGCTCTCGAATATTCAGAATGCCATACTGCAACGTAGAATGGAGTTCAAGAATCTCTCCCTCTATGTGCTTGTGGCCAATGGCGTATCGAGTGCGGTGGCTATCTGGATGGCCATTGAGGGGTTGGGCATTTGGGCCCTTGTGGGACAGAGACTTGGTGTGGTGATTGTCAAGACTGCTCTGATGTGGATGGGTAGTCGTTGGCGTCCTCGTCTGCAATTCTCGTTGGAACGCATCAAGGCAATGTTTCGCTACGGCTCGCGTATTTTATTGAGCGATTTGGTGAGCAATGTCTACTACCAAATCTCCAATCTCTTCATCGGTAAGTTCTACACGAAGACCGACTTGGGTTACTACGACCGAGGAAATAAGATTAAGGAGATGCCTGTAACCTCCACGATTATGGCGGTGTTGGGTGTCACCTTTTCGGCCTTTTCTCGCCAGAAGGATGATAGGGAGAAACTCCACAATAATGCTCGTAAGGTCTATGTGTTGTGGGCATTTGTGATGTTCCCATTGATGTGTGGTCTGATTGCGGTTGCGGAGGATATGTTCCGTGTGCTCTTGCCCGAGGTGTGGCTCCCCGCGGTGCCCTATTTGAGGATTTTGAGCATTGCGGGCTTGCTGGCACCGCTGTCGGTAATTTCGTTCAATTTGGTGAAGGTGTGCGATGATGGCAATATGATTTTCCGCATTGAGTTCATCAAAAAGTTGATTGCTACGGCTGTGCTTGCCATAACGATACCCATTAGTGTTAGGGCTATTGCGTGGGGACAGGTGGCTATTTTTGTGTCGGATATGACCATCAACTGCCTGATAGCCAAGAGATATGTGCCCGAATGGAGATTGGGCGCAAGATTGAAAGATGCGCTGCCTTACCTTCTGATTACAGCCCTGATGTGTGGCTTTATATGGCTCTTGGGCATTGTGGGGGCACAGCTGGGCGTGGCACTTTGGGTGGTTTTTGTGGCGAAGATTGTTCTCGGTGCAGGCTTCTATGCCCTGCTTTCCGAACTTCTCCATCTTGACGCTTGGCGCGAGATGAAGGAGATTATAAAAGGCTATCTCCCTTGCAGGAAATAGCCTTCATACCAATATTCCAATCTGCTATTTTTTAGAGCGATAGAATTCTATCCAGCGATAGTGTCGTGAAGTCTTCCACGATAAGGTCGGGTGTGGCCACCTCCAACTGCTCTCGGGTGTGGGTTGTGGAGAGGGCGATGACCTTCATACCCGCTGCCTTTGCGGCCGTAATGCCCGCTTTGGCATCCTCAAATACCAAACAATCCTCAGGTGCAATGCCCAATCGCGAGGCAGCAGTGAGGAAAATCTCTGGATCGGGTTTGCATCGGGTGACCATATCGCCCGAGATACGCACATCGAAATAGGGCTCAATGGCGCACTTGTCGAGCACAAAATCGACATTTAGCTTTGGCCCCGAGGAACCCACCGCGCAACGCAACCCCGCACCGCAAATCTCCGCCAAAAGCTCCCTCAAACCAGCAACGGGGGCAATCTTGGGGGCGTAAATTTCGCGATAGAGTGCCTCCTTCTCGGCCGCCAAAGCCTCAACGCCCTTCTCGGCAATGATGTGGGGTGGAAAGAGTGCGCCAATAATATCGTCGTTGCCCCTGCCATTCAGATGTGTGAAATCCACGCCCTCCTCGGCAGTGAGGTTGTAACGCTCAGCCATCGCTGCGAATGCCTCAAAATGGACAGCCATATTGTTCACCAATACGCCATCCATATCAAATATAACTCCTTTAATCATAGTTGCTCTGCTAAATTTTGTGCAAATTTAAGCAAATTTATTACCTTTGTAGGTTGTTGAACCCGAAAATTTAGATTCGTTATGTCCGATTTGCAGGCTTTACCCGAGAAAACCGTTGAACGCCTCTCCGAATATAGGCGCACACTTCTGCGTTGCCAGAAGCAGGGTATCACTCACATCTTTTCGCACGTTTTGGCTGGTATTCACGGCCTTACGGCGGTGCAGGTGCGTAGGGATTTGATGCTTATCGGCTTTTCGAGCGATACAAAGAAGGGTTACGATGTGAGCGTTCTGGCCGACTTCATTAGCGATATTCTCGATGCGCCCCAGCCTATGAACATTGGCGTTATCGGTATGGGCCACCTCGGTCAGGCAATTACCAAATATTTCAACAGCAAGGGACTCAATCTGAAAATTGTTGCGGCCTTTGATGTTGATGCACAGAAGGTTGGGACGGTGATTGACGAGATTCCCTGCTACTCGATGGAGGAGTTTGCCGAGAGGGTGGAGGAGTTGGATATCAATATTGTGATTCTCTCGTGCCCCACGCGCGTAGCCGAGGAGGTGGTGCTTCCTGTGGTCAATGCGGGTATCAAGGGGGTTCTTAACTTCACCTCCAAACCGCTCAACTTCCCACTCGGTATTGTTGTTGAGAACTACGATATTACAACCCTTTTGGAGAAGGTAGCCTACTTTGTTAAGGAGCAAGAGAGGTCGGATATTTAACCCCACAACAGCCTGTTATGCGCATCCACTACGGATTTGACTCACTACCCGCCATTGTGCGCCCCGTTGTCACCATCGGCTCCTTCGATGGCGTACATCGCGGGCACGCCGACTTGTTACGCCACGTTGTGGCGCGAGCCAGAGAGGTTGGGGGTAGGAGCGTGGTAGTTACCTTTGCGCCCCATCCGCGCGAGGTGTTGCCACGCGGTGGCGATTTTAGACTGCTGACCACCACGGAGCGTAAGGCACAACTCTTGGAGGAGTTGGGGGTGGATGAGATGATTGTTGTGGAGTTCACAATGGAGTTCGCATCGCTCACCTCGGAGGAGTTCGTTAGGGAACTGCTCTGTGGAAAACTTGGGATGCATACCCTTGCAGTGGGCTACAACCACCGCTTTGGCCACGATAGGTATGTGGCTGATGACCATTTTGAGAGGCTGGGTGAGAGGTATGGTTTTGAGGTTGCTCGCATCCCCGAGTATAGGTTTGAGGGCGAGAAAATTTCCTCTTCGGTTATTCGCAACCTGCTGTCGGAAGGCAAGTTAGAGCGTGCCGAAGAACTGCTTGGACATAAATTATAATACTACTATGATAATCTACGAAAAGGATATACAGCTGCGCGTCAGGTATAAGGAGACCGACCAGATGGGGGTGGTACACCACTCCAACTACCCTGTCTATTACGAATACGCCCGCACCGAACTCCTGCGCGAGAAGGGTTTTTCGTATAAGATGATGGAGGAGGGTGGAGTTATGATGCCCGTCAGGGAGGTGGGAATGAAGTTCCTCACCCCTGCGAGGTACGACGACCTGCTGACCATTAAGGTTATGATGCACGAAATCAAGGGTGCAAGGCTCCGCTTCGACCACGAAATCCGCAACGAGGCGGGCGATTTGGTCAATACAGGCTTTGTGGAGTTGGTCTTTGTCAATGCCACTACCCGCCGTCCCTGCCACGCCCCAGAGTGGTTCACCAAACTCTTTCTTGCCAGCATCAAGGAGGAGTAGAACCCTTTTATAGTCCAATAAAAAGCGACCTACAAATCATTGTAGGTCGCTTTTTTATCGTGTGAGGGCACTCTTCGATTACTCACCACGAATCTCGGAGGGAATCTCCTTGCGGGTGTATTGGCACACATCCTCGGCGTTGTCCTTTGCCACAAGAATCATCTCTGTGGCGGTGAGGCTCTGCACGATATAGCGGTGGTTCCACTCGCCCGAGCCGTGGTCGTAGTCGCCACGAAGTACAGGAACACCCAGCTCCTCGTCGATGTAGATGTAGTACCTACCCGTGAGGGTGCGGGTGCCAAAGGAGTCGATGTTTTGATAGAGGGTGTAGGTGCGGTCGGAGCGCACGAAGTCCAGATAGACATAGTTCCCCTCGGGCACACTCTCGCCATTGTTCCACAGCGTAAGAGCCCAACTGCCCGCAATATTATTGGGGGTTACCTCCAACTGTGGTTCGGGCTGTGGTTGCTCCTCGGGTTGCTCACACGCGAAGCCCACAAACATCAAGGCTCCAATGACCAAAAGTTTAACAAATTTTTTCATTGCTTTTCTTGCGTTATTTATTCTCAATTTTTATTTCAATTTTTCGCTCTCTGGGCGGGGCGTTCACCCCTCCGAGGTATAGCATTGTAGGGCCACCATCGGGCACCCATTCAATCACAAGGTCGCCCTCCTCGCCACTCTGCAACACTCGTGGCTCGGTGTAGGCCTTCGCTCCTCCCACACTCATTCTACCCTCGTGTGTGATAGTCAGGGGCGAGGAGCCTCCATTCATCACGGCCACCCTTGCAGAGCCACCTTCGGGACTAATTGTGACCTCCTTTTGGCGCAGAAGCAGTGTGCCTGCCGAGTGGGGATAGTCGCCCGAGCGGTCAGCGGAGTGGGTTACGGTGCCCACAACCTGCACAATGGCCGTTGGAGTGCTCTCCGAGAGGGTGGTGTAGATGAAAATCCTCTGCATCACCTCTCCTGCGTGACCTTTGGGCAGATACTCCACCTCTATGGTGCCACCCTCAGCGTCAATGCTACCTCTTCGGTCCCACTTTGCCACCAAGCATCCGCAACTTGTCTTGATGCGCGTAATGGTGAGCCTTTCGCCCTCGGCCGCACTCCAACATAGAGTGCCTTTCCACGCGGGTAAATCCTCGCTGATGGTGCCGAAAGAGAGCTTCTCACCGCCCTCAAAAATCAGGTGCTCGCCCTCTATGGCCGAGGGGTTTGCGGCCTCTTCGAGGGCCTCGCGGGGAATGATTCGGATTTGGCCATAGGTGGGGTGTTGTGTGACCAACATAGTCACCACAGCCAAGCCCACAATCCAAAGCCCCCTCTTCATTGCCCTGCGGAAAAACCGTGTGTTACATCCAGCCGTTATCACCGGCACCCTTACGCACCGTGATGGTGAAGGTGTGTTGTTCGGTAGTATTGCCCTTCACGTTCAAGGTTGCGGTGGTGGTGCCACTCTTCAAACCCTTGAATATGAGTTTGCCATCTTTGTTCTCACAAGTGGCAACCTCTTGTTTTTCAATGGTTACGGAGTATGTATTCAATTCACCATCGCGGAAGTAGCGCGAGGGAACAACTGCACAACTATCACCCTCGGCAACATAGATATTGGGGAAGTGTATAGGGGTACCTACACCTGCAATCTCGTCCAAAAGTGCCGCAGCGTTTATCTGACCGGCACCCATACCGCCCCTATAATCTTCGAGCTCCATCTGCATAGGCTGCATAGGGCCAATGTCGGCTACATAGCGACGATACTCCTTCTTGCCCGTCAGGTACTCCTCCTTGATGGGAGTCGCGGTTTTGTACATTGCCTCTTTGAGTTGGTCGGGGGTAATCTGGATGGCTAATTGAGCAGCATAGGAGATGGCGAGTGCGGCCACGCCCGAAACGTGGGGGCAAGCCATTGATGTACCCTCCATATAGCCATAGCCACTTTTGCTCACATTGTAGGGGAGGGTGGAGAGAATACATCCCACCTCACCATAGTTGTGCTCCTCATCCACATATTCCCAATAGTAGTCTTGGTCGCCACCAGGGGCCGAAATGGTTGTGCCGGGGCCGTAGTTGGTATAGACTGCGGGGGTGAAGTCGGCAGCCGTAGCAGCAACCGAGATAGCAAAGTCAGCCGCACCGGGGAAGCCCGCAGCGGGGGCACTCTCGTTGCCACCCGCAAAGATGGTCACGCCACCCGTAATAGGGCCGTTTGGCGAGCCTGCGTTGTGGATAAAGTAGTCCAATGCGTCGCTCTCCAATGGTGAGCCAGCCTCCCACTCCTCCTGTGTGTGGAAGCCCTGCTCGCCCCAATCATAGACGTTGGCCTCGCCCGAAACGTAGCCCCAGCTACACTGCAAGACCACCGCGCCATTGTCGGCCGCATATTTCATAGCCCTTGCCACTTCAAGCACGCTTGCACCGTTATTGCCCGAGAATATCTGGCACGACATAATTTTCACACCACCACTCTTGCCGTTGCCACCTGCAATCGAGGAGATACCCTCACCATTGTTATTCACTGCGGCAATAACGCCCGCAACGTGGCTACCGTGACCGGAATCGAGGTAGTCATTCCAAGTGATTTGGCCCATCTTCTTCACAAAGTTGTAGCCATTGACGTCACCCGCATAGCCGTTACCATCGTTATCCTCGTGTGAGCGAGCAATCTCATCCTCATTTACCCAGATGTTGGCTTTCAGGTCGGGGTGCTCCACAAAGATACCCTCATCGAGCACAGCCACAATCACATCGCCATTACCGGTACACTTCTCCCAAGCACCTGCGGCCTGAATGTCGGCATCCTTAACACTCTTCACCACGCCATCTTGGAGGAACAAATCACCATTGTTGATAAGGTTCCACTGCTCGGCCAGCAGAGGGTCATTCATCTCTCCATTCAAAGCGCTATTGGCACGAGTGAGCTTCTCGCTACGCAGGGGCACAGCCTTGCCATTGTAGGCACGTCTAACCTTGCGGTTGAGATCCACCATCTGTACCTCACCCAAGCGTGAGAGTTCCGAGGCAACATCCTCCACGCTCTCGCCCTTGAAGCGTACAACATACCACAAGTGGAGCCCATTTTGGCGAGTGATATCCTCGCGTTTGCTATCAACAGGGAATACTCGCTCCAACTCATAGACACCCGCGCTCTCCAACACCTTATCTACCGCAGGAATGCTACTGCGGGTAAGGTCGGTGCGCGAGGAGAGCATAGCCTCCACCTCGCTTGTGAACTTAACCATCAACTCTCCCTCCACATAGGGTTTCTCGTCAAGAGGGGAGTTGTTGTCTGTGATGGTGTCGATACTGTTCAAGCATCCACCCAGCGCAAGTGTTGCGCAGAGAGCCACCATCATCGAAATTCTATTCATATATCTTTTCATACTCATTTTACGTTCCTTCGTTTCTCTATCTTGTCCCAATCTTGCTACTCAATCTCAATCGAAGGTTTAGTCTTCTTGGTGTAGATGTCGTAGTAGTAGTTCAGGTTGGCGGGCTCATTGGCAAAACCTGCCGAGGCACCATCTTTGGTCTTACCCTCCTGATCGAAGATAAGGCTGGTTGGAATCCACCAATCCAAGTTGGGGTGATAGAGCAACCAATCGGGGAGGTTACCCGAAAGGCGGTTGAGGTTGATGCTGAAAAATTTGGTCTTGGGCATAACCTTCTTAATGCGCCTATCTACCAACATTCGGGGCAGAGTATCTCTGGAAGCGGCCAAGTCCTCCTCGGTGTAGACAGGCACAGTGTCGTCATCCTCAAAGGTGGGCAACTCGCCGTGGAGGTAGTTAACCGAGAGATTCAGTGTGTCGAGTCCCCATTTGAGCAGGTGCTCGGGGAACTTCTCCTCCTCGATGAAACCACCAACATCGGTTTTGACCGTATTGCTCAAATCGTAGATTACAGAACGCTGGTTGGCGTTGAGAATCAGTGTCCTAAGGTTGGGGAAGTTCTCTTTGGTAAGAACCTCGGGTACTTTTGCAAAGTTGTTGCTACCGAGGTTGAGATATTCGAGATTTTTGAGCTTTGTGAAATTCTCTCCGAGATCTACCAAACCGTGGGCACCAAGTGTAAGACGCTTCAACTGCGTGAGCGTGGTGATATCATCGCCCGTGTGCAGACTTTTGAGGAAGGTGTTGGTGTTACCGAAGAAATAGAGCTCCTCGGCAGCGGTGAGATACTTCACTTGGAAGGGAAGTTCCTCATCGGTGTTATAGATGAAGAACTCGGCATACTTCACACGACCTCTCTTTTCGGGGGTGTAGCCAGCGTGGTCTTCATCCCAAAGAATAACGCCATTCCAACGCTCCATAGGAATCGAGTAGTCCCAATTCATAAGCGTTCCGAGGGTTCGTTGGATGCCCACCAGAGCCACCGAGTCACCCTTGCGAGTGTTCTCCTCAATGGGGTCCGCTGATGCTTGAATAACTCTCAACTCATCTTGTTTGGCGAGCGTCTCGCCACCTTTGGGAACGAACTTAATGGTTGCGGTGCGCTCCTCGGGAACGGTGTTGATATCCCATTCAAACTCCACATCTACCTTGCGGGGGCGGATGCCTCGGTTGAGTTCAACTTTGTAGCGATTGTTGGTAATCCAACGCACCGACGAGGGAATATCCACGTCGAAATCCACATTGGTAGTGAGTGTTACGCTAAATTTCCTCTTGCTTTGCAGGTCGTAGTCGGAGATTTTCACCTCAGCCTCCTCAATCTCAATCGAGTAGGGGAAGCCCTCCTGCGAGATGGCGATGCTCTTCATCTCGTTGGTTTTTAGGTTTTGGATGAGAATCTCAGCGTTACGGCTCTCTGCGTTGAGTGCCGAGTCGATGGCGATTTGGCACTCGGTGCTACCTCTACCATTTGCGGGCGAGATGGTCAGCCAAGGCTCACTCACGATGGTAATCCACTCCTCTTCGGCAGAGATATTCACCTTACGCACACCGCCTACGGCATCTATCTCAATTTGGCTATCGCTCGATGCAAAATCAATGGGTTCGTGTTGCACACAGCCGGCGGCCATTATGGAGGTCAGCACGAGCGAGATATATATTGCTATTTTTTTCATACTCTTAAATCTTCATTTTGGGTGAAACACTACTCTTTTTATTCAAGCATTGCATTGCAATTGAGAATATTTTGTGTCCTGTCATAGACGAGTATGTAGGCACCCACGCTCCAAGCGTAGCAAATATCCGCAGCATCGAAGACAATGTTTGGGTTGTCGCTGATGTCAAGGTAGTAGATGAGGGTGGAGATGGAGTCCTCAATAACCCTCAAATCGTTGGAGCCCAAGTATAAACCACGCAAACCACGGTGGCTGCCGATGCCTGTGGGCCACTCCTTCAAGCAACGTGCGCCATTGCTGTCGCGTTGGCTGCGTACTGCAAGCACGGTAAGGCCCGCGCTATCCAGAGGCTCGTAGGGGAACTCGCTGAACGAGTTGAACGACACATCGACGCCGTAGAGGTAGGGAAGGTTGGCCGAGTGCATATCCCAGGGGAGCTTCGTGATTTTGTTGTAGGACAAATCGAGCGAGGTGAGATTCACACTATTCTCATAGGTGAAAACACCCTTCTCAATCTCGCTTATCTCATTGGCCCTCAAAATGATGTAATTCACCATAGAGTTTGTCTCGGCAAGTGCTTTGGGGTAGGCTTTGAACTTGTTCTGCGAGAGAGTGAAGGTCTCAACATTGATACCCTTGTAGGTGCCATTCTCCTCACCCTCGAAGCCGTCAATCTGGTTGCCCGCAAAACTTACCGAGGCCATCGTGAAGGCACTCTTGGCATTGAATATGTTGGGTACTTTTGTCAGGCGATTGTAGTTTGCCGAGAAGTTCTCCACATCGTCATAGCCACAGAAATAGCCCTCCTCGTCGGTGGGGAACTCAGCGATGCGGTTATTATCGAGGTAGAGTTGTACGAATGCAACCTCTTTACCCAGGGGGTGGAGCTTCTCAATCTTGTTGAATGCCAAGTCCAAAAGGCCGAGTTTCTTCATATTGCGGAACGAAGCGGGAAGCTCTGCCAAGGAGTTTTGGCGGCAGTAGAGAATCTGCAACTTCTCCTTGCTGGGGCCTGTTGCAAGGCCATCCAAACCCTTGTAAATCTCCTCAGCCGACCACTGCGCGTTGTTGGCAATATTTACCGACACAAGGCTAGGCATACGGGTAACTGCCATGGGGAATTTCACCATCTTGGGGCAGTTGTACAACTCGAAGTCGGTGAGCGATTCAAGCTCCTCTATACTATCGGGCAGCTCCTCAATCTCACTATTTGCAATGTAGAGATATTCGAGTTTTTTGAGGTTACCAATCTCCTCGGGCAGACGTTTCAGACCATTGCAGAGGGTACCGTGTGAGGAGTCCATCAGGTGGATATTCCTTTGGATTCCGCTCTTGGGGTCAATAATTTCGCTCTCACTCATAGTCTTGTAGAGCGAGGTTGCAGCGATGGAAATATTGTTCTCTGCCAACGCGCGGGCGCAAGGCTCCGACATCTGAATAGGGGTGTGGATGCTACGCAACCACTCGCTGTGGTACTGCATACGGTTGCGACTACGATCCGAAAGGCTCTTTGTCTTATCAAGCGTGGGGTCGTAGGTGAAGTTTGTATCGTTGTGGGTACCCAAGTAGAGCTCCACCAACTCGGTGAGCCTACCGATGGCGGGCGAGAGCATTTCGCCCCTAAAACCGAAGTTGCTCACATCAATATAGGCCACGCGGCCATTGGCGTGGAGTTTGACACCAGGCTGATTGCCCCACAAATCCACATCCTTGTTGAAGTCCCAATTGCAACCCTTTGAGAACTCCTCGCCGATGTAGTACCAATTCTCACCATCAAGGCTCTCCCAAATCTCCTTCAAGGCGTAGTAGTCCTGAATGTACTCGTCGGCCTCATAGAGTGTTACCTTGATTGTGGCTTCGGTAGTCTTGTTGTCCTGAATCTCAAAGGATTGTTTCTTGGGCGAGGTGTTGTTTTCCAGAAGTACGCCATCGCTTGCGTAGGTCTGATAGCTAACAAGCTCATAGACACCCGTCTCCATCCAAATGAGTGAATCGCACTCAATCGAAGAGGTCTTGTAGCCATCCTCAATCTCGTCACTTGTGTCGTAATGAACGTCAAACTTACAGGGCAGTTTGTCAATGGTTGTTGGCTCGATGTGGCCAGCGCGTTTGAATACGAGGCTCACTTGGCTAATCTCGTCGAAGGTATATTCCCTCTCCACGCCTGCGCGAGTGGTCGCAAAGCCCTCCATATCCTTTGCAAGATTGAACTTCACCTTGCCGCGACCTTGTACATTCACAGTGATGTCGTGGACAACCAAACCGCCACCCACCACGGTGAAGTTACCCTCACCCTCGGGGATGAAATCGGTGTAGATGACCTTGTCTTCGGCATTGTAGAGCGAGAATTTGAGCAGTTTGTAGTCACCCACAAGGAGTTTTAGCTTACTACTGCGCGTACCCCACTCGGCAGCATCGCCCTCGGGGGCATCAATGGTGAGTGTCTGGCTAATCTCGTTATCGCCATAGGACAACAACACCTCTACCTTATAGGCCTCTGCGAGCCATTCGAGTGGATCGTTGGTAGCCTTTGTGCTCTGCTCGGGAGCAACATAGGAGGCTTTCTTGTAGAGTTTGAACTGAACGTAGCCGTAGCCATCGTTCAATCCCTCCTCTTCATTGGGCGTTGTACAGCCCCCCATAAGGGTTGCTGCACACATAATTGCCCATATCCATATCTGTTTGAGTTTCATATTCTTATTCTTCTTTGTTTGTTGCTCGTGGGTTATTTAGCCTTGTAGATAACGTGGAGTTGCAGAGATGGTGTAGTGCTACTCATACTCGAATAGAAGCTAACAATACCCTTATAGGTGTTCTCTCCGATAACATCCTTATGACCACTGTCGGCTGCGGGGAGCGAAGCGGGGTCAATAGTGATGGTGGTGGTTGTATTGTTGGTCAAATCGGGATTCCACTCGGGAATCATAATCCAGCTGTGGTAGCTCCACGAGTAGCCATAGGAGGGAACCATCAAGTCAATGGTCTGACCTCGGCTGGTGAGGGTGAGCAGATACTGCAAAGTGCCCACATAGTCGTCCTCCTCGCTGAAATACTCATCTCCCCTTACAATCTGGGCGAGGGTTGCGCCACCACGAAGTGCCACCTCGGGATCCACAAAGGTTACATCGCCCTCAACACCTGTGTAGGGTGAGAACTCGGGGTCGAGCACAAAGTATAGGAGTGCATAGGGGCTGTTCTCCTCATTGTAGAACACAAATACTGCACGGTTGCCACCATTCTTACCGGGCATAGTGTTCTCAAATACTCTGTTATCCTCACTATCTTCCGGATTTACCCTTTCGCCCAAGCGGCTACGGATGTGGAAGGCATTATTCACAACATTGCCCTCCTCATCGGTGAGCTCTCTCTCTTCGATGGTTACCCAGCAACTCTCGTTATCGTATTTGCCACTACTAAGACCATCGTAGCCATAGACAACGTAGCGCGAGAAGGGTTTGTTGAAAATCACATTATCACCCGAATAGTTGTCGCGGTAGGTGAGTTTGTATGCATAGGGAATCGAAGCCCAAGCACCCTGCCAAGGCCAAACATTGGACTCCAATTTCTCGAACTTCGAGGCGTAGGCCAACATCAGCTCATCATCGTAGGCCATAATAGCCTCATTCGAGAAATCCTCCTCGATGACTACACCCTCTTGGGTGATATTGCAGACAATGTACTCCTCCAAAGCAGCATTACCACTCTCAGCTACGGGTTTGGGAAGAGCCACAATTGCGCCTTTGCGCTCCGAGGTTTCGGTATAAACCGCCGTGGCAACCTTCATTATGCGCTCCCAAACACCCTCATTGCCGGCCTCGGTGGGGAACTCCTCAATTTTGACAACAATCCACTCGGCACCTTCGGTGGTATAGCTGCCATCCTCTTTCTGCACGGCTGCGAAAACCTCTGCACCGCGGGGAGAGTTGATGCGACAGGTGAGGGTATCAATATAGGAGTCGGAGGCAGACTGATAGTACATACCATCGGCATTGAAGGTAGCATTGCGCTCAATGCTTACCTCGCAGATATTCTTGCAACCCTCCATTGTGGTCTTGTAGCTTCCCACAATGCGAATCTCATCCTCGCTAACGGTGCCATCGCCATTGCGGTCGGCACTGTCGCAGAAGTCAATGTTGCACTCCACATCCTCCAAAGGAAGGTACTCCCTATTGACGCGGAAGAAGAGTTCGGTCTGTCCAACCTTACCACTTGTCTCGTTGGTGAGGAGCCAAGCAGGGGTGTTTGCACCCATAACCCAATTGAAGTTGGCATCCACCAAATAGCGTTGCATCCACTGCTCGTTGCTCCATACCCACTCAATCTCTTCTACGGGGGTGGTGCCATACTGCCACTCGTTATCCTCGGTCATCACGAAAGTCTGCTCCTTGTCATCGAAGTCGGCAACGTAGAGATTAATCTCGCGCTCTTTTGAACCACGGGTGAGGACTGCCACAACGTGACTTTCGCCGCCCATAGTCATCTCAATTTCGCAAACTCTCACATTGTCGAACTCCTCGCTCTCGGAAACAGCCACAACGATGGTGTGTTCGCCAGCATTGCCGTGGAGGGTGTAGAGAGCATTCTCGCCCACAACGAAATTGAAGTGAGTCGTTGCTTCTGTGGAGATCTTCAATGTCCACTGCATATTGGGGGCGATGGTGAACTCAAACTGCTCACCCGCAGCAACATTTGCCGAAATCTTTTCGGGGAAGTCGGGGGTTATTACCTCTTCGGGCTCATCGCAGCCACCAAAGAGGAGTGCCGAACCCAAAATCAGGCCCCAGAGGATGTTGATAATTGTCCTTTTCATATCTATTGTCTTTTATTAATTTCCATTATTGCTCTAACTCCTTCATAAAATCCCTGGCCTCCTCTTCGGAAATCCACTCTACAACATTGTAGAATTGGCCGATGGTGCCCACGGGTTCTCCCATATTCTCCACATAGGCCTGAATCCAGAGCACTGCATACCTCTGGCACGAGTTGTAGAAAGACTCGTTGTAGGGGCTGGTGGTCGCAAGGATGTGGTTATCGCCGGGTGTCCAGCCCAAAACCGAAGCCTCGTCACTGATAATCTGCCCCGCCTCCATAGATAGCAGGGGTTTGTGTGGATCCTCATTATGGAACTTGATTCTCACATCATACCCGTAGTAGAAACAGTTGCGGAAGATGATGGTGTTCTTCTCGGTGGGGTGAATGTCGCACTTGACAACTCTCTGATACGAAATGTTATCACCGGGGTAGGATTGCAACAACATCGAGCTCAGAAGAGCGTAGCCCTCAAAATTCTGGATATCGAAGGGGCAACTTTTGTACATCACCACCTTGCTCTGCGTGCCATCCTCATAGATGTCGTTCCACTCCATCTCTTCGGGAACTACGAGTTTGAGGATAAATCCGAGCGAGTCGCTGGGCAGGATGTTTTCGTACATACCCTTCACTCTCACCTCACCTGCAAGTTTGCCTGCGGGGATGGTTACATTGTTGGACAACAGACGGTAGTGGTAGCCCTCAATGGAGTTGCTACCCTTGTCGATAACCTCCACACCAAAGGTGCGATCCTTCTTGGCAGCCGTAGTAGCCGACACCATAACGCTGAAATAGTCCTGATTCTCCTCCACAAGAAAATACTGCTCCTGCTCGGCGAACATCACATAGTTGGTGTCTTGGAGTGTGATATACTGCTCGTCGCACGCGAAGGTGCCAATGGCGAGCACTGCTAATAATATATATATAGGTAATCTTTTCATACTCTTTTTCTCCTTTCTGTGCTTGGGCCTTTATCGGTTATTACTCTTATTGGGTTGTACCTCCGAGCCGGGAGCCTCCAACTCGTGCTGGGGTATAGGCCATACCAAGCGTACATCATTGGCCTTCACGCTAATTGAACTACCCTCTGCAAGGGTGTTGTTCTGTGGTGTGCGGGTGAAACCTTCGCCATTGCGGTAGAGTTTGCCCCATCGTTTGATGTCTTGTAGGCGGTGTCCCTCCATATAGAGCTCCCTAACCCTCTCATTGGCGAGTTCCTCGATGTAGTTCGACTCGGAGAGCGAAATGCTACCGCCACCTGCACTGAATCGTGAAGCACGCAGGGTGTTGATATCCCTCGTTGCTGCCGAGAAGTCGGGATTGGTCTTGCGACAGTGAGCCTCGGCACGAATCAGGTACTGCTCGGCCAAGCGGAAGGGCTTGGGCATCGAAACGTGGTAGATGTAGTAGCCGATGAACTCCTGATTGCCGTAGTATTTAATCAGCAGGGGCCAAGTCAGTGCGTGGTCGTAACCCGTAGGGAGGGTTGCGAAGTAGGAGTTATACCTCATATCGCCCGAGGTGTAGAGGTTCAAAACCCACTCGGCGGGGACATAGTCGGGGTAGTAGTATGTGTAGTCGTTGTTGAAATTGAGGAATACCTGACCGAGTGCGCCACCCATCGAAGTTGTGGTAAAGCCCACCTGCCAGATGGTCTCGGTGGCGAGGTCGTAGTTCCACATATAGTCAAAGAAGGTCATCTCGCTGGTGTAGGCCTGATTGGCTGCCGAGAGCGAGTACATACCGTTTTCGTGGTCAATTACGGCTGTGGCGTGCTCAATGGCCTCGTCCCACTCCTGCATATAGAGTGCCACCCTTGCGTGGAGTGCGTGGGCCACCGCATTGGTCATATAGTAGCTGCTGTATTGGTCGTATGCGGGGTCGAGAATCTCCTCGGCCTTCTCCAAGTCGGAGAGGACAAACTCATAGGACTTCCTCATTGAGGCACGCACACTCTCCTCGGCCTCCGAGTAGCCTTTGCGGAGTACCACACCGAGGTCGCTATCGGCGGTGGCCGGATTGTATGCCTCGCAGAAAATTTTCAGCAACTCCGAGTAGCAGAGGGCGCGGATGGTATAGACCTCGCCTGTATATTGCTCCAAAATGGTGATTTTCTGGTCGTCGGTCTGTTTCTTGATAACATCCTCAATCCTTTCGAGGAAGAAGTTACAGTTGCTGATGATGCTATACAGCGACGCATACACCGACTCCACTTCTGCATTTGTAGAGCGGATGTTCCACAGCCAGTGTTGTCCGTAGGTGTTGGAATATCCATCCACGGCATAGACCAAGTCGGTCTGGATGTCGGGAAGGAGGGTGAGGGCACCGCTCCAAAGGGAGCCGCTCTTCATCATCGAATAGATGCCGGTGACGGTCTGTTCGGCATCGTTGTAGGACTGCATAGCCTCATCGGTGGGAATGGCCGACTCGGGCAGTTTGTCCAAACAAGAGGTGGCAAGAGTCATTGTTGCCAATGCCACCAAGAGGTATTTTATGTTCATTTTCATCTTCATACTTGTCGGGGGTTAGAATGTAACGTCAAGACCGAAGGTGTACTGACGCGCCATAGGATACTGCGCAGCATATACGTTAGATGTGCCCTCGGGGTCGAGGCCCGAGAAGTGGGTCCAAGTGAGCAGGTTTTGTGCCTGAATGTAGAACCTTGCGCCCCTTACCACATTCTGCCCTGCGAGCCACTCCGAGGGGAGCGAGTAGGAGAGCATCACATTTTTCAGACGCAAGAACGATGCGTCCTCCAACAAGCGGCTGTCGAACTCGGTATATTCGCCGTGGCGGGGAATGTCGGTTACATCACCGGGATTCTGCCACCTCTCCAACAGACGACGCGATTGGTTGTAGGTTGCAAACCTACCATTCGACTCGTCGAAGTAGCGGTCGTTGTTGAGCATCCAGCGGTCTGCTACCCAGCTAAACTGTGTGCTCAAAGAGAGTCCCTTGTAGGTCAAGGCTGTGCCAAAGCCGCCCTGCCAGGGAGCGATGTATGTTTTACCCACCAAAACTTTGTCCTCATCGCGCAATTCGGTGGTG
This sequence comes from Tidjanibacter sp., assembly GCA_045657545.1. Classification (GTDB taxonomy): domain Bacteria; phylum Bacteroidota; class Bacteroidia; order Bacteroidales; family Rikenellaceae; genus Tidjanibacter. The sequence continues at coordinate 49,007 of JAZOTH010000025.1, forward strand.
AGATAGCCACTCTTGTCATACCACAAGGCTTCACCATTTGCGGGGTTTACACCTGCGTAGCGGTTGATGTAGAACTCGCCGAGGGGGTGACCCACTTGGAGTTTGGTGTTGGTGCCAGAGCGTTCATACTCGGTCACACCATTGTAGAGCTCGGTAATCTCGTTGTGGTTGTAGGATACGTTGGCATTGGCTGTCCAGAGGAAATCGTCGGTAGCGATGATGGTGCCCGTTACGTTGAGCTCCACACCGGCATTGACCATCTCACCCACGTTGTCCCAATAGTAACCAAAACCGCTGGTCGAGTAGGGCACGGGTACCTGCATCAACATATCGCTGGTGAGCTTATAGTAGAGCTCCAAATCGACGTTGAGCCTATTCCAGAAACCTGCGTGGATGGCAAAGTTGGTGGTCCAAGGCTTCTCCCAGCCGAGATTCTCGTTGCCGGGTTGTGCCAAGCCTACACCTGCGTCGCCCATATAGTCGGCACCGCCACCCACAAGAGCCAAGTGCTCATAGTTGGGAATTGAGGAGTTACCACTCGTACCTGTCGAGAACGACACTTGGGCAGTGGTGAGCCAATCGGTGTAGGGGAGCAGGAACTCCTCCCTCTGCACATCCCACATAAGGCCCATAGACCAGAAGGCACCCCAACGACGCGAGCGACCAAACCTCGAAGAGCCATCCAAACGGAAGGCTGCCTCGGCATAGATTCTTCGGTCGTAGTTATACTCGCCACGAGAGAAGAAGGAGAGGAAACCGTAGTCGGAGTCGGTAGTGTCGTCCCATGAAGTGGCCCTCGTACCTGTCGAAATGCTTGTCAGGCGGTCGTTATTCTGGCCCTCGGTGAGCAAGCTGAACGCCTCGTAGTGGTAATCCACGCCCTCCTGACCGAGGAGGAATGTGAAGTTGTGGTCACCATCAATATCGAAGGTGTAGTTTGCCGTATTGGTAATCGTAAGGTTATAGGAGTCGGTCGAAGAGCGCGAAGCTGAGCCGTTGCCCTGATTGGGGGCATAGCTGGGATACGACACGCCAAAACCGGTGGTGTGGGAGTAATCCACGCCAAACTGCGAGCGAATAGAGAGCCCTTTGATGGGTTTTGCCTCCAAGAATACGGTCGAGAGCAGTTTGTACTTCTGGTAGTGCACAGGGTTGTTTTCGAGCCATTCGAGAGGGTTCTGACCATTACCCTTCCACGAGCCGTCCTCGATGGATGCAATCGAACCATCCGCCCTGCGGGGATTCCAATAGGGGAGCATAAAACGTGCTGCCGAAATGGGGGTAACAAGTGTGTAGGCACCCTCGTCGGCCTGCTGAATCTTCTGATAGTTGAGCATAGTGTTGGTGCCCAAGGTGAGCCACTCGGCCGCCTTGCGCTGAACATTGGCCCTCATCGAGAAACGCTCGAAGCCCGAGCCAACAGCCGTACCCTGCTGGTTGTAGTAACCACCAGAGATATAGTAGTTGGTCTTATCGTCGGCACCCGAAACAGAAACTTCATAGTTCTGCAATGGGGCGGTGGAGTTGAAGACCTCGTTCATCCAATTGACGTTGGTCTGGCTCAGAAGGTTGTAGTTCTGACCTGCGGTCATACCCACCTGCTTCTCGTACTTGATACGCTCGGGGGTTGTCATCAAATCCCACTTGCTGGCATCAGCCTGCGAGATACCGAGCTGCATACGGTATTCGATGCGGGGACGCTCGGCGATACGGCCACGCTTGGTGGTGATTACAATTACACCATTTGCCGCCCTGGCACCATAGATGGAGGTCGAAGATGCATCTTTGAGTACCGAAAGGGACTCAATGTCGGCAGGGTTGATGGTGTTGAAGTCGCTTGCTGAGATGGGCACACCGTCGAGAATGTAGAGAGGGGCAGTACCCGAGTTGATGGAGTTGGTACCACGAATGGTCATAGTTGCCGCTGCGCTGGGCTCACCGGTGTTGGAGAGTACCGACAGACCGGCAACCTGTCCTTGCAGTGCTTGGTCGAAGGCCGCTGTGGGTGTGCTCTCTACCTTTTCGGCCTTGACGGTTGAAACCGAGCCGGCCACGGTGCCCTTCTTGCGGACTGCATAGGCGATTACAACCACATCTTCGAGCACCTCGCTCTCGCTCTCCATCTCCACATTGCGGATAGCCTCGCTAACGCCCGTGGGGACCTTCCAAGTCACATCCTTGTAGCCCATATAGGAGAATGTGAGCGTTGTGCCTTCGGTGGCATCAATTGTGTACGTTCCATCAACGAAGGTTGTGACACCTTGCATTGACTCTGTCAGAATGGTCACGCCGATAAGGGGCTCGCCATTTGCGGCATCCACAACCTTACCGCTGACCGACACCTTCCCGCCTTGTGCATAAAGACTTGAAGATGTGAGCACTAAGAGTGCTGCAAATAATAGTTTGGTCAGAATGTTTCTCATAACCCACAAAAGTAGAAATATTTTTGTGAAGTTACACCTCTCGGATACCTTATTTTAATAAATAAGTTATTAACACATTGTTAATATTTCTCTTTGAGGTGAGAAAATGTTGGCAAAATAACTCCCCGAGGGCGTGGATTTTCAAAGAGGATTTTGTACCTTTGCGATGGCTAAAATGAGAGTGAAAAATGATGAAAAAACTATTGCTTCTGACTCTGTTTCTCGGCTCGATTGTTGGAGCTAATGCCCAAGTGGTCGAGATGAAAACATATACCTACACCCATCGTGGCCAAGAGCCTCTCTATCTGGATGTTTACTCTGTTGGTGAGGATGTTGAGCCTTGTCTTTTGTATGTCTTCGGTGGGGCTTTTCTGACGGGCTCGCGTGCCGAAAAAGAGGTTGTGGAGGTCTATGAGTATTTTGCCCGCAGGGGGTGGAAAGTTGTAGCCATCGACTACCGCTTGGGCCTCAAACCTCTCATCGAAGAGCCCGAGGTGAAACGCTCGTTGTTCGATTTTAGGGCTATGCTGGTGGATGCTATTGATGTGGCTGTGGAGGATTTGCTGGAAGCGACAGCCTATTTGGTTGCCAACTCTTCGGTTTTGGGCATTGATCCCGAGAGAATTGTGACTCTCGGTGCGAGTGCGGGTGCCATTACGGTGTGTCAGGCGGAGTGGGTGTTGGCCAATTCGCAACCTATGTCGGCAGTGCTGCCCGCCAATTTCGATTATGCAGGGGTTATCTCTATGGCGGGAGCCATTTGTGCCTCGGGACGAAAGTTGGAGTGGGCAAAGGAGCCTTGTCCGATGTTGCTCTTCCACGGCAATGCCGACCGCAATGTCCCCTATGGAAAACAGTCGCTGTTGAGTGTGTCGCTCTTCGGCTCGGAGGCTATTGCTGAGTCGTTGGACGAGAGGGGGGCACCCTATTGGTTCTACGATGCCAACAATATGGACCATAACTTCTCGTGGCGGCCTATGTACTACCTTCGCCCCGAAATAGAGATGTTTGCCGAGCGTATGGCTTTTGGTGGTGAGAGGTTGCAGATTCATCAAGTGGTCAACGATATGTCGCTTGAAGAGAGGGAACACAATTTCGGCCTGAAAGATTACATAAAAGCAAACTTTGCACCAGGTATACCACGCGGTGTAGATGCTGCGGTGTATTAGAAAATCCGACTTGTCAATTAAATGTTGAAAAAATGGGCGTAGGGAGTTGGAAAATTGATTTTTGCATCGTACTTTTGTGGGCAAATAAATGACAAAAGAAGCCATGACCGTTTGCAGAATAGAGTCCCGAGTTGCGCGAAAACATCGCAATTTGAGCCCATTGAGGTCGCGTTGTCTTTTGTCCATTTTTGAGTTTTAGAGGTAAGTCGCCCCCGCGAGTTACCTCTTTTTTTATGCCTAAATTATTGCATTAGGGGGTATGAATTCTATGGCAAGAGTAAGTTTTGTAATCGCAGGTGCCAACGTATGGCACAAAGGTGCCTTTTCGGTGTGCGATGTCTTGGTGGAAGATGGCAGGGTTGTGGCCATTGCAGAGAGCATAACTCCCAGTGAGGGCATAAGGGTAGTAGAGGGACACGGTCGAGTGCTCCTGCCCGGTTTGGTCGATATGCACGTTCATCTGCGTGAGCCCGGCTACTCCTACAAAGAGACCATTACAAGCGGAACAAGGGCTGCTGCAAAGGGTGGTTTTACGACCGTTTGCCCAATGCCCAATCTGAATCCCGCCCCCGATACAGTGGAGAATCTCCAACAACAACTCGATATAATTGCCCGCGATGCCTGCATTGAGGTGTTGCCCTATGCAACTATTACCACCGCCCGCAAAGGTGAAGAGTGTGTAGATTTTGATGCACTTGCTCCTCTTGTGGCAGGATTCTCCGACGATGGCACAGGTGTTCAGTCCGCCGAGGTGATGGAGAGGGCAATGAAGGGCGTTGCAAAGACGGGTAAATTGCTCGCCGCCCACTGCGAGGTGGAGAGCCTCCTTAAAGGTGGCTACATCCACGATGGCGAGTGGTGTAGGGCTCATAACCATAGAGGTATCTGCTCCGAGAGTGAGTGGGGCGAGGTGAAGAGAGATATTGAGATTGCCGAGCGCACGGGTTGCCGCCTGCATGTTTGCCACATCTCGACCAAGGAGAGTGTGGAGCTCATCCGCGCAGCGAAGGCTCGCGGTGTGAGAGTGACGTGTGAAACCGCACCTCACTATTTGGCCCTTTGTGATGAGGATATGCGCGAGGAGGGACGATTCAAGATGAATCCTCCGTTGCGTTCAAGGGCCGATATGGAGGCTTTGCGCGAGGGTGTTGCCGATGGTACGATAGACGTTATCGCCACCGACCACGCACCCCACTCGGCAGAGGAGAAATCCAAAGGCTTGGCGGAGAGTGCTATGGGTGTTGTGGGTATAGAAACCTCTCTTGCTGCCATCTACACCTTTATGGTGGGCGGAGGGATTATCTCGCTCGAAAGGTTGGTGGAGATAATGTCCTTGACTCCCCGCAAACTGCTCGGAATCGGTGGCGGAATCGAGGAGGGAGAGATGTTGGATGCCACGCTGGTGGATTTGTGTGCCGAATATAACGTGAATCCTGCGGAATTTGTGTCGATGGGTAGGAGTACTCCATTTGATGGTATGCGACTAAGGGGTGAGGTGCTTCTGACTGTCGCAGATGGTAGGGTTGTGTATGAAAAATAGCCAAGAGAGAATGTATAAGAGAGATTTATATAAAGTTGTGTCCAATGAGAAAATCTCGGCCAAGACCGTGAAGATGGTTTTGGAGGGTGACACACGGTATATTACCCGCTCGGGACAGTTTGTGAATGTCGCTGTGGAGGGTAAGTTTTTGCGTCGCCCCATCTCGGTGTGTGACTACGATGAGAAGACAATAACCCTGCTCTACGATGTTGTGGGCGAGGGTACGAAGGCTATGAGCCTTATGAAGACAGGCCAGATGGTCGATTTGCTCACGGGTTTGGGCAACGGCTTCTCGGAGGAGGTTGCTTGTGTGCGCCCTGCGCTGCTTGGTGGCGGTATCGGTTGTGCTCCATTGTACAATTTGGCAAAGAAACTCATTGCACGAGGTGTTAAGCCCGTTGTGATTTTGGGATTCAATAGCCAGGCCGATGTGGTTGCCGATGAGATGTTTGAGGAGTTGGGCGTTGAAACCTATATTGCAACTGTAGATGGCTCAAAGGGTACCAAAGGGTTTGTTACCGACGTAATCAGAGAGAAAGGTTTGGAGTGCGACTACTTCTACGCTTGTGGCCCAATGCCTATGTTGAAGGCTGTGTGTGGCGGCTTGGAGTGGAGGGGCGAGGTGAGCCTCGATGAGAGAATGGCGTGTGGCTTTGGTGTGTGTATGTGTTGCAGCATCGAGACCAAGAGTGGCGCAAAGAGAATCTGCAAGGAGGGCCCCGTATTTAGCAAGGAGGATTTGATATGGAAGTAAAACGCGATATGAGTGTTGTGTTGAGCGGTGTTAGGCTCGACAATCCCGTGATACCTGCAAGCGGTTGCTTCGGCTACGGCTATGGTATGGCGGAGTTTTATGATATAGACATCCTTGGTTCTATCTCCTTTAAGGGTACTACCCGCGAGGCTCGCTATGGTAATCCATTGCCCCGCGTTGCCGAGTGTAGGGAGGGGATGATTAACGCTGTGGGATTGCAAAACCCAGGTATTGACGCTGTTATCGCCGAGGAGTTGCCCAAGATGCGCGAGAGGTTCCACAAACCCATCATTGCCAACATTAGTGGCTTTTCGATTGACGAATATGTGGAGTGCTGCGAGAAAATCACCCATCAGGAGCAGGTGGAGATTATCGAACTCAACGTCTCGTGCCCCAATGTGCACGGTGGCGGTATGAGCTTTGGTACCTCACCCGAAAGTGTAGCCGAGGTTGTGAGAGCCGTAAAGAGGGTAGTTACTAAACCTCTCTATGTGAAACTCACACCCAATGTTACGGATATCGTGGCTATTGCCAAGGCGGCCGAGGAAGCAGGCGCAGATGGAATCTGCCTGATTAATACGATGCTTGGTATGAGGATAGACACCAAAACCCGCAAACCTGTTATTGCCAATAAGATGGGCGGTTTTTCGGGTGCTGCGGTCTTTCCTGTGGCTGTGAGGATGGTCTATCAGGTGGCTAAGGCTTGTAGTATTCCCGTGATTGGCTGCGGTGGCGTGGAGAGCGCGAGTGATGTAATCGAAATGATGATGGCGGGTGCTACGGCCGTTGAGGTGGGCGCTGCCAATCTGCGAAACCCCTACGCCTGCAAGGAGATTATTGAGGCTCTGCCCGCAGAGATGGAGCGACTTGGAATTGAGAAATTGTCAGACATAATTGGTATTGTAAAGTGATGAATGCAAAAGATGTAATTATTGCCTGTGACTTTGCGTCGGCAGAGGAAACCCTCACCTTCTTGGATAAATTTTCGGGCGAGGAGCGCAAACCTTTCTTGAAAATCGGTATGGAACTCTACTATGCCGAGGGTAACGCCATCGTTAGAGAGATTAAACGCAGGGGCCACAAGATTTTCCTCGACCTGAAACTGCACGACATTCCAAATACGGTGCGCAAGGCTATGAGGGTTCTCTCGGCCCTGGATGTGGATATGGTGAATGTTCACGCAGCCGGTACTGTGGAGATGATGAGGGCGGCAAAAGAGGGACTCACCCGCGCAGATGGAACACGACCTCTGCTGATTGCAGTAACCCAGCTTACCTCCACCTCGGAGCAGGTTATGCAGGAGGAGCTCTTGATTAATGCAACCATTGGCGATACTATTATCAAATATGCCGAAAATGCCAAGGCGGCAGGTCTGGATGGCGTTGTTTGTTCGCCTCTGGAATCGACCATCGTTAAGTCGGCTTGTGGCGAGGAGTTTATGACCATCACTCCCGGTATCCGCTTTGCCGAGTCGGCAGCCGATGACCAAGTGCGCATCACCTCACCCGCAAGGGCACGTCAGCTGGGCTCGGACTATATCGTTGTAGGCCGCCCAATTACCGCTGCCGAAGACCCCGTTGCGGCTTATCGTAAATGTGTTAGCGAATTTTTGAAACTCAACTAATATGACAACAGAGAAGATTATTGCAGCCCAACTGCTCTCCATTAAGGCGGTATTCCTCCGCCCCGAGGAGCCTTTCACTTGGGCAAGTGGCATCAAAAGCCCTATTTATTGTGACAACCGCTTGATTCTCACCGCTCCCAAAGCTCGCAAGGTGGTGGAGAGTGCTATTGCACAGACCGTCAAAGAACGCTTCCCCGAAGCGGAGGTGCTGATGGGTACAAGTACTGCGGGTATTGCCCACGCAGCCATCGCGGCCGATATGCTGGATATGCCTATGGGTTATGTGCGCGGTAGTGCCAAAGACCACGGTAGGGGCAACCGCATCGAGGGCCGCTTGGAGAAGGGCGCAAAGGTGGTTGTGATTGAGGATTTGATCTCCACAGGTGGTAGCTGTATTGATGTTGTTGAGGCCTTGCGCGAGGCAGGTGCCGAGGTGTTGGGCGTTGTGAGCATCTTTACCTACGGAATGAAAAAAGGCATCGAAAGACTCGCTGCTGCGGGCGTTGTAAACTACTCGCTCTCGAACTTCGATACTCTTGTTGAGGTGGCTGTTGAGGAGGGTTATATTGCCCCCGAAGATGAGGCCCGATTGAAACAATTTATGTCCAACCCACAAGACGAAAGTTGGATGAACAAATAGCTGAAAATAGACAAAAGGTTAGTTAAATAAATACTTTAATCCAAATTAAACAAATATAGAAATATGAGACACTTGATTGACCCCACAGACCTTTCGATGCAGGAGCTTAATGAGATTATTGCACTTGCGGAGGACATCATCGAAAATCGTGAGAAATACACCGAGGCTTGTAAGGGTAAAAAACTCGCAACGCTCTTCTATGAGCCAAGTACTCGTACTCGTTTGAGCTTCACCTCGGCAATGTTGGAGCTCGGTGGTACCGTTCTCGGTTTCTCGGATGCAAAGAGCTCTTCGGTAGCCAAAGGTGAGACCTGCGCCGACACCACTCGTACCATCAACTGCTTTGCAGATATTATCGCAATGCGTCACTTTGAGGAGGGTGCTGCTCTTGTTGCTGCCAACAACTCGCGCATCCCCGTTATCAATGCAGGTGACGGTAGCCACAGCCACCCCACACAGACTTTGACAGACCTTCTCACCATCAAACGTGAGGTGGGCCGTTTCGATAACCTCACCATCGGTTTCTGCGGTGACCTTCGTTTTGGTCGTACCGTTCACTCGCTCATCAAGGCTATGTCGCGCTATGAGGGTGTGAAAGTTGTGCTCATCGCTCCCGAGCAGTTGCGTTTGCCCAGCTATATGAGGCACGAGGTGTGTGAGAAAAACAATATCCCCTACAAGGAGGTTGCAACTATGGAAGAGGTTATGGGTGAGTTGGATATCCTCTATATGACTCGCGTGCAGAAAGAGCGTTTCTTGGATGAGGACGAGTTCGACCGCGTAAAGGATAGCTTCATCCTTGACCCCTCGAAACTCAAAAATGCTCGCCCCAATATGTGCATCCTTCACCCCCTGCCTCGTGTAAATGAGATTACTGTGGAGGTGGATGCTGACCCCAGGGCTGCATACTTCCGTCAGGTTGAGAATGGTAAGTTTGTGCGTATGGCACTCATTATGAAACTTCTCGAATGGGCAAAAGATGACAGCAAGACCATCAGTCTGATTCCCGAGGATGCAGTTCGCAACGAGTATGTATGTAGCAACAAACGCTGTATCTCCAATATGGAGAACGTGGATTCCTACTTCCGTCCCCGTACCGACAAGCCCGGTAAATACCGTTGCGTATATTGCGAGTCGAAGGCTAAATTGTAGTGCGCAATTGTTGATAAGTTATTGAAAACTTCATTTTCTTTTTGAGAAAAATAGACGTACATTTGTGCTGTTGAATCAAGGGAGGTTATTTAGTGTATAGATACCGAAATATATCCGCTATGGATCGAGTGCGACATAGGGTGGTGGGCATAGGAGTTGCTCGCCAAGTGGCTTGGGGGCTTGAAATGGCTCTTGCTGCCGAGAAGTGCGCACCCTTGATGGCAAAAAGTGCGACCGAAAAAGAGAAATAGGATGAGTGTGACCGCCGATGTAATAGTCTGGCGGTCACTCTTTTATGGAAAATACATAGAGCAAAAATATGAAAATTGGCGTTGTGATGGGCTCGACAAGCGATTGGGGTGTTATGTCGGGTGCTACTGCTATTTTGGAGCAGTTTGGAGTTGAATACGAGAAGAGAGTGTTGAGTGCTCACCGCACTCCCCACGAGTTGGAAGAGTGGGCAAGTGGCGCAAGAGAGCGCGGATTTGCCGCAATTATTGCAGGTGCGGGTGGCGCAGCACACCTTGCAGGTGTGGTTGCAGCTTTCACCACACTGCCCGTAATCGGTGTGCCTATCAAGTCGCGCTCGCTCGAAGGTCTGGATTCGCTCCTCTCGATGGTGCAGATGCCTTCGGGTATTCCCGTTGCAACTGTTGGTATTGATGGAGCCAAGAATGCGGCACTGTTGGCTGTTGCTATGTTGGCAGTGACGGATGCCGAGGTAAAACGCAAACTCGACGATTTCCGCAAGGAGCAGGCCGACAAGGTGCTTGCCTCGGAGATTTAGTCGAAACGTATAAGGAGAGATTAACTACAACCCAAATATTGAGTAGATGAACAATTATCGCATATTTGTCGAAAAACGCGAGCCTTACAGGGTGGAGGCAGAGAGCTTGCTGAGGGAACTCAATTCGAATCTCGGATTGAATATTGCCTCGTTGCGTTTGCTGTGCGTTTATGACTTGTTTGGTTTTTCGCGTGAATTGATAGAGGAGAGTCGCTATCGAGTCTTTGGCGAGGTGGCTACCGACAGCGTCACCGATGAGGTCGATTTTGGCGGAATGCCCCATTTGGCTATTGAGTGCCTTCCCGGTCAGTTCGACCAGAGGGCAGCTTCGGCTACCGAGTGTGTGAAACTGCTCTCACCCTCAGCTGAGGTGGAGATTCGCAGTGCCAAACTTATCATCTTTGATGAGAGTGTCACCGAGGAGCAGATGGCCAGAATCTCCAATTACTGCATCAATGCGGTGGAATCGAGAGAGAAAGACCTCTCTGTTTTGGCTCCTGCCGAGAGGGCGGTGGCTAAACCTGTGGAGGTGCTTGATGGATTCCGTGGGATTACCCGCGAGGAGGCCGACGGCTACTGCAAGGAGAAGGGCTTGGCGATGAATGGCGATGATTTGATGGAGGTTGTGGGATATTTCACCAGAGAGGGTAGGGAGCCCAATGAAACCGAGTTGCGCATCTTGGATACCTATTGGAGTGACCACTGCCGCCACACAACTTTCACAACCGAACTTACCGATATTGAGGTGGAGGATTCGTTTGTGTCGGACGATATAAAGGATGCCGTTGAGTTGTGGAAAAATATCCGCAAGAGGCTTGGCAGAGAGGGTAAGAGCCTCTGTCTGATGGATCTTGCAACCATTGGTGCAAGGTACCTCAAAAAGCAGGGCCTGCTGGATGATATGGAGCAGAGCGAAGAGAACAATGCGTGCAGTATCTATGTCGATGTTGATGTGGATGGCAAGATGGAGCGTTGGCTTCTGATGTTCAAAAACGAAACCCACAACCACCCCACAGAGATTGAGCCCTTTGGTGGTGCTTCGACCTGCTTGGGCGGTGCCATTCGTGACCCGCTGAGTGGTAGGAGTTATGTCTATCAGGCAATGAGGGTGACGGGTGCAGGTAACATCTACCTCCCTGTGGGCGAAACGATGAAGGGTAAATTGCCTCAGAGGGTCATCTCGTTGCGTGCAGCTGCGGGCTACTCCTCCTATGGCAACCAGATAGGTCTTGCAACAACCCACGTCAGGGAGGTGTATCACCCAGATTATGTTGCCAAGAGGCTTGAAATTGGTGCCGTTGTGGGTGCTGTGAAGGCCGAGAATGTAAGGCGTGAGAGTCCCGCAGAGGGCGATGTGATATTGATGTTTGGTGGCAGAACGGGCCGCGATGGTATTGGTGGTGCTACGGGCTCTTCGAAGGAACACAACGTAAGCTCCATTGAGGAGTGCGGCAGTGAGGTGCAGAAGGGTAATGCCCCCGAGGAGAGGAAAATCTCCCGCTTGTTCCGCAGGCCCGAGGTTACAAGACTTATCAAGAAGTCCAACGACTTTGGCGCGGGTGGCGTGAGTGTTGCCATTGGTGAGCTGACCGATGGACTCGATATTTATCTCGATAGGGTGACCACCAAGTATAGCGGTCTGAATGTTACGGAGCTTGCAATCAGCGAGTCGCAGGAGCGTATGTCGGTGGTTGTGGAGGCGAAGGACAAAGAGGAGTTTGAACGCTATTGCCACGAGGAGAATATAGAGGTTAGACACGTTGCCGATGTGACCTCAACGGGTAGAATGAGGATGTTCTATGGCGGTGAGGTTGTGGCCGATTTGAGTCGCGAGTTTATCGACTCGGCAGGTGCTAAACACTATGCGGCTGTGAAGGTGGGTGCTGTGGAGCAGAAAAACCCCTTCGAGCGCAATGTGGAGGGCGAGAACCTCACCGAGAAATTTAAGACTCTGCTTGCGGATGATAATGTGACCACCCAGAAGGGCCTTGTTGAGATGTTCGATTCGAGCATTGGTCGCTCTACGGTCTTGATGCCTTACGGTGGTAAAACTCAGACGACGGAGAGTCAGGTGAGCGTTCAGCGTCTGCCCGTGGGCAACCATACGACCAACACTGCAAGTATGCTCTCCTATGGTTTCAACCCCTATTTGAGCAGTTGGAGCCCCTACCACGGTGCTGCATACGCAGTTGTGGAGGCTGTGGCAAAGGCTGTGGCAGCGGGTGCCGAGTATGAGAAGATGCGATTCTCGTATCAGGAGTACTTCGAGAAGATGTCGAGCCCAACGGCTTGGGGCAAACCCCTTGTTGCGTTGCTTGGCGCATTGCGTATGCAGGTGGCTCTGGGCTTGCCTTCGATTGGCGGTAAGGACTCGATGAGTGGTACATTTGCAAATATTAGCGTTCCTCCCACGTTGGTGGCCTTTGGTGCTACGGCTGTGGATAGCAGGGTGGTAATCAGCCCCGAGTGGAAATCGGCAGGCAGCTATCTCTACCTTGTGCGCCACACACCTTTGAAGAATTGGATGCCCGATACAGAGGAACTCATTGATATTTATGAGATTGTTCGCCATAAGATTTTTGCGGGAGCCATCACCTCGGCCTGGGCTGTGGGCTTTGGTGGCGTGGCAGAGGCTTTGGCGAAGATGAGCTTTGGTAATAGAATTGGTGCCAATGTGGAGGTGTCGGAGAGCGATTTGTTTGGTTGGAACTATGGCTCGTTGGTGATTGAGAGTGTGAAACCTCTCGACTTCCCCCACTTTGAGTTGCTGGGTATGACCACCTCGGAGGAGAGCCTTGTTGTCAATGGAGAAAAGATGGCTCTCGATGTTCTTTTGGAGGCTAACCGCCAGCACTTTACGGAGATTTACCCCGATAGGAGCGGCTTGGAGGGTGCGGCAGAGAATGCCACCTCGAAGGAGAATACGACTCACTACGAGGGCGAGGCTGTGGAGAACCCTATTGTCTATCTCCCCGTATTCCCCGGTACCAACTGCGACTACGATATGGCTAAGGCCTTCACGATGGAGGGAGCCGAGGTGCGCACTTCGGTATTCCGCAACCTCTCGGCAAAGGATATTGAGGAGTCGGTGGAGGAGATGGCCCGCGAGATTGACGGCTGCCACATCTTGGCATTTAGCGGTGGCTTCTCGGCAGGCGACGAGCCCGATGGTAGCGGTAAGTTTATCGCAAGTGTGATTATGAACTCAACGGTTAAGGGTGCTATTGAGCGTCTGCAACAGAGGGGTGGTTTGATTCTGGGTATTTGCAACGGCTTCCAAGCGTTGGTTAAGTCGGGATTGTTGCCTTATGGTAAGATTGGTGAGATGACCGCTGAGTCACCCACCTTGTTCCACAACGATATCAACCGCCACATCTCGCAGATTGTCACCACAAGGGTGGCATCGGTGGCATCACCTTGGTTGGAGAGCTTCGAGATTGGCGAGTTGCACTCCATTGCTGCTTCGCACGGTGAGGGTAAGTTTGTGGCCAATGCAGAGTTGGCAAAGGCTCTTTGTGAGGCAGGGCAGATTGCATTCCAATATGCCGACTCGGAGGGCAACGCCACGATGCACTCGCCCGAGAACCCCAATGGCTCTACGATGGCTATTGAGGGTATCATCTCGCCCGATGGTAGGATTCTCGGCAAGATGGGCCACTCGGAACGCTATGAGAGTGGTTTGATGAAGAACATTGCGGGTAATAAGGAGCAGAATCTGTTCCGCAATGCAGTCCGCTATTTTAGGAAGAAATAATAAGTTTAATAAAATAAAAACGTCAGTAAATGAAACAGTTAGAGATGCTCTATGAGGGCAAAGCAAAACAGGTGTTTGCAACAGATGAGGAGAACAAGGTGATTATCCACTACAAGGATGCTGCAACCGCTTTCAATAACATCAAGAAGGCAACCATTGAGAACAAGGGTGTGTTGAACAATAAGATTTCGACCATCGTATTCCACCAGTTGCAGGCAGCGGGTATCCCCACCCACTACATCGAAACCCTCAATGAGCGCGACCAGTTGTGCTTGAAGGTGTCGATTATGCCTTTGGAGGTTATCGTGAGGAATGTAATTGCCGGCTCGATGGCAAAACGCCTCGGCATTGAGGAGGGTACTATTGCCCCCAACACTATCTACGAGATTTGCTACAAGGATGACGCACTTGGTGACCCCCTGATTAACGACCACCACGCTGTGGCTCTCGGTGCTGCAACATACGAGGAGTTGGCCCAGGTGTATGACCTCACTGCTCGTATCAACAAAGTTTTGATTGATATGTTTGCACAGGTTAATATCCGCCTCGTGGACTTCAAGATTGAGTTTGGTAAGACCGCAGATGGTAAGATTGTCTTGGCCGATGAGATTAGCCCCGACACTTGCCGCCTTTGGGATGCTACCACCAATGAGAAACTCGACAAAGACCGCTTCCGCAGGGATATGGGTAAGGTGATTGAGGCCTACGAGGAGATTAACGCACGTTTGAATACCATTAAATAATAGGGGATGAACTCCGAAGAGAAGAGATTACACGAGGAGTGTGGCGTTTTTGGTATCTATGGCTCGGATGACGCTGCCAATATCTGCTACTACGGTTTGCACGCACTGCAACACCGTGGTCAGGAGGGTTGCGGTATTGTGAGTGCCAAAGATGGTCAGCTCAAATATGTCAAGGGCGCAGGGTTGGTCAATAGTGTTTTCAACGAAACCAACCTCTCTGAGCTCGATGGCAATATCGCTGTGGGACAGGTGCTCTACACCAATGCGGGTGGCGGTGGAGTTATGGAGAATATCCAACCCATCGTTTTCCACCATCGCACGGGTGATTTTGCCATCTCCTACAATGGTAAGTTGGTCAATGCCGATAGGTTGCGCAAGTATTTGGAGGATAGCGGAAGCTTGTTCCTCACCTCGTCGGATTGTGAACTTATAGCCAACCTCATCAAAAAGGATGCAGCACAGGCACACGTTGATCGTATCCACTCCATTATGGAGGCCCTGAATATGGTGGAGGGTGCATTTGCCTTCCTGATTATGACCGGCAAACGTATCTATGCGTGCAGGGATAAACACGGACTCAAACCCCTGTCGTTGGGTAGATTGAAGGATGGTAGCTGGGTAGTGTCGAGTGAGACTTGTGCCTTTGAGGTTATCGGCGCGGAGTATGTTAGGGATGTGGAGCCGGGAGAGATTATCTCCATCGACCACCACGGAATCCGTAGCAACCATTTTTCGAGCTTCAAACACTACAATATGTGCTCGATGGAGTATATCTACTTTGCCCGCCCCGATAGTGATATTGATGGTTGTAATGTCCACGCCTTCCGTAAGGAGAGTGGCAAACTCTTGTTCAAGGAGGCCCCGGCAGATGCAGATATAGTAATCGGTGTGCCCGATTCGAGCCTGAGCGCAGCAATAGGCTATGCCGAGGCGAGCGGTATCCCCTATGAAATGGGACTCGTCAAGAGTAAATATGTGGCTCGCACCTTCATCCAGCCCTCGCAGAGTATGAGGGAGAAGGGTGTGAGGATGAAACTCTCGGCCGTGAGGAGCATTGTTGGTGGCAAGAGGGTAGTGATGGTGGATGATTCGATTGTGAGGGGTACGACCTCCAAACGTATTGTCCGCCTGCTGAAAGAGGCAGGTGCTACCGAGGTGCACGTCAGGATTGCCTCGCCCGCAATGAAACACCCCTGCTACTATGGTGTCGATACCTCTACATATGAGGAACTTATCTCGGCACAAAAGAGCATTGAGGAGGTAAGGGAGTATATTGAGGCCGATTCGCTCGCATTCCTCACCACCGAGTCACTGATGCGCTCGGGCGATAGGTGTGAGATGTGTATGGCTTGCTTCGATGGAAAGTATCCCACAGATCTCTACCTGACAGACGAGAACGCAACACTCTATAAACGATACAAAATTAAAGCGAAATAGATTCTATGGCAAAAAGTTACGAGGCTTCGGGTGTGAATCTCGAAGCAGGCTACGAGGTTGTTAGCCGCATCAAAAAACACGTTGCATCGACCACTCGTAAGGGGTCAATGGGCAACATTGGTGCCTTTGGCGGTATGTTCGACTTGGGCTCGCTCGGTTATGAGCACCCCGTGTTGGTTAGTGGAACAGATGGTGTGGGTACCAAACTCAAACTCGCCTTCGAGATGGATAAGCACGATACCATCGGTATTGACGCTGTGGCTATGTGTGTGAATGATGTTTTGGCACAGGGTGCCGAGCCTCTCGTCTTCCTCGACTATGTGGCCGTGGGCAAGAATCACCCTGCAACCGTTGAGGCTATCGTGTCGGGTGTTGCCGAGGGTTGCCGTCAGGCTGGTTGCGCACTCGTGGGTGGCGAAACTGCCGAGATGCCCGGTATGTACTCCGAGGGTGAGTACGACATCGCAGGCTTCACGGTGGGTGCTGTGGAGAAGTCGAAACTTATTGACTGCTCAAAGGTTAAGGTTGGCGATGTGCTTGTGGGTGTAGCTTCGAGCGGCGTTCACTCCAATGGTTTCAGCCTTGTGAGGAAAATTGTGAGCGACAATGGCCTGAAACTCAATGAGAAATACCCCTTGACGGGCGACCAGACGCTGGGCGAGATGCTTTTGACTCCCACCAAAATCTATGTTAAGCAGATGCACAAGGTCTTTGCAGAGGTGGATGTTCACGGCTTGGCTCACATCACCGGTGGTGGCTTCGATGAGAATATTCCCCGCATCTTGAAAGATGGTCAGGGTGTGGAGGTTACCGAGGGTAGCTGGGAGATTTTGCCCGTATTCCGCCTTTTGGAGGAGTATGGTGGCGTGCCTCATAGGGAGATGTTCAACATCTTCAATATGGGTGTCGGTATGGTTGTGGCAGTCAATGAGGAGGATGCCCAGAGGGTTGTGGAGATTCTCACCGAGTGTGGCGAAAGAGCAACTGTTATTGGTAAAATCGTAGAGGGCGAAGGCGTAAAACTGTTGTAGATGAAACGATTGGCTGTTTTTGCGAGCGGTAATGGCTCCAACTTTGAGGCAATAGCCAAAGGGTGCAAAGAGGGCTCTATTGTGGATGCCCAAGTGGTGCTCTGCGTGTGCGACAAGGCGGGCGCCTATGTGCTCGAAAGGGCTCGCAAGTATGGCATACCAACGCTCCTTTTTAACCCCAAAGAGTTTGGCTCCAAGAGGGAGTTCGAGAGGATGATTGCCGATAGAATGGATGCCGAGGGAGTGGATTTGGTCTGCTTGGCGGGCTATATGCGCATCGTTGGCGAGGAGTTGTTGGAGAGGTATGGTGGTAGGATTATCAACATCCACCCCGCACTCCTTCCTGCATTCCCCGGTGCACACGCCATTAAGGATGCGTTTGAGTATGGCGTGAAGGTCTATGGCGTGACTATCCACGAGGTGGATGCAACACTCGATGGCGGCAAGATTCTGTCCCAAGTGGCTGTGCCCTACGAAGGGAGCGATATCGACGAGTTGGAGGCGATGATTCACAAGGCAGAACACAAACTTTATATTGAAACGATAAATAAGATAATTGATAAATAATGAGAGCGTTAGTTAGCGTTAGCGACAAGAGAGGTGTGGTGGAGTTTGCCACCGCGCTCTCGGAGTTGGGTTGGGAGATTATCTCCACAAGTGGTACTTTGGCGAAACTCCGCGAGAGTGGTTTGAAGGTTACCAATATTAGTGATGTTACAGGCTTCCCCGAGATTTGCGAGGGCCGAGTTAAAACCCTTCATCCCAAGGTGCACGGAGGTCTTCTGGCACGCAGGGATAAGGAGGAGCATATGGCTGCCCTCGCTGAAAATGAGATTGAAACCATTGATATGGTCTGCGTGAATCTCTACCCATTCGAGGCAACTATTGCCAAAGAGGGTGTGACTATGGAGGAGGCTGTGGAGAATATCGACATTGGTGGCCCTTCGATGTTGCGCTCGGCAGCAAAGAACTTTGCATCCGTAAGCGTAGTGTGCGACCCTGCGGACTACGATATGGTCTTGGCGGAGATTAGGGCAGAGGGTAATACCAAGCCCGAAACACGCCTTATGCTATCGGCAAAGGCCTATACTCACACAGCTCTCTACGATAGCCACATTGCAACCTATATGCGTAAGGCTGCGGGATTGGATGAGAAACTCTTCCTAAATTTCGATGCTGTGCAGAGCCTTCGCTATGGCGAGAATCCCCACCAGAAGGCCTCGTTCTATCGTGGTGACAAGGAGGTTAGCTACTCGGTGGCTTATGCAAAACAACTTGGCGGTAAGGAGCTCTCCTACAATAATATTCAGGATGCCAATGCAGCTTTGCAGATTGTAAGGGAGTTCTCGGAGCCCTTCTGCGTTGGTTTGAAACATATGAACCCTTGCGGTGCAGGCGTTGGCGCAACTATCGAGGAGGCTTGGAAGAGAGCATACGAGGCCGATAAGGTGAGCATCTATGGCGGTATTGTGGCAATGAATAGGCCCCTAACGAAGGAGGTTGCCGAGATGATGAAACCCATCTTCTTGGAGATTGTTATGGCCCCCTCGTTTGAGCCTGAGGCCTTGGAGGTGTTTGCCTCGAAGAAAAATCTCCGACTCTTGGAGGTTAAGATGGATGGCGTGAAGGAGCCCCAAAAGCAGTATGTGGGTGTTACGGGCGGTCTGTTGGTGCAGGATGCCGATATGGAGTGCTTGGATGTTACGGCCGAGATGTGTGTTACCGAGCGCAAACCTTCGAGCGAGGAGTTGCAGGATATGAACTTCGGTTGGAAGGTCGTGAAACACGTCAAGAGCAACGCCATTGTGGTTGTTAAGGGTGGTATGACACTTGGCGTGGGTGCAGGCCAGATGAATAGGGTTGGCTCGGCAGAGATTGCTCTCAATGAGGCAAAGGTTGCTGGTGCTACTGATGGCCTTGTACTTGCATCGGATGGTTTCTTGCCCTTCGACGATACGGTAGAACTCGCATCGAAGTATGGCGTTGTGGCAATTGTTCAGCCCGGTGGCAGTATCCGCGATGAGGATGCAATTAGGAAAGCAAACGAAAAAGGTATAGCAATGCTCTTTACGGGTATGCGCCATTTCAAACATTAGTATGAAGAGTAAAAAAGTATTGGTCGTTGGCAGTGGCGGTAGGTGCCACGCGATTGTGGATGCCCTTTCGCGCTCCCCACAGGTAGAGAAGATTTACTGCGCTCCCGGTAATGCGGGTATCGCCAAACAGGCCGAGAGGGTAAATATTGGCGTGGAGGATGTGGAGACTCTTGTGGAGTTTGCCACCCGGAACGGTATTGACCTTACGGTGGTTGGCCCCGAGGCTGCACTCGCAGTGGGTATCGTGGATAGCTTCACCCAGAGGGGCTTGCGCATCTTTGGTCCCACGAAGGCTGCTGCGCAGATTGAGAGTAGCAAGGAGTTTGCCAAACGACTGATGGCAAAATACGATATTCCAACTGCTGGTTATGAGGCCTTTGAGGAGTACGAAAAGGCGTGGGAGTATGTCAAGAATCGTCCTCTGCCCGCCGTTATCAAGTATGATGGCTTGGCAGCAGGCAAGGGAGTTGTTGTGGCTGAGAGCTACGAGGATGCCGACGAGGCTTTGAAAGATATGCTCTTGGATGCAAGCTTTGGTAAGGGTAGAGTAGTGGTGGAGGATTTCCTCGCCGGCCCCGAGTTCTCGTTTATGTGCGTGGTATCGGGCGAGAAGGTCTATCCTCTGGCTATGGCGCAAGACCACAAGAGAGCCTATGAGGGTGACAAGGGCCCCAATACGGGCGGTATGGGTGCATATAGCCCTGTGCCATTTGTTACCGACGAGGTTAGGGAGTTTGCTTTGGAGAAGATTATGTGCCCCACAGCAAAGGCTATGGTTGCCGAGGGTGTGCCTTTCACGGGCGTGCTCTATGGTGGCTTGATTCTCACCGAGGAGGGCCCCAAAGTTATTGAGTTCAATGCTCGTTTTGGCGACCCCGAAACAGAGGTCGTTCTTCCTCGCTTGAAGAGCGATATCTACGAACTCTTCGATGCGGCGATTGATGCTCGTGATTGCGAATTGGAGTGGAGCGATGAGGCTCTGCTCGGTATTGTGCTTGCCTCTAAGGGATACCCGGGAAGCTATCCCAAAGGTGCTGTGATTGAGGGCTTGGAGGAGTCCAAGAGCACTATATACCATATGGGCACTGCCGAGAAAGATGGCAAGATTGTTACCGCAGGTGGTAGGGTGCTGATGGTTGTAGGTCGTGGTGCGACGCTTCGTGAGGCACAAGAGCAGGCCCTCTCGGACATTCGGAAGATTGAGTGCGACAGCCTCTTCTATCGTAGCGACATCGGACATAAGGTATTGGATTAACAATAAAACTATATATATATGATTATTAGTGGAACAAGTTTGGCTGCCGAGATAAAGAAAGGTATCGCAGCCGATGTTGTGAAATATAAGGAGCAGTATGGTCGTGAGCCCCACTTGGTTGTGATTCTTGTGGGCGAAGACCCCGCAAGTGTCTCCTATGTGACAGGTAAGGCAAAGGACTCCGAGGAGGTGGGATTCAAGAATACCACCATTCGTCGCCCCGCAGATGTGAGCGAGGAGGAGATTTTGAACCTCATTGGCGAACTCAACGAGGATAAGGGTGTGGATGGTATTTTGGTGCAACTTCCCTTGCCCAAACACATCAGCGAGGAGAAGGTTATTGCTGCCATTAGCAAGGAGAAAGATGTGGATGGCTTCCACCCCCTCAATGTGGCTGCCTTGTGGCAGAAACAGGAGTGTATTCTCCCTTGTACCCCCAAAGGTGTGATTAAACTGTTGGATAAGGCGGGTGTGGAGATTGCTGGCAAGAAGGCCGTTGTGATAGGCAGGAGCAATATCGTGGGTTTGCCCGTGTCGAAATTGCTCTTGGATAGGAACGCAACCGTTACTATGTGCCACAGCCGTACCAAAAACCTCGCAGAAGTGACACGCAAGGCCGATATTTTGGTGGTAGCTATCGGTCGCCCCAAATTCGTCACTGCCGATATGGTAGGCGAGGGTGCTGCTGTGATTGATGTGGGTGTCAATCGTGACCCCGAGACAGGCAAACTTTGTGGTGATGTGGATTTCGAGGCGTGCAAAGAGAAAGCGTCGGTTATTACACCCGTACCCGGTGGCTGTGGTCCTATGACAAGGGCTTGCCTGATGGAAAATACTATTGAATGTTATCTTAACCAAGTTGCTAAATAGTTATGATTGAAAGATATGGGCGTGAAGTAATGCGCCAAGTTTGGACTGAGGAGAATAAGTTTGATGCCTACCTGAAAGTGGAACTCTTGGCTGCTGAGGCGTGGAGGGAGTTGGGCGTTGTGCCTGCTGAGGATGTGGAAAAACTCTGGGCAAAAGCGTCGTTCAACATCGACCGCATCAAAGAGATTGAGTTGCAAACTCGCCACGATATTGTGGCTTTCACCCGCACCGTCAGCGAGTCGCTCGGCGAGGAGAGAAAATGGGTACACTATGGACTTACGAGTACCGATGTGGTGGATACCGCCAATGGCTACCTCTTTTCGCAGGCGGATAAAATCATTGAGGAGGACTTGGTGAAGTTCTTGGAGGTGCTCAAAAAACAGGCTGTGAGGTTCAAATACACCCCTTGCATTGGCCGTACACACGGCATCCACGCCGATATTACCTCTTTCGGTCTGAAATGGGTGCTCTGGTATGAGGAGATGAGGCGCAACTTGGAGCGCTTCCGCTCGGCAGCTCGCGGTGTAGAGGTGGGCAAGATTAGTGGTGCTGTGGGTAACTTCGCAAACATTCCTCCCTTTGTACAGGACTATGTGTGCGAGAAGTTGGGTATCGACAGCGCAAATGTATCTACTCAGGTCATCCAGCGCGATAGGCACGCATACTATATGGCAACCCTCGCAGTTATCGGTGCGAGCTTGGAGCAGATGGCAATGGAGATTCGCAACCTCCAACGTACCGAGGTGCACGAGGTGGAGGAGGCTTTCGGCAAGGGGCAGAAGGGTTCGAGCGCAATGCCCCACAAACGTAACCCCATCAGTAGCGAGAATATCTGTGGTTGCGCGAGGGTGCTGAGGGGCTATATGGCTACCGCATACGAGAATGTGGCACTCTGGCACGAGAGGGATATCTCCCACTCGGCAACTGAGCGTATCATTATGCCCGATGCAACTATCCTCTTGGACTATATGCTCAACCGTATGATGGGTATCTTGGAGAACTTGGTGGTCTTTGAGGAGCAGATGAAGGCAAATATCTACCGCACCAATGGTGTGATTTTTGCCCAGAGGGTTATGAATGCCCTCATTGATAAGGGCTTCGTGAGGGAGAAGGCCTACGATACCGTTCAGCCTGTGGCTATGAGGGCTATGGCTGAGGGCGCATCCTACCAGAGCCTTCTGAAAGAGGAACCAACCGTTATGGCAACCCTCACCGAGGAGGAGCTCGACTCGTGCTTCACTTTGGAGTACTATATGAAAAACGTGGATTATATCTATAAACGCAACAAAATCGAGGAGTAAATGTCTGAAAGATTAGTAGTTATAGGGTCGCAATGGGGCGACGAGGGTAAGGGTAAAATTACCGACTATTTTGCCTGTCGTGCCGATATGGTGGTACGCTATCAGGGTGGCAACAATGCAGGTCACACTGTGGTGTTCGATGGCAAGAAATACTCCTTGCAGAGCATCCCCTCGGGTATCTTCAACCCCAAGACCATCAATGTGATGGCAAATGGTATGGTGATCAACCCCGTGTCGGTCATTGAGGAGCTCGATAGGCTCCACTCGCAGGGTATTACCGACTACCAACTCTACATCTCCGACCGTGCGGCTGTGGTTATGCCCTACCACTCGGCTCTGGATGGTGCATACGAGGCGATTAAGGGTGGCTCGCAGATTGGTACCACCAAGAAGGGTATCGGCCCCGCATATTCGGATAAGTATAGCAGGGTGGGTATCCGTATGGGTGACCTGTTGGAGCCCGAATACTTTGCCGAGCGATTGAGGGAGGCTCTTACCATCAAAAATATGGAACTCTCAATGCTGGGCTTGCAGACCTTCGAGTTTGAGGCTGTCTATGAGCAGTATATGGAGCTTGCCGGGAAGATTGGTCATATGATTTGCGACACCTCGGCACTGATTAATAAGGCACTCGAAGAGGACAAAAAGATTCTCTTTGAGGGGGCGCAGGGTATGATGCTCTGCATCGACCACGGCACCTACCCCTATGTGACATCCTCGACTCCCTCGTCGGCAAGTGTGCCCGTGGGTGCGGGTGTGTCGCCCAAGTGGATTGACAATGTGTTGGGTGTGGCTAAGGCATACTGCACAAGGGTGGGCGAGGGCCCATTCCCAACGGAGCTCTTCGACAATAGGGCTGAGGAGATTCGCGAGCGCGGTCACGAGTATGGAACCGTTACGGGCCGTCCCCGCAGGGTGGGTTGGTTCGATGCCGTAGTTGCTCGCTATGTGAGCCGCTTGGCAGGTATCGACTCGTGGGCACTGATGTTGTTCGATGTGCTCTCGGGTTTGGATAAGGTGTCGATTTGCGTAGGCTATGAGGTTGATGGCCAGGTGATTGAGAATCCTCCCGCTACGATTGCCAAACTTGCGCGTTGCAAACCCGTACTCATTGAGTTGGATGGCTGGAAGGAGGATATCTCCTCGTGTAAATCCTTTGAGGAACTTCCCGCGGCTGCTCAGGCGTATGTGAGGAAGATTGAGGAGGTTACGGGCGTTAAGGTGGGAGTTATCTCCGTGGGTGCCGATCGCTCCAAGACCATCATTATTGACGAGAAGTTGAAGAAATTTTAATACCATATAATTATGTCGTTCATTGAAGAGAAAATTGCACAAGAGGGTATGACCTTCGACGATGTGCTACTAATTCCCGCTTACTCCGAAGTAACCCCCAATATGGTGTCGCTCGGTAGCCGTTTTTCGCGCAATATCCGACTCAATATTCCTGTGGTGTCGGCAGCGATGGATACCGTAACCGAGGCAGAGATGGCTATCGCTATTGCTCGCGAGGGTGGTATAGGCGTAGTGCACAAAAATATGTCCATTGCGGCACAGGCTGCACAGGTGAGAAAGGTGAAACGTGCCGAGAGCGGTATGATTTATGACCCCATCACCATTACCAAAGAGCAGACCGTTGGCGATGCACTCCGACTGATGCAGGAGAACCACATCGGCGGTATCCCCGTGGTGGATGACCAGATGAGACTCATCGGCATTGTGACCAACCGTGACCTTCGCTTCCAAACTGAGATGTCGCTCCCCATTGCAGAGGTGATGACTTGCAAAAATTTGGTTACTACCAACAATCCCGACTTGCAGGAGGCCTCGAAGATTCTCTTGAAGAACAAGATTGAGAAGTTGCCTGTGGTTGATGAGAATAATAAACTCGTCGGTCTTATCACCTACCGTGATATCACCAAGATTCAGGACTATCCCAACGCTTGTAAGGACGACAAGGGCCGTCTGAGAGTTGCTGCGGGTGTGGGCGTTACGAGCGATACACTCAAAAGGGTAGAGGCTCTTGTGGAGGCTGGCGTGGATGCAGTGGTTATCGACACTGCACACGGTCACTCGGCAAATGTAACCAACACTTTGAAGGCTGTGAAGGCCGCCTTCCCCCAGATTGATGTCCTTGTGGGCAATATTGCCACTGCTGAGGCTGCCGAGTTCCTTATTAAGGCGGGTGCCGATGGCATTAAAGTGGGCATTGGCCCCGGCTCGATTTGCACCACCCGTATCGTTGCAGGTGTGGGCGTTCCCCAGCTGACTGCGATTTTCAACGCTGCAAAGGTGGCTCACGAGTATGGTGTGCCTGTGATTGCCGATGGTGGCTTGCGCTACTCGGGCGATGTTGTGAAGGCATTGGCGGCTGGTGGCGACTGCGTGATGATGGGCTCGATGCTCGCAGGTGTGGAGGAGTCCCCCGGCGAAACCATCATCTACAATGGCCGTAAGTTCAAATCCTATCGTGGTATGGGTTCCATTGAGGCTATGCAGGCGGGCTCGAAAGACCGCTATTTCCAGAGCGAGAAGTGTGATTCGAGTAAGTTCGTTCCCGAGGGTATTGTTGCACGAGTTCCCTATAAGGGCACGCTGAGCGAAACTATCTACCAACTCATTGGTGGTCTTCGCTCGGGTATGGGCTACTGCGGTGCTAAGGATATTGAGGCTCTCCATCAGGCTAAGTTTGTGAAGATTACCTCGGCAGCAGTGGTTGAAAACCACCCCCACGATGTGACTATCACCAAGGAGGCTCCCAACTACACTCGTGGCGAGTAGGACGTTTAGAATTCAAAATTCAAAATTCAAAATTCAAAATTAGAGGGATATGAAACAGGATATGATTGTAATTCTCGACCTCGGTAGCCACCACAATACCGTATTGGCAAGGGCTATCCGTGCGCTCGGCGTTTATAGCGAAATTTACCCCCACGATATCACCCCCGAGGAGTTGAAGGCTCTGCCTGGTGTGAAGGGTGTGATTATCAACGGTGGTGAGAATAATGTTATTGATGGCGTGGAGATTGACGTACTGCCTGAAATCTATGAGGCAGGTCTGCCCATTATCTCCGCAGGTCACGACAAGGCTCTCTGTGAGGTGAAACTCGCAGCCTTTGCCGACGACGAGGAGGCTATCAAAGAGGCTGTTAAGGGTTTTGTCTTCGATGTGTGCAAGGCGGAGGCCAATTGGAATATGAAAAACTTTGTGAGCGACCAAGTGGAGCTCATTCGCCAGCAGGTGGGCGATAAGAAGGTGCTGCTTGCTCTCTCGGGTGGCGTAGATTCGTCGGTTGTGGCTGCACTTCTGCTTAAAGCCATTGGCAATAACCTCGTGTGTGTGCACGTCAATCACGGCCTTATGCGTAAGGGCGAGAGCGAGGCTGTTGTGGAGGTCTTCGGCAAACAGCTCTGCGCCAACCTTGTGTATGTTGATGCTACCGAGCGATTCCTCACCAAGTTGGAAGGTGTGGAGGATCCCGAGCAGAAACGTAAAATCATCGGTGGCGAGTTCATCCGTGTGTTCGAGGAGGAGGCACGCAAACTCGACGGTATCGACTTCCTCGGTCAGGGTACCATCTACCCCGACATCGTGGAGAGTGGTACCAAAACCGCCAAGATGGTCAAGTCGCACCACAATGTGGGCGGACTCCCTGAGGATATGAAATTTGGCCTTGTAGAGCCCCTCAAACAACTCTTCAAGGACGAGGTTAGGGCGTGTGGCGTTGAGCTCGGCTTGCCCTACGAGATGGTCTATCGTCAGCCATTCCCCGGCCCCGGCTTGGGTGTAAGGTGCCTTGGTGCCATCACCCGCGATAGGTTGGAGGCTGTGAGGGAGAGCGACGCTATCCTCCGCGAGGAGTTTGCAAAGGCCGGCCTCGACAAGAAAGTTTGGCAGTATTTCACCATTGTGCCCGACTTTAAGTCGGTGGGTGTGAGGAACAATGCTCGCTCCTACGATTGGCCCGTAATCATCCGCGCGGTGAACACCATCGACGCAATGACCGCCTCGATTGAGCACATTGATTGGGCAATCCTCGACCGCATCACTAAGCGAATTCTCGAAGAGGTGCCCAACGTGAATCGAGTTTGTTATGATATGTCGCCTAAGCCATCGGCTACCATCGAATGGGAATAAAAGACAAATTATTGGCGATTTAGTCGTTATACTGCGATAAGCGGAGTCCTCATTTACCTTGTGTAAACTGCGGACTCCGCTTTTTTGTATGCCTATAACTCGCCTGATAATTTGCCTTCTATCGCGTTGTCCTTCTTTTGGCACAAAAATCCCTCCACTATATGCCTTTTATGGTGTTGTGCAAACGCAATATCTGTTGTGGCAAGGCGAATGAAAAATGCGCCCCGAAAGGGCGCAATATAATTTTCAATTTTCAACTCTCAATTCTCAATTCAAAAGAGCAACGCCACCAAGCGTTGCTCTTTTGTTAGATTCTCTCCACTTGTGCGCCACGCTGTTTGGCATTCATCAAGATGGCAAAGGCTCGTTGTATATCGCTGTCGTTTATGACAATGGTGAATTCGTTGGTAGTACTGATTACCTCCACAACATTGATATTATCCCACGCGAGCTCCTTGAAGAGGTAGTAGTAAACACCGGGGTAGAGGGTGTTGTCGCTGGGAAGTTTGACGGTAATGAGCGAGATTTTGGAATTTTTGGAGGTCATCTGCTCCTCGGCAAAGAGCTTTTCTACCTCCTCGGCGATGCTCTCGCTAACCACAAGTGTGGTCTCCGATATACCCTGCGAGAAGGTGCAGAAGATGTTATTCGTCTCACCCATCTTCTCCAAAAGCTGTGCTTGCAGTTTGTGGAGAGAGGGGGAGTTCTGGAAGGTGTAGTCTGCGAGATTGCTCCTGACGGTTATGTCGCCGATGTTCTCCACAACGCTCTGCGCCTTCTCGGCATTGATTACTCCGAGTCGTGGTACAAGGCGGTTGAGAGCCATAATTACTGCACTATCATTTACAACTTTGCCAACGATGGCTTCGATTTCGGGTTTGAGTTGTCGTGCGAGTGCCGAGAGGTTGATGAGTCCATCAACGAGGGCACTTTCGAGGAAAGGACGTTTTTTGATTACAGTTTCAACTGCGCTTGGTATAGAAATCATTGTTATCTGTGTGGTTAAGCCCTCTCCATTGGGGAGAGGAAATTATTGTGTGGTTAATTATGCTTCAAAATTAATGTAATATTATCAATATTGCAAAAAAATATATTCAAATTTTCCATTTTAGTCATTTTAGATTAAAAATTCACCTGCCACAAAAGCTGTTTTGAAATTGTTAGAAAATTAGTAATTTTGCACCCAATATATATAGTAACTATGAAAAATATTCGAAATTTCTGCATAATTGCCCACATCGACCACGGCAAGAGTACTTTGGCTGACCGTCTTTTGGAGGAGACAGGTACGCTCTCCGAGAGGGAGTTGCAAAATCAGGTGCTCGACGATATGGAGTTGGAGCGCGAGAAGGGTATCACTATCAAGTCGCACGCAATCCAGATGCAGTACGAGAGGGATGGTGAGATCTACACTCTCAACCTTATCGACACCCCCGGACACGTCGATTTCTCCTATGAGGTTTCGCGTGCCATTGCCTCTTGCGAGGGTGCGCTCTTGGTGGTTGATGCATCGCAAGGTATTCAGGCACAGACTATTTCCAACCTCTATTTGGCTCTCGAACACGACTTGGAGATTATCCCCGTAATCAACAAGATTGATATGGAGTCGGCGATGGTCGAGGAGGTTAAGGATCAGATTGTTGAGTTGCTCGGATGTGACGAGAGCGATATTCTGTGTGCTTCGGCTCGCACGGGTGTGGGTATTCAGGAGATTTTGGATGCCATCGTGGATCGCGTGCCTGCCCCAGAGGGTGATGAGAATGCCCCCTTGCAGGCTCTGATTTTCGACTCGGTGTTCAACTCCTATCGCGGTATTATCGGCTACTTCCGCGTGATGAACGGTACGATTCGCAGGGGCGACCACGTTAAGTTCTTCAATACGGGCTCGGAGTATGATGCCGACGAAATTGGCGTGCTGAAACTCAAATTTGTCCAGCAGGAGGAGATTAAGGCTGGTAATGTAGGCTACATTATGTCGGGTATCAAATCCTCAAAGGATGTGAAGGTGGGCGACACGATTACCCACGTCGAGAGGCCTTGCGAGGAGGGTGTGGCTGGTTTCGAGGATGTTAAGCCTATGGTCTTTGCGGGTGTCTATCCTGTGGATGCAAGCGAGTATGAGGATTTGAGGGCTTCGCTTGAAAAGCTCCAACTCAACGATGCTTCGCTGACCTTTGAGCCCGAGAGCTCGTTGGCATTGGGCTTTGGTTTCCGTTGTGGCTTCCTCGGCCTGTTGCATATGGAGATTGTGCAGGAGAGGCTCTACCGTGAGTTCGATATGGATGTGATTACCACCGTTCCCAACGTGTCGTTCAAGGTGACGACCAAGAAGGGTGATGTGGTGGATGTGCACAACCCCTCGGGTTTGCCCGACCTGACTATGGTTGATAAGATTGAGGAGCCCTACATCCGCGCACAGATAATCACCAAGACCGACTACCTCGGTGCGGTCATTAAGTTGTGTATCGACAAACGAGGTACGCTTGTCAATCAGGTATTCCTCGGCCCCGAGAGGGTGGAGATTAACTTCGATATGCCCCTTTCGGAGATTGTCTTCGACTTCTACGACAAGTTGAAGAGCATTTCGCGTGGCTATGCATCGTTTGACTACCACCAGATTGGCTACCGCGAGAGCCGCCTCTCGAAGTTGGATATTCTGCTCAATGGTGAGCCTGTGGATGCGCTCTCGTCGCTCATCTTCACCGACCACGCCTACGATTTTGGTCGCAAGATGTGCGAGAAGCTCAAAGAGCTCATCCCTCGCCAGCAGTTCGATATTGCTATTCAGGCCGCTATCGGTGCGAAGATTATCGCTCGTGAAACTGTGCGCCAGGTGCGTAAGGATGTGACCGCTAAGTGTTATGGTGGTGATATCTCGCGTAAGCGCAAACTCTTGGAGAAGCAGAAGAAGGGTAAGAAACGTATGCGCCAGATTGGTAATGTGCAGGTGCCCCAGTCGGCATTCCTCGCAGTGCTCAAAATGGACTAAACGTATCGAAATATTCTACGCTAAGGAGCGATGCCCGTGGGGTGTCGCTCCTTTTTTTACGAGCGGGGGCACGAATATTGCTGTTTGGGGTGGAAAAAAGAGTCCAATGGCACAGCAATCAACCTCCTCCAACACCTTCCTGCCACACCTCGCGCTCGTGGGGTGTAACCTCCTGTGGGCGGTGGATTATCCGCTCTACCACATACTCCTTCCACGTTACCTTTCACCCGTGTTGCTGCTTTCGGCAGCACTTACGGCTACCGCACTCCTTGCTCTGATTCCGGCAATTAAGGGAGGGGTACAACGCATTGAACACAAGGATATTCCGACGCTTATTGGTGCGGCTCTGCTTTTGGGTGTCATTCATAAGGGTACACTGATGTTGGGGCTTTCGCGCACCTCGCCCGTGGATGGCTCGATAATTAACACGGTGGGGCCGCTTGTGGTTCTTCTCTTGTCGGTCTTGATGGGTGTGGATAGGCTTACACGCACGAAGGTTGTAGGACTGATTGTGGGCCTTTCGGGTGCTGTGGCGATAATTCTTATGGACAACCACACCTCTTCTGCCGTTGCTACTATGGAGGGGAATCTGTTTGTTGTCTGTGCGGTGGTGGCGACGGCTTGCTATACGGTTTTCCTCAAACGGATGCTCGCCAAATACAATGTGGCGACTGTGCTGTTGTGGGTATATGTGATTGCCGCAGTTATTGTATTACCGTTTGGTATTTCGGATTTGGTGAAGAGTGATTTTGCGGGGTGGAATCGTGAAGCAACGGTAGCTTTTATCGTGATTATGTGCTTTTTGACCTATCTGCCAAATTTTCTCTACAACTACGCTCTGCGCCACATCAAACCCTTCCAAACAAGCATTTTCTCCTATCTGCAACCTGTGGCAGCAATTGTGTTGTCTGTGGCTATGAGGTTGGATAAGGTGAGGCTCGAAACACTCCTGTTTGCGTTGTTGGTCTTTGCGGGTATTGGTATAGTCCTATGGTCATACCGCCCCACAAAGGGGGCTTCCTAATGGGCATTTGGAACCTTGAAGATAACAACGAGCGAACCAACGATTCCGGCAACTCCCACAACTAAGTCGGCTATTGCGTTGGGGATGAGGAATATAATGGAGCAAGCAACCATTGTGAGCATAAGGAGTACAACGAAGACTTTTGATTTAGTGCGCATTCCGCCACGCTTCTCGTAGTCGCGGATGTAGCCCCCGAGCCTCGACTCCAACAACCACACTTGAAGGCGTGGCGAGGAGCGATAGAGTAGCCACGAGGCGGCCAAAAGGAATGGGGTAGTGGGTAGCCCAGGTGTGACCACGCCCAGAGCACCCAAACCAATGCAGATTATGCCGAGAATTAATAGTAGGTATCGTTTCATACAACCTGCTCGATACGTTCCATTGAGATATACCACAGATAGCCACTCACTTTCGTGTAACCCATCTTTTTCAGTAGGTCGGCATAGAGTTCCACTTGTCGATGATGAGATGCGGGGGTGTTGATTCCGAACTTGTAATCGACAATTACAGCCTCCTTGTCTCTTGTCATCACTCTGTCGGGTCGCCACGAGCGACCACGATAGATTATATCCCTTTCGCCGAAAACACCATCCCAAGTGCCGTCAAACCAACTTGCCACAACCTCATTTTCCATCATTGTGTCGATTTTATCGCTCACAGCGACAACCTCTTCGGGGGAGATGACTCCATCGGTGGCCAAGAGTGCAAGCCCCTTGTCGATCTCTTCGCGAGAGGTGGCACGCTCCATTGCACGGTGGAGGATGATACCATAGTCGCGGGGGGCGAGTTGTTCGCCCTTGCTCTCCTCGTCATAGCGTTGGTGGGTATAGCGCACGGCAATTTTCTCGGCAGGGGAGTGGGTGCCGAAGGTGCTGATGGAGGGTTGGTGTAGGGGCCTCGCCTCGGGGTGGAGTGGCTCGCCCTGCTCATAGAGGGAGCCCTCGCCCTCCAAGTGGGCCATATTACGCACAATGGCTCCTATGGTTGTGCTGCCCGCGTCGGTGGGTACCATAAGGTGCAACTCCTCTTTTGCGCGAGTGATGGCAACGTAGAGTGCGTTGAGTGCATCAATGGCCGACATTGTAAGCTCCGTATAGTAGCTGTGCGAAAAGTGGCTCTCGGCCATCGCCTTGTTGAAGGATGCTGGGAATTTGCGTATGCTCTCAGAGAGGGGGACGTTTGGCTCGGCCCATAGTGTGGAGTTGTTCATCGGCCTTAGGCTCCAACTGCAATAGGGAATGATTACGGCTTTGAATCCCAAGCCTTTGGATTTGTGAATCGTGATGATTGTTATGGCATCCGCATCTTGTGGTAGCTGCACTGAGGCTCCGGAGCCCTTCTCGTCCCACCACTTGATAAATAGCGCGGTGTCGGCAATGCTCCTTGCACAGAAATCTATAATCTGGCTGTGGAGGGCCTGAATGTAGGGTATCTCGTTTGTGGAGGAGCAGGTAGGGTAGTGGAGCATAATCTCATTGAATACCTCCTCGGGTTGCAGGGTTGATAGCGAGTAGATGAACTCCTCCTCCTCGGGCGAGAGAGGCTCCTCGAATGGGCGCGAGAAGTAGTCGTTGTAGAGTGCGCGGGCGAGGCTGTCGTCGGGATTGGTCGCAATCTTCATACAGGCCACCACAAAACGCACCGCAGGAGAGGAACTTATGGCAAGTGCCTCTTGGGTTACTACGTCGAAGTTGTAGCGAGGGTTGCGCTCCGGGCTGTTCTTGTGCTCCAAAATCTCGGCTGCAATCTTGCGGGCCTCACGGTTGGTGCGCACAAGAACTGCAATGTCGCTTGCTCGATAACCTCGGGATTGCAACTCCTCAATGCGTGCAATGGTGGGGTTGGGGCTCTCCTTCTTGTTGTATGCCAGCACCGTCACATATCCACCCTCGGCGTTGGGCTTAACCTCCTGTTTGTAGTCTTGGTAGGCTTCGGTAACCATTCCTCCGAGCTCCTTTTCGAGTTTTGGGGTTATGAAACCCTTTTCGCGGGCCTCTTGGAGGTCGCTCGCAATGGAGCCTGTTATGCACTCCATAGCCTCACGGGTGAGGGCGTTGTTGAACTCCACCACCTCGCGTGTGCTGCGACGGTTGATGGTCAGAGGCTCGCAATGCACCTCCTTGAACTCATCTTTCACACCACGCGACAGCAGGCTCCAATCGCCACCCCTCCAACGATAGATGGACTGCTTTACATCGCCCACAAGCAATACGGGAGAACCCGCACTCTGTGAGAGGGCATTGTGGAGCAGGGGTACAAAGTTGCGCCATTGGAGTGTGGAGGTATCCTGAAACTCATCAATCATAAAGTAGTCGTAGCGGTTGCCCGACTTCTCATATATGAAGGGCGTGTCGTTGCCCGACACAAGGCCTGCAATGAGCTCGCTCACATCCGAGATGGGGAGTATATCCTCCTCGGTGCAGATGTCGTCAATGCGTGTGCGTAGGTCGGCAAGTAGTGCGAAGTCGCGGTAGTGGGCGACAATGACTTTGCGAGTGTGCTCGGCAACAATAGCGCGTGGATAGAGCTCCACCATACGTCGCAGAGTATCTGTAAGTTGGGGCGTAATGGCATCTATACGGGCATTGGCCCCTCCACTCCCGGCCTTGTGCCACTCGCCATTGTGGAGTGCATTGAGGGCCGCTTTGCTGGGCTTTTCTATGGCACCACCCGCCACCTTTTCGATATAGGTAGCCACACTTCGGCTCGCTCCACCTTTGAAGTCGCCGGCAGTGAGTGCTTGGGAGTCCATAAGGGAGAGGAATTTTTTGGCCTCGCTGCGATACTCCTTCGCAAGAGCGCGTGCGCGAGCTATAATCTCCGATGTAATCCTTGCAAGTTCGGGTTTCTCTTTGGAGGAGATGCGCGAGTGTTTGTACTCCTCGTTGAAGAGTTCTTTGCCCAAATCGACAATGGCCCCCTTGATGTTCCACGAACTACCGTCGGAGATATTCTCGCCAATGTAGTCCATAATCCAAGCGTAGAGGTCTTTGTCCTCCGCAACCTCATCGAGCATACGGTCGGCAGCGCGGTCTATGAGCGAGTCGGTTTGGAGTTCGAGATTGAAACCCATCTCTACACCCATCTCCTTCACAAAGGCACGCATCACCCTCTGGAAAAACTTGTCGATGGTCATCACCGCAAAGTTGTTGTAGTCGTGGAGAATCAGATTGCGGGCTTTGGCTGCGTTGGCTCTCACCTGCTCGAAGTTGTGGCCATCCTCTTTGAGAGAGCCGTCAAAGTCACTTGGTGAGCCACTTGCCAGAAGGTTGAGTTGGGAGAGGATGCGACTTTTGAGCTCATCGGTGGCCTTGTTGGTGAAGGTTACGGCAAGGATATGGCGGTAGTTATAAGGCTCCTCCAAGAGAGTCTTGATGTAGTTGTATGCCAAACGATATGTCTTGCCCGAGCCTGCCGAGGCACTCAAAATATCAACTCTGCCCATGGTGGAAAAAAGTCCGTTGAAAATAGTGGTTAAAGGTAGAAATTATTTGAAAATTCTGCAAAAGAATTGTACCTTTGGCTATGCAAAAATTTTTAGCCGACGTTGCTGCCGACCTCTGGGCGAGGTATGGCGAGAGAGTGGGGGAGTTGAAGGTGATTCTCCCCAATACTCGTACAAGGGTATTCTTTGTGGATGCACTGTCGAAGATTGCCGATAGGCCCATATGGGCTCCCGAGTATCTCTCGATAGACACCCTTATGGTGTCGCTCGCAGGGTTGGAGAGGGTAGATAGTATTGTGGCAATCACCACCCTCTACCAAATCTACCGCCAGCACCACTCCGAGGAGAGTTTCGATAGCTTCTATCGTTGGGGGGAGGTGCTGCTGAACGACTACGATGCGGTGGATAAGTATCTGATAGATGCCCCGATGCTCTTTACCAATATTGCCGACCTGAAAGAGGTCGATGCCGACCTTGTGGCCTACCTGTCGGAGGAGCAGTTGCAGATGGTTAGGCGTTTTTGGCGAGAGTTCGATGCGGAGCGCAAATCCTCGGTGCATAAAGATAGATTCCTCTCGATTTGGCGCACTCTGCTCCCTGTCTATAACAAATTCCGCGAGGTGTTAGCCCAGCAGGGAGTTGGTTATACGGGTATGATTTACCGCCAAGCGGCCGAAAGGTTGCGTGTGGGTGAGGTGGAGATGCCCGAGGGTAGGTATGTTGTCGTGGGTTTCAATGCCCTCTCGGCTGCCGAAAAAGTCCTCTTCGACCACCTGAAAAATGCCCACGAGGCGGAGTTCTATTGGGATTACGATGAATATTATCTGTGTGATGAAAAGCAGGAGGCGGGTTTGTTTATAAGGGAGAACCTGCGTCGCTACCCGATGCCTGCAACTTTCTCTCTCGAAAGCCACTTTGCAGAGCCCAAGGAGATGAATGTAATCTCCACAGCTTCTTCCTCGCTCCAATGTAAATATGTGGGGGAGTTTGTGGAGGATATTGTGAAAAATGGTGGTGTTATAGACCGCAATACGGCCATTGTGCTGACCGATGAGAGCCTCCTCTCGCCACTGCTGTATTCTCTTCCCGATAGTGTGGGAAAGGTCAATATTACAATGGGTTATCCATTGCGTGCAACGCTGGCGTATAGCTTTGCGGAGCGTTTGCTTGGGCTCCAACTGCGTGCAAGGCGCACCCGTGCGGGGGTTAGATCGTTCTACTACTCCGACGTGGAGGGCCTGCTCTCGCACCCATTTGTTGTGGCGTGTGAAAAGGAGCCGAGTGTGAAGCTACGCAGGGAGATTCTCTCACAAGGCAGAATCTATGTTAAGGGCGAGAGGCTTGTTGGTCAGAGTCCGCTGTTGGATGAGATTTTCACCCACCACGAGGAGTGGAACTCGCTCAAAGAGTATCTGCTGGGTGTGTTGGCAAAGGTCGCAAAGGTGGAGATTGCCCACGAAAGCCCCGAGCGCAGAGCTCTCAATCGCGAGTGCTTCGGGCTGATTGATGAGGCTGTGCGTAAGGTGGATAACTCGCTTCAAAAGTGCGAGGTGGAGATGAAACTTACAACCTATGTGGCACTCCTGAAACGTGTGTTGCAAGGGGTGAGGATTCCGTATAGCGGTGAGCCTCTGAGCGGTGTGCAGGTGATGGGTATCTTGGAGACACGCAACCTCGACTTTGAGAATGTGATTCTGCTCTCGATGAACGACGACAATTTCCCCTCGGGACGTATTACCGACACCTCATTCATCCCCTACAATCTGCGCTATGCCTATGGTATGCCCACACCTCGTCACAATGAGGGTGTCTATGCCTACTATTTCTATCGCCTGATTCAGAGGGCCCGGAGAGTGGATATGGTCTATTGCTCGGTGGCAGATGAGAAATCCACGGGCGAGCAGAGCCGCTATATCTACCAACTCGACTACGAGAGTCCTCACTCAATCCACCGCGTCGAGAAGAGTCTCAATGTGGGACTTGCTGAGGAGAAAAATATTGTGGTCGAAAAGAGGGGTGATGTGTGGCGTAAGTTGCAGAACTATCTTGTGGGCGCAGAGGAGTCGGCACTGCGTCGGTTGTCGCCCTCGACCTTCAATAACTATATGGAGTGTTCGCTGAAATTCTACTTCAAGGCTATTGCGGGCATCCGTACCGATGAAGAGATTGAGGAGGGTGTGGATAACGCGCTCTTCGGAACGATTTTCCACAAGGCGATGCAACTTCTCTATGAGCCAATGGTAGAGCACAATGTAGCCCCCAAAGAGTATCTGCCAACCCTCACTCCCGAGATGATTCATAGGGCTGTGGTGAGGGCCATTACGGAGGAGTATTTCGCAAGGGAGGAGGTGCCCGAAGAGGAGTATGGCGGTAATCTTTTGGTGGTGAGAGATACGGTGGAGAAGTATATCACAACCTGCCTTTTGCCATTCGATAGTGCTCCCGAGAGGGATGATTTTCGCGTCTATCGCCTGGAACACCCAATGGAGGCCGACTTTGAGTTTGGAGAGGGTAGGAGTGTGCGGTTCTTTGGCTACTCCGACCGCATAGACAGGATGCCCGATGGCTCATTGCGCATTGTGGACTACAAGACCGGCTCGCTGCATAAGGATTTTGCGGGTCTCGAAAAGCTCCTTTCGCGTCTGCCCGAGGGACGCAATGGTGCGGTTATGCAGACGCTCATCTACTCGATGGTGGCCGAGAGAATGCAGCAGCGTGGCGAGTTGGAGGGTGTGGGGGTTGCCCCCTCGCTCTACTATGTCCGCTATTTGGGTAAGGAGGAGTACTCACCTCTGTTGAACGATACGAGTTTGGGGCGTGAGGTGACAACCTACGATGACTACCGCGAGGAGTTCGAGAGAGGGCTTGCAGAGAATCTCGGTGAACTATTCAACCCCGAGGTGCCATT
The DNA here is from genome assembly GCA_045657545.1 of Tidjanibacter sp. Lineage (GTDB taxonomy): Bacteria > Bacteroidota > Bacteroidia > Bacteroidales > Rikenellaceae > Tidjanibacter. The sequence continues at coordinate 86,084 of JAZOTH010000025.1, forward strand.
CACTGCCACCGAAGATACAAAGGTTTGTGAGTGGTGTGACTTTGCGAAGATTTGCCGTAGATAGGGTGACTCTATATGCACAAATAGCCCCGCCATTTGGCGGGGCTATTTGTGTTGAAGTATCACTTTATTATCCTACATTGATAAATTTCTCTACCAGAGCCTTAATCAGCTCGGGGTTGCCATTCATCTCCTCGCGTAGGTTCTTGTCGTTGTGGGCGCGGAGTGTCTTAATCCAGCCATCAATGAGGGTGGTGCCAAATACACCCTTCGACTCGAAAATCTCGCGTTTGGCCTCCAATGCATCGGCCGACACAGCGCACGAATCGGGCAGGTGGGCAAGCCTTTCGGCAATAGCCTTGTGCTCCTCGTGGAAGATATTGACACCCACATAACGCTCCTCGGCGTAGGCAACGGGATTCTCCATCTCGAAGCCGTGGCGTGCGGCTGCAACCAAGCCCGCAAGCAGGAGGTAGATATCTGCCGAACCGTCGGGACAGCGGAATTCAACGGTCTGTTTGTCGGTAGCCTCCTTAACCTCGAAGTGGTCGGCAGGGTTGGCATCCCTAATCATCTCGCCTGCACCACTTGTCCAACCCAGAGGTACGCGCACGAGTACCGAGCGGTTCCTATCGCCCCAACAGATGTTGGTGGGAGCCTCCTGATGGGGAACAAGTCGGAGGTATGATGTGGGGTTGGTGTTGCCAAAGGCGGTCAGAGCGTCTGCCGAGTCCAATATACCTGCAATTACGGTCTTGGCAACATCGCTTAGCTTGCCATCTTTGAGGTACATATTCTCTCCATTCTTAACCACTTTGGTGTGGATGTGCAGACCGCTACCGGCCTTGCCCACAGTGATTTTGGGTGCAAAGGTCAGCAGTACGCCATAGCGGTAGGAAATCTCGCGGAGAATCCACTTGGCAACCAAGAGTTGGTCGGCAGCCTCCTCGACATCTACGGGCAGGAACTCAATCTCGTTCTGCTCATACATCTTACCATCAACAGCAAAGTTGCCCACCTCGCTGTGGCCATATTTGATTTTGCCACCCGCAGCAGCAATCGCCTGCATAGCCTCGCGACGCATATCGCCCCACTTGCAGAATGGGCCGCTCTCGTGGTAACCCCTCTGGTCGGGAGTGATGTAGAGGTCGTCAATGTCGCTCACAACGTAGTACTCCAACTCGCCCATAGCGTGGAACTCCATACCGGTGAGCTTCTTGAACTCGTTGTGTGCGCGGTGGAGGGCTTGGTCGGGGGCAGCTGCAAAGGGCTTGCCGTCTTTGTCGTAGTAGCCACAAAGAATATCGAGGGTGGGAATCTCGCTGAAAGGATTCACAAAAGCGGTGCGATAGCGGGGCACGACGTAGAGGTCGCTTGCGCCTGCCTGCACATAGTTGGGGAAGAGGCTCGAACCATCAACCCTCTCACCATAGGTGAGGATTGTGTCGAGATAGTCGAGGTCGTTGATGATGAAGTTGAGCGATTTGAGTCTGCCGTCTGCTGCCGCATAGCGGAAATTGACCATCTCAATGCCATTCTCAACGATGAATCGAATGATGTCGGCTTTGGTGAACTCTCTGGGCTCCTTTTGGAGGAACTTTACGAGCGGATTGGGGTGAATTGCGTATTTGTCCATAGTTTGGTTTTGTTATTTAGTTTTTAGGTTTATTACTTTTAGACGAACAAAGATACAAATTTTAATTCGAATTGTGTTTCAAAAAAACGCAATTTAATAGTTGTAAAATCACTCCCTATGTGTTAATTTTGTGGTATTAATGAGATTTTAATCAAATTTAGACTTATGAAAAGATTTATTCCGAATTTGGTAAAAATACTAATCTGCTTGTTTCTCTTTGTGGGGTGTAACCCCGTGGAGCCCAACACCCCTTTGCCAGAGGATGAAAGCCCGTCGTTTGATTTGAAAATCAATGGAGTGACTAAAACATCGGTTTCGTTTACGGTTACGCCTTTGACGGATAATATCCCCTATGTTGCGCTGATTATCGACAAGGTGTTTTTCGATGAGTTTGAGTCGGTGGATGACTACATCAACGACGACTTGGATTGGTTTGCCGAAAGAGCATCCAACGAGGGGATTAGTTTGCCGGAATGGTTGAGTCGGAATACAAACAAGGGTACGCTCATCGACACCGAGGAGGGATTGGTTCCCGATTCGGAGTATTACCTCTATGCCTACCACATCAACTCCCACGGGGAGGTTGTGTCCGATTTGGTGAAAAAGGAGTTTAGGACCGAGGGTTATGTGCTTGCCGATGGAGGGTTTGAGATTACGGTGAGCGATGTCACCTATGATACCGCGAAGATTGGTTTTGTGCCCGAGAGCAAAGATAAGCCCTACTTCTTCAATGTGATGAGTGAGAGTGAGTATGAATACTACGGAGCCGATGAAATGGCCTACGTTAGGCAACTCGAAGCATTGAGGGATCACTACCTCGGATTTGGTAAAACACCCGCAGAGATGATTGCAAACCTCTGCTTTGTGGGCGATGGCTATTGGACGGCAGAGAACCTGCTGGCGGGCAGAAAGTACTATGCCTACGCATTGGGTGTGGATGAGGAGTTTATGGCTTGTACCAAAGCTACCGTTGAAGAGTTCAGGACTATCGCGCCCGATGCTTCGACTTTGACCTTCCAATGGGATATTCAGAGGGTGTTTTACGATCACGCCGAGGGTGTGGTTCTGCCCTCCAACGATGATAGCTATATCTGCTCGGTGCAGCTTGCCGAGACGCTCACTTGGTATCCAACCCACGATGATTATATGTACTCGCTTGTGGAGAACTTGGAGTGGTATGGTGGGGTGGAGAGTGCCCTTCGTAGTGGCCCCTCCGACCTCGCAGCTCACGTTGGTTTGCAACCCGAAACCGAGTATGCAATCATCTGCTTTGGCTGGAATGGTGCCCCCACGACCGAACTCTTCTACACAACTTTCACAACCACTAAGGCCGATGGCAACCCAGAGGATTTGGAGGTGGATTTTGAAGTTGTGGGTGTGGATTTCAATGAGTTGAGAGTTGCCTATCTGCCTTCGGTGGGAGCATACTACTACGCCTCGATTGTGGAGGAGAGTGTGCTCGCAGAGAGAGTTGCGAGTGTGGGTGGCTTGAATGAGGCACTGCTGGCACTTGCCGATGAGGAGATTGAGTATGGAGCAAATTTTTTCCATTATACCCGTGCGGAGTATCTTGCCGAGATGGGTGGATGTGTAGGTAGGAGCGAGCTCTATTTCAATCGCCTTGCCCAGAATACCCCCTATATTGCCTTTGCTGTTGCGGTGGATATGACCACAGGAGAGTTGGCGAGCCAGAGGGCCTCGGCAAGTGAGCCTATCTACACAAGGGAGAAGATTTTGGGTAATGCGAAGGTGGAGTTTGAGATTGGGGACTACTACGATGGCACTGCTCTGGCAGAATTAGATGCAAAGTTGTTTGGCAAATGCGCCGGTATGGCGGTGGTGCCATACGATGTCATTCCCAATGAGTCGGCCGTGACTTGGTATACGACCTATAACGTAAGCGACTATACGGAGTGGGGTTGTACCGATGAAGATATCTATACGGAGCTTATTACCTATGGCTACAACTATAACGTGGAGAGTGTTGTGGTGAATAGTGAGGGTGGTGTGGCCGTATTGTATTATGACAACCCATATACCTTTGTAGGCCTTGCCCAAGATGCCGATGAAAATTATGGCCCCGGAACTCTCTATGTGGTAACTCCGAAAAAGTCGGAAGTTTCGCCAGCTGAGGAGTTTATTGCATCGCTCGAATCAATGAGTGCCCCATTGTTGTCGGCCGCAAAGAGAGAGGTGCCCACTCGTGAGCCACGCATCTCCGAGCGTCAGACCTCCTTGCAGATGATGGAGCCGAGTGTGAAGTCCGATTTGCCCCGAGAGGTTGAGTCCGAGCCTACAAAAAGAGCGGTAGGTAGACGATTTATGGTGCTTCAATAGAGTGATGAACAAAAATATTAACCTTAAACTTAAATTGTTATGCGTTTTTTGCAAGTAGACCCCATTCACGCTGACTCGTTGGCGCAGAATCTAACACAGAAAGTGGAGCAGATTAAGGAGATGCCCCTCAATGAGGCTCTCGAATTTGTAACCCGAGGAGTTCTCGGTTTCTTCTGGGATGTTCTCATCTGCGTTGCGATATACCTTGTCGCTCGTTGGATTATCCGTTATATTGACCGCCTGTTGGGGCGTGTCTTTGAGCGTAAAAATGTAGAGATTTCGCTCGGTAAGTTTGTTCGCTCGCTGGTGCGAGCCGCCTTGTATGTAATCGTTGTGATTACTATTGTTCGTAAGTTGGGTATCGACACCTCTTCGTTTGTTGCACTGCTGGCTTCGGTTGGCGTTGCCATAGGTATGGCACTCAGCGGTACTTTGCAGAACTTTGCGGGTGGTGTTATGATTCTTTTGTTGCGCCCATTCCGCATTGGCGACTATATCCAGACACAGGGCATTGAGGGTTCTGTAAAGGAGATTAAGCTCTTTAATACGGTGATTAATACCGTTGATAATAAGCTTATTACCCTGCCTAATGGCCCCATTGTGAATAATATCATCAATAACTTCTCGGCCGAGAAACGTCGTCGTGTGGATATGACTGTTTCGATTAGCTACGGTGATGACTATGATGTGGCTCGCAAGGCAATCTTGGATATTTTGAGTGCCGATAGCCGCATTATGCAGGAGCCTGCGCCCTTTGTGGCTCTGGGCTCGCTGGGTGATAGTGCTGTGAATGTTACCATTAGGGTTTGGACAGCAAGCGAGGATTATTGGGGTGTCTATTTCGACCTCAATGAGAAATTCTACAAGGAACTTCCTGCAAAGGGGGTGAATTTCCCCTATCCCCACTTGGATGTTCAGGTTACACAGAAGAAGTAGAACTCTTGGTATCTTACAACAAATGCCCGCAGAACTCAGTTTTGCGGGCATTTGTTTTGATAGTTTTTGGGAAGAATCCATTGTGTTGAATAGGAAATCCGACAGGGAGTTAATATATTTGCAAAATATATAGAGAATATATGTTGAGCGATGAAATTTAATATAAAACACAATGTATTTGTTGGCCTGATGCTCTTCCTGATGGTGGGCTGTGGCTCGGAGGAGAATCCCGGTGGCAATGAACCACAGGGTTTTGTGGAGAAAGAACCCAAGGAGGTGGTCTATACCAATGCGCAAGTGGCCTATATAGGTGACTATGTTGGCGAGCAGACCTCCGATGGGTGGATGGTGACACTCACAACCGATATGGCTAAGGACGATTTGGGTAATCTGACGGGCGAGGGTAGCCTGTTGCAGATTCTGCTTAGCGGATACTACAACTATAAGCAGGAGCCCAATATGCAATTTGCCGAGGGTGTCTACTCTCCGCAGATTAATTCCAGCGACTATGCAGCCTTCACCTTCGTGGATGGATATATGGAACAGATGGAGATTCCCGGAGGAAGCATCGAACTTCCTGCCTCAACTTATTATGGCTACTTGGCAGAGGGTAGTACGACTATGGAGGTGGATTTGCTCGATGATGGAGCGGTTGAGGTGCGCTCCAATGGCGATGGTACCTACACTATCGAAGGTATCCTTGTGGGAGAGAGGTGTGTGAAGCACAGATTTGTGTGGAGTGGTGCCATTGAGCCCACCGCCTATGTGTGGTACGAGGTGCCCAACTCTACCATTGAGTCCAATAAGTCGTTGAGTGGCACCGTGAAGGGTGCTTTGCAAGATCGTGGCGACTACTTTGGCTTAAAGGATAAAACGTGTCGAGTATTCTCGCTCTTTTTGGGTGAGGGTGGCGTGGATTTGACCGCCAATCCACCCACGGGTGATGGCAAACTTGTGCGTTTGGATTTGATGGTGCCTTGGGATAGCAATGTGGCAAATGGTATTCCTGCTGGTAGGTATGAGGTTGTGGTGCGCAATGCCGACACCTCCATCGACCGAGATGCTTTGGTTCCCTTCTGTGCGATTCCCGGACTTCCCGACTGCTTCAATCCTCCCTTTTGGAGCGGCGCGTGGTATGTGGAGTATGAGAATGGCGCGTGGGGTGAGGAGTATGCCCGCATAGATGGTGGCGAGGTTACCGTGGAGCGCGAGGGCTCGGGGAAACACCACATCACCTGTACGTTGTATGATTGTGCAACCCCGACACACACTGTTGCGGTTGATGTGAGGGTGGATAGTTTTGAAATTATATAAAAACCGAAGATATGAAAAAAAGCAGATTGATACTACTCGTTTCCTCTGTGCTTGCGTTGTTGGCGGGAGGTTGTGATACGCCCGATAGTGGCGATGCTCCCGATGCTCCCTTTGTGGTGACACCCACCGAATTGACCTTTGATGTAGAGGGAAACTCTGCCGAGGTGACCATTGAGGTGGGCGGTAGCTGGCAAGCGAGTGTTGTGGAGGGTGCCGATTGGATAGGCATTGATAGGAATTCGGGCGAGGCTGGTGTCCATACCCTCACTGTTACCGCTTGGCGCAATACAGCCGAGGAGGGGCGCGAGGGGCGTGTTGAAATCTCGTTTAAGAGCGAGGTTAAGAGCGTGAAGGTGAGCCAGAAGGGCACCAAAGTCACAATTGACCTTCCCGAGGCTACGCAGAAGAATACCTATGTAGTAAATGGCGTGGAGCATAAGTTTGGCTCTATGAGCGTGATGATTGTGGAGGACAATGTATTGGTGGCTGCTACACCAGAGAGTGGAGTGGCGAGTGCCGAGAAGATTTTCGAATGTGAGGAGTACTTCTTTGGAGCAGTTAGCCCTTTGTTGCTGAACAAGAGGCTCGATATAATGACAGAAAAGAGCCCCTTCACGATTGTTAGCACCCTTTCGGGCGCATTCTTGGAGGGTGTAGCCCCCCTCTATCTCGAAGAGGTTACAGCGGGCGAGCTGGAATTGACCAAAGATGGTAATCTGCTTACCCTGAGGGTGGGCTTGGTGTTGGCCGACGGTACGCAGTTGGCAGCCTATGTGGAGGTTGTGGAAAATGTTGTAGTGAATGAGAATAGGCTCTCGCGCGGAGATGAGGAGAAACCGCTCCGCACCTCATTCTATAATATTGATGCCGAGACAACGGCCCTATATTTCACCCCCGCAGGTATTGACTATTTCGAGGAGTTGGAGATTGCAAGCTGGTACACCTATATTATGGTGGATAACTCCCTTGTGACGGGAAGCTACATAGATGTTACCGATGTGGGTGAAGAGCTCTTTGTGTTTGGCATTGTGGATAATGTTACGGGTAAGGAGTTTGCTATTTCCAATGACGATATGAGGGATGCAACAGGACACTTCCTCCTCTCCTCACTCGGTCAGGAGCGTTACACTGCCGATATTGCCATAGAAATTGAGGGAATTGCCTATAAGGTTTCGTTCAGTGGTAAATCTATTTCGAGCGAGGTTAAGCCCGAGGTTAAGACCAACTATGTTACCTATAAGAAAAGAGAGTATGATATTGTAGGTGCTGCGATAGATACCTCGGCCGAGGTGTGGGTTGTGGAGCTTACGGTATCTAATGGCAATATTATTACAACTACTGTGCCCAAGGATTTATTTACGGGACAGGCCACCGGCTTTTCGCGCTACCCCGACCTTACGGTTACCTATCTGGATCATACTTATAGTAAGGCAAATGGCGATAACGGAACTATCATTGCCTCATACGATGCCGAGAGTGCCCACCTCGACTTGGAGTTTATCGGCTATGGCGATTTGTCGTTTGTCTATTCGGGTGCGTGTGAACAAAAATAGAGTTGGATATGAATAATCTGTGGAAAATAGTGTTGGGCCTGTCGCTGCTCGCCCTTGTTGGGTGTGAGCAGACACCTGCCGAGGAAACCCCAACACCCGTAATCGAGCCGACCTATGGCTATTATTACTTTGGCGAGGAGGAGGTGCCTGTTAGTTCGTTTGTGACCGCTGAGGATATGACTTTTATGCTCAAAATCTCGCCCCTTGAAGATGTGGTGAAGGCTACGACCTATGCGATTGTGGGTGTTCGCACCGAACTACTTGGCGAGGAGCTGAATGTGGAAAACGAGTACCACAATGACGACTACGTTTTCATCTATGAGGACCCCATCTACTATTTTGCTGCTCGTCGTCCTTTGCGCTCGGGCAAGATACTGCTCGATAGGAACTCTGCGGGGGTTGTGAGGGTGGATGTAGATGTTGTACTCTACGATGGCACACCTTTTAGATATAAGAATCTATCGCTCAAAGCACAAGAGTAAGTTTTGAGAATAAAATGGATAATTAGGGGGCAAAATGGTATATTTTGCCCCCTAATTATGCTATTTTGTTTGGAAAAAAGGAAAAATGTGTGTATATTTGTGTTTGATATGGGTTTTTGAAAACAGATAAAGATACTTTTTGTTGAAAAAATCACATAACCTCCGAAAGAGAAAATTTTATCACAATTATTAACTAACACTTATTTATTATGAAATTCGCAAAGAACTTTATGATGTATGCTGTGGCAGCCGTTGTTGCTATGGCTATGACTGCTTGCGGTACGCCTACTCCCGGCGATGAGCCTACTCCCGGTGGTAATACAGGCAACGTAACTTTCACCGTAGAGGCTGTTGCTGGTGAGACCACCGCAACCATCAATGTTTCGCACACCGGTACCGCAGAGAACACTTGGTATGGTTTCCTTACCACCGAGTCGAAGACCAATGATTTGGATTTGATTTTTGCAGTGACCACCGCAGGTGTTAAGGCTGAGAAACTTTCGACCGGCACCACCGCAACCATCAACCTCACCGACCTCGAACTTGCAACCGAGTACAAATATGTTGTATTTGGTTTGAATGCCGATGGTAGTATGTATGGTACTGCTGGTTCGGCTGTCTTCACCACCGAGGATGGTAGGAGCGTTGCCGAGAACTCGGCTTGGACTGTTGAGTACATTGGTAACTACACCGATGAGGAGAGTGGCGAGACTTACATCAACTGTGTAAATGTTACTTCGACAGACGATAACACCTACTTTGTAGACTACTTCACTCTCGAGCAGTGGGAGTCTGTTAAGACCGATATGTATGGCTACGTTGAGAGCTTGATTGCACAGATGAAGGCATATCTTGCCCAGATTAATGCTGCTTATGGCACCACCTACACCTTTGCAGATCTCTTCCTCTACTCTGGTTCTAGTGTTGTATCTTTGGACGAGCTCGATCCCGGTCAGTACATTGCTGTTGCTTGGGGTATCACCGCAGATGAGAAAGTCAGCCGCCTCTACGCTAAATCCGAACCCTTTGAGGTTGTAGAGGAGGATGCAACTCCCGAATATAGCGCTTGGCTTGGCAACTGGACTGTAACCGGTCCTGGTTCGACTTGGTCGGCGGAGGCGAAAAATTACGTCGCTGGTGAGGTTTCGTTCGATATCACTATCACTAAAAATGTAAATAACAAATCGTTCTTGGTTGACGGTTGGAATGGTATTACCGGCCTTCCCTTCGTAGCAGCATACGATGCAGAGTATGACGCATTCGATATCGAGGGTCAGATTCTTGCCGAGAATGTTGAGTTCGAGGATGGTTCCGTTGCTTCCCAGATTATCTTGGGTGGTGTTTATGGCTCTAGCGTATCTCTCGATGCTTTGGCTTATGCAATGCAAGCAGAGGATGGTAGCGTAGTGGTTGCTCCTTACAAGTATGATATCGGTGAGGCAGAGCTTTTCTCGTTCCCCGAGATTATCCACTTCGTTGCTTTCGAGGGTGAGCAGGGTCTCTACTATCTCTCCGACATCATTTCGAGCACTTCTATGGCTATGACTCCCGCAGCAGCTCCCGCAGCAGTTCGCGCTAAGGATGCAGGGATGTTCCAGGGCAAGAAGATCAATACCAAAGTTGAAACAACTCCCTATGAGTTCTACAAACCCGGTAGCGATAAATTCACCTCGTTCAGCCTCAAATAAGAAGCTACAATAACAAAAAAGTCCGCTCTTCGGAGCGGACTTTTTTTGTGCCTCAATGTTTGTGAAAAATAGCCCTTACAGCAGACGCTTGATGTACTTGAAGAGTTTGTAGGGCATATAGCGCAGAGGTAGGTCTATCCACTCGGGGGTGGTGACAACAGTGCGGTAGTGGGTGAAGGCATCGAAGCTATACTTGCCGTGGTAGCGGCCTATACCCGAGTTCCCAACGCCACCAAAGGGGGCCTTGTCGTTGACAATGTGCATAATGGTGTCGCCAATGCACGCTCCGCCCGAGGTCGTGGCTCGGAGTATCTTTTCGCCCTCCTTGCGCGGGCCGAAGTAGTAGAGTGCCAGAGGGCGTGGGCGCTCACCGATGAACTCCACAACCTCCTCCCTGTTCTCGAAGGTTACAACGGGAAGTACGGGGCCGAAAATCTCCTCCTGCATAACCTTTGCGCCCATATCGCTCACCTCCAAGAGTGTGGGCTCAATGAATCGTTCCGCAGGGTTATTTCCACCGCCCAACAGCACCTTGCCCTCCGTCAGGTAGCCCGCAACGCGCTCAAAAGCTCCACTGCTGACCATACGGCCATAGTGGGCACTCTGGGCCACATCCTCGCCGTGCAACTCCCTAATGGCCTCCCCAAATGCCTCTACAAAGCTCTCTTTGAGCGAAGAGTGAATCATCAGATAGTCGGGAGCAATGCAGGTCTGGCCGGCATTGATACTCTTGCCCCAAGCAATGCGTTTGGCAGCAACCTCCACATTCGCCCCACAATCGACAATGCAAGGGCTCTTGCCTCCCAATTCGAGAACTACGGGGGTGAGATTTCGGGCCGCTGCCTCCATAACGGTGCGTCCGAGGGTGGGGGAGCCGGTGAAGAAAATTACATCGAACTTCTGTTCCAAAAGGGCCGTATTGACATCCCTATGGCCATTGATGACCGTCACATACTGCTCCTCGAAGGTGCAACCAATCATCTGCACCAACACCTGTGCCGTGTTGGGCACCGCAGGGGAGGTCTTCAAAATTGCCGTACAGCCCGCCGAAATTGCGCCCACAAGAGGGTTCAACAAGAGTTGTACGGGATAGTTCCACGGAGCCATAATAAGGGCTGTGCCGAGAGGTTGGCTCATAACCTTCGTGCGCGAGGGGAACATCTTGATGGGCGACGGAGTGCGCTTTGTGCGCATCCAGCCCCCGAGGTGGCGCAGGTGGTTGCGAATCTCGCCCTCCACAATGCTCAACTCGGTCATCACAGCCTCCTGGTAGGATTTGTGCAAATCTTTCCACAGAGCCTCACAAAGGGGCTTCTCCCACACTTTAAGAGCCTCGCTCAGGCGGGTTAGCTGGCGAATTCGAAACTCCTTCGAGAGAGTCGCTCCGCTATTGAAATATGCCCTCTGCGCCTCGACCTTTGCACCGAGAAATTCGGAAAGTTGATTATTCATAAGTCGTTATGGTACAAGTATTTTCAGCCTCTTATCCTCGATGCTGTACTTCACGGGGGTGGTACCGAGTGCCTCGCCATCTATCTCCACATCGCGCAGCTCGTCGGAGCTAATCTCAATGGTGCGTCCCTTGTAGTTATGCACCCTCTTGACGCTATAAATCTTACCATCAAAGAGTCTGCCAACAACCGTCAGGATGCGAGGAATCGACATCGTCTCAATCACCGTAACATCCAACAGTCCATCATCGGCCACCGAGTCGGGTAGCTGCAACATACCACTGCCATTGTACTTGCCAATGCCAATCGAGGTGCTCATAATCAGTCCCTTAGCCTCGTTCTCGCCATCAACCCTCACAGCCATACGGCACGAGCGGTAGTCCAAAACCGACTTGGCAAGCCCCGTCATATAGGACATCTTGCCATTTTTGCCCTTGTCCTTCATCTTGCACACGCGGAGATTGACAAAGGCATCCAATCCCGAGCCACTCACATTGACGCAGTAGCGACTCGCCTCATTGCCATTGTAATCCACAAAGGTAGTCTTGGCAACATCCTGCACAAACTCCTTGCCCGCAGCAATTACGTCGATAGCTCCCTGATAGTCGCGTGGAATACCAAACGAGCGAATCCAATCGTTGCCCGTACCTACGGGAATAACTCCCATCCTAACCTGAACCGAAGGAACCTCCTGTTGCATAAGTATGCCGTTGGCTACCTCGTGAATCGTACCATCGCCACCAATCGCAATAAGGTTGCGGTAGCCGTCCTCCACAATGCCCCTCTTGGCCAACTCAATGGCGTGGTAGCGGTAGCCCGTGAAGACGGTGTCGAAGTCGATACCCTTGGCATAGAGCATACGAGCAATATGTTCCCAATCGCGCCCACAACGGCCACTGCCCGAAAGCAGATTGACAATCGCAAGCCATCTATTGTTTTTTGTACTCATCAAATCTTCAATTATTTACATTAGGCGTGCGCCCCCCCGAGAGTGTGGAGGCGCACAATCCTTTATAGTTGGGCTCAACGACTACGCTACTTCAAAGGAGCGTGCTCCAAAGTGTAGCAGAGGTAGTTGTAGAACTTCTCAACCGATGCAATATTCACCTTCTCGTCGGGCGAGTGGGGGTAGCAAATGGTGGGGCCAAACGAAATCATATCCATCTTGGGATATACGCCACCAATGATACCGCACTCCAAACCTGCGTGGATGGCCATAATCTCGGGCTTCTTGCCGTAGAGTGCCTGATAGCCCTCCTGCATAGTGTGGAGAATTGCCGACTCGGGGTTGGGATTCCAACCATCGTAGGCACCGCTCAACTTAACACTCGCACCCGCCATCTCGCAAACGGTCTTCATCTGCTGTGCCAAAGCCTCCTTCTCGCTACGAACCGAAGAGCGCAAGAGGCAGAGAATGTTGAATTTACCCTTCTCCGAAACTACCCTTGCAAGGTTGGTCGAAGTCTGTACCAAACCGGGCATAGTGGTGCTCATCTTCACAATGCCGTTGGGCAGACCTACAACTGCGTCAATCAAGTCCTGAGTGTCGAAAATATCAATGCACTTCGAGGGGCACTTAACGGGCACAGCCTTGAACGAAATGCTATCCTCAATGCCCTTAAACTCGCTCTGGTAGAGTTTCTCGTAGCGTTTAACGGCTGCAAGGAACTTCTTCTCATACTGTTTCAGCACAGCAACGGTTGCGAATGCCTCCCTGGGGATAGCGTTCCTCAAACCGCCACCATCAATATCGCACAACAGAATGCCGAATTTGTCCATAAAGGTCTTCAAGAAGCGGCACATAAGTTTGTTGGAGTTGGCCCTTTGGAGGATAATCTCCATACCCGAGTGGCCACCCTTCAAACCCTTGATTTCGAGCCTATAACCGCTGAAATCGCTCTTCAAAATGCGACCTGTACCGTAGCGAAGTGTGGCGTTGAAGTCCATACCACCTGCGCAACCAACATACAACTCGCCCTCGGTCTCGGAGTCCATATTCAAGAGAATCTCACCCTTCAACTGACCAGCCTTCAAACCAAAGGCACCATCCATACCGGTCTCCTCGGTGGCGGTGAAGAGTGCCTCGATGGGGCCGTGTTTGAGATCTTTTGCCTCCAAAACAGCCATCATAGCAGCTACACCAATACCATTATCAGCACCAAGAGTTGTGCCATTGGCAGTTACCCAATCACCATCAATGTAGGCCTCAATGGCGTCGGTGTCGAAGTTGAACTCTTTGTCGGAGTTCTTCTGGGGTACCATATCGACGTGCGATTGGAGAACGATGGTCTTGCGGTTCTCCATACCGGCAGTGGCGGGCTTCTTAACCAAGATGTTGTGAGCCTCATCCTCCGAGTACTCCAAGCCTAAGCCTTTGACGAACTCGATGATGTATTTACGAGCAGCCTCCTCGTTGTGCGAAGGGCGGGGGCATTTGGTAAGGCCCTCAAAGTTTTTCCAAACCGCTGCGGGAGCGAGTTTCGAGAGATTTTTGTCCATAATAGTCGATGTTTTTAGTTTTTATGTTTAGTTGTTTAATTATTTTCCGTTTCGTTCTCATCGGCACTCTTGCCCTCGAAAGCCCTCACGATGCGGCTCACGAGCGAGTGGCGAATGATATCCTTATTGTCGAACTCCACAATACCGATGCCATCAATTCCTCGCAACATCTCCACAGTGCGAGCCAACCCCGAATCGCTCTTCTTGGGTAGGTCTATCTGTGTAAGGTCGCCCGTAACGATGAACTTGGCATTGCGGCCCATTCGCGTCAGGAACATCTTAATCTGGGGCAGGGTAGTGTTCTGTGCCTCGTCGAGTATGACGAAGGCGTTGTCGAGCGTGCGGCCCCTCATATATGCCAGCGGAGCAATCTGCACCACTCCCTCCTCAATGAATTTCTGCAACTTGGCGGGCGGAATCATATCGTTCAGCGCGTCATACAAGGGTTGCAGGTAGGGGTCCAATTTCTCCTTCAAGTCACCTGGAAGAAAACCGAGCCTCTCGCCCGCCTCGACCGCAGGGCGAGTGAGGATGATGCGCTTTACCTCACGGTTTTTGAGCGCACCCACTGCAAGTGCAATGGCGGTGTAGGTCTTGCCGCTACCCGCGGGACCTACTGCCATAAGCAAGTCGTTGGACTTATATAGTTCAACGAGTCGTTGTTGGTTTTTAGTACGCGCCTTGACGATAAGTCCGTTATTTCCATAGACAATCACATCGGCATCCGCCACTTCGCTCTCTGCGTGGGGCAGTCCGCCCTGGAAAATCTGGTTAATAACGCTCACCGAAACGTGGCCGTACTTGTCGTAGTACAGCACCAAAGCCTCCAACCTCTCCTCCAAACGTGCAATCTCGTCATCGCTACCAATAGCCTTAATGGCATTGCCACGCGCTACGAGTTTGAGCTTAGGAAAAAGGTCGCAAATCCTGTTGAAGTTAGAATTTGCGACCCCATAGAAGTCGAGAAGCCCAATACCGTCAATAGATATATTCTTCTCTGCCATTTATCTTGAAATCAATCGCTTAGAACATCATACCAAGCGACACATACCAAGTGTTGGTCTCAGGATTTACATTGTTGAAGTTGAAAAGCTCGGCAATGTTACGGGGCTCAACAAGCCAGCCACCCAAATAACGGAAATCAACCATAAGGAAGTTGAAGAGGTCGATACCTACACCGGCTGCCCAAGTGTACGATACGTCGTTCCAGTTGATGCCCGCAACATTGGCATTCTCACCGGTGAGTGCCATATTGGAGTTGAACTTAACAACGGGACCAGCCTGAACGCGAGCGTTGAACAAGCCGAGGTCGAGACCTGCACCAGCCATCACGGGAATGGAGAACTCATTGAGAGTGATGTCCTGCTTAACGCCATTTTCGCTGTTCTGGAACTGACCTTTCTTCCAGTTATACATAACCTCGGGCTGCAAGTGGAGCGAGAAGATACCCAGAGGTGCATTGAGGCGGAACATAAGGCCTGCATTGTAGCCCATTGCACCATCAAATACGCCCTGGATGCTCTCACCATCCATCTGAATGCCGGTTGCCGAAGAGGTCAAGCCAGCTTTGGCACCAACCCAAAACCACCTGTGGCTCTGAGCATTAACGGTAGTGATTGCCATAAGAGCAACAGCTACCATCATAATCACTTTTTTCATAACTTTTGTTTGGTATTATTAGTTGAACTTAATTTATCTTTCGTGCTTAACTCTATGGTTGTGCCACAAATATAATAATTTTTTCCAAACAACTCTATTTTATTGAGTTATTTTCGTTTGGAGGTATTTTTATGGTGCAATTAGAACATTACACCAATGCTCAAATTCCAGCTTGTGCGGTTGGTGTTGATGCTGTCTGCCAAGTTGTCGGCCTTGATTTCGCCACTATTGAAACTGCCGTTGTAGCGAATCTCGGCAATCAGGGAGAGAACCTTCACACCCAAACCTGCTGTCCAAGTTGCTTTGGGCTCCTGATAGGCGTGAATGAAATCCTCCTCGGTCAAGTCACCGAAGCCTTTCTCGGAGGTGATGGCAAATACGGGGCCTGCGTTGATTCTTACGCTCGCAAGGCTACCCAAACCAAACTCTGCGCCCAAGAGGATGGGGAGGTCGATATATTTGTGCGATTCGGGCTCGGGAGCTTTCTCGCCGGGTAGCAAGTCGTTAATCGAGGGAATTTTGATAGTGGTGTTGGTGTATTGCAACTCGGGCTGGATGTAGAGGGGGAGTTTTGGCAGGTTAATACGCGCAAATACGGTGCCTGTCCAGCCTGTACCCTCGGCAGTGATAGACTCTTTGAGTTGATCCTCATTCATTGGAATACTCTCGCTCGAAGAGATGATGCCGATTCGGGCACCCACGTTGAAGAGGCCAAGAATGTTATTGTTTGCACTTACAGAGAGTAGTGTGCACATCACAGCAAGGAGTGTGAGAGTGATTTTTTTCATAGTGTTATAGAATTTTGAAGGGTGATACCTAAATTTATATGGACCTTTACGATACAAATATAGTATATATTTTCAAAAATGGTGCAAAAGATGGAAAATTTCTTAAAGTTCCTTATCTTTGCGCTCGAAATCAAAAGAAGCAGAGTTATGAGTTTAGTCGCAATCGTTGGTCGCCCCAATGTGGGCAAAAGTACATTTTTCAACCGTTTGGTGGGTATGCGTCAGGCAATTGTCGATTCTACGGCAGGCACTACTCGCGACCGCCACTATGGTAAAACCGATTGGAACGGTAGGGAGTTTTCGCTGATTGATACGGGTGGTTACTCGGTGGGTAGCGATGATGCCTTCGAGGAGGAGATTCGCAAACAGGTACACCTTGCAATTGACGAGGCCGACCTGATTCTCTTTATGGTGGAGGTTTCGACCGGTATTACCGACCTTGATCAGATGGTTGCCGATGTGTTGCGTCGTAGCAAAAAGCCCGCTCTCTTGGTTGTGAATAAGGTTGATAACTACGAGCTTATATATGGCTCCAACGAGTTCTATGCTCTTGGCCTGGGTGACCCCTACTGCATCAGTTCGATGAGTGGTAGCGGTACGGGCGATTTGATGGATAAGATTGTGGAGATGTTGCCCGAGGATAAGCCCGAGGTTGTGGAGGAACTCCCCCGTATCACTATTGTGGGCCGCCCCAATGTGGGTAAATCGTCGCTCACCAACGCACTTCTTGGTACCGAGAGGAATATTGTGACCAACATTGCAGGTACCACTCGCGACAGTATCAACACTCGCTACAATAAGTTCGGCTTGGATTTCTACCTTGTCGATACGGCAGGTCTGCGCAAGAAGGGTAAAGTGACCGAAGACCTTGAATTCTACTCGGTTATGCGCTCCATTAGGGCCATCGAAAACTCCGATGTATGCGTGTTGATGTTGGATGCGCGTCAGGGTATCGAGTCGCAGGATATGAATATCTTTTCGCTCATTGTTCGCAACAAAAAAGGTTGTGTAATTGTGGTCAATAAGTGGGACTTGATTGAGAAGAGTAACAACACAATGAAGGAGTGGAAGGAGGCTCTGTTGTCCAAACTCGCACCCTTCAACGATGTGCCCATCATCTTCACTTCGGTGATTAACAAACAGCGCATTATGGATGTGTTGCAGACCGCAATCAAGGTGCACGAGGCCCGCTCGCGTCGCATCTCGACCAGCGAGTTGAATGAGTATCTGCTGCCTATTATTGAGGAGACACCTCCTCCAATGACCAAGGGTAAGTACATTAAAATCAAGTATATCACTCAGCTTCCCACCGTAACGCCCTCGTTTGCGTTCTTTGTGAATCTGCCCCAATACATTCGCGATCACTATCGTCGATTCTTGGAGAATAAGATTCGTGAGCATTGGGATTTCTGTGGGGTGCCGATGCAGATATACTTCCGCCAAAAATAATCAAGAGGCATCTTGCGGGTAAATTTTGCACCGCACTGCGATAGGCGAGTTCCTCATTTGCGAAGAGCAAACTGCGGACTCGCCTTCTTGTTTGGCACAAAATTTCCTCCGCAATCTACCTCCTGCTGCGAAAAGTATCTTTCGGAGGCTATGCCTGCTTTGGTTTCAACCCATTTTTTGTTACCTTTGCGATGGTCTAATAGAAGAGAGCAATGAATCCTAAAATAAGGACATATTCGATGCCTGTTGCGATGGTGGTTGGTGCTTTGTTGCACAAGCCTATCGCGGGCCTTGATGTGCTCTCACCCTACCTTATTGCAGCGATGCTTTTTGTGACATTCACGAGGGTTAAAGCGCGCGAACTGAAACTCCAACGAATCCACGCGGGACAAATTGCAATTCAGCTTATTGGCAGTATTCTGCTCTACCTTTTGTTGAAGTGGTGTGGAGTGAATGAAATCATCAGTCAGGGAGCCTTGATTTGCGTCTTTATACCCACTGCTATGGCCTCTGTTGTAGTGGGTGGAATGTTGGGTGCCAATGTCACCACAATGACCACTTTTACACTCCTCTCGAACCTGTCGGTGGCGGTGGTAGCACCTGTGGTTTTCTCCTTTGTCGGCACCAATACGGAGCTCCCATTTTTAACCTCATTTTGGCTCGTTTTCCGTAGGCTGTTGATGCTTGTTGTTATGCCATTTGTGGCGGCTCAACTATTGGATAGAGTGGCGCCAAAGGCCTATGAATATGTCCAAAATCACCAATCGTGGTCGTTCTATTTGTGGCTCTGCTCGCTCACAATTCTCATCTCTTCGACCACCAAATTTATCCTTACCCAACCTGTGGAGAGTGTTGGCTTGGAACTTATTATGGCAGCGATGGCGGGTGCGCTGTGCATTGGCCAATTTGCCATTGGTAGGTGGTGGGGCAAGAGGTGCGGTGACAAAGTTGCGGGCGGTCAGTCGGTGGGGCAGAAGAATACACTGCTTGCTATATTGCTGGCGCAGAGCTATCTACATCCACTCTCTTCGGTGGCCCCTGCGGCCTACATCGTTTGGCAGAATATCATAAATAGTATTCAACTATCTCGCAAAAAATAGAGAGCAACTTTCGGGAGTTGCTCTCTATTTTTTTTCTACTCTACCTCCTCTTGTTCGGGAGGGGGACAGCCGTACATACCCGAAGGCTCCGGCTCACAAGCCACAAGGGTTGCGACACCCACAAATCCCAGGGCCCAAATCAACCATCGTGCAATTCGCTTTTTCATAGACTACTCGTTCTTCTTATTGAGTTTTATGGTGATTTCCTCGGTTGCTTGGCCCTCATACCATGGGCCATCGCCATTGGCGTAGTCACTCTCCGAGGTGGTTACAACAACCGATGCGGAGTCGAAAGCTCCATTTGCCTCGCCATCCACATCATCGGCCACGAGAGTGTGTTTGTCGGTAGGCATTCTTCCAACTTGCAAACGCACCTTGCCATTGGGTTGTGTGAGTCCCACAGCGAGGGTGTCGGTGTATTGCTCGCTATATTTCTCGATGACGCTCACGCGAATGCCCTCAATCGGTGCATCATTCTCACTATCAACCACATCCACGTCGAAATTGTACTCCGCATAGGGGCAACCATACTCTGGTGCGGGCATTGGACAGCCGTACATATCGGGCCCATCGCACGAGGTGTAGGCTCCAAATCCAAGTGCCACCATTAGGAATTTCAGAATTTTGCTTTTCATAGGTTATTCGGCTTTCTTGTTGAGTTTGAGGGTTACATCGTGGGTTGCAGTGCCACTATACCAACCGGAGTTGCCGGGCTCTTTGTAGTCATCCCTATCGGTGGTGAGTACGATGGATGCAGAATCAAACTTACCATTAGTCTCACCGTCCACGTCATCGGCCACGATGGTGTGTTTGTCGCTTGGGAAAGAGTTGACATTAAGCACCACCTTGCCACTTGCATCGGTTGTGCCTACGGCGAGGGTGTCGGTTATGGTCTCGTAGGTTGCCATCCCCGTTTCGCTATCCCAATATTGGCGTTCAATCTTTTCGATGGCACTCACGCGGATACCTTCAATAGGTGTATCATTCTCACTATCGACAATATCCACATTGAAAACATAGTCGGCACTGGGGCAACCATACATCGCAATGTTGCCACCTCCGCCAATGTTATCAATAACCTCACACGAGGTAGCCACGGTCGAAAAACCAAGGATTCCGAGAATCCATCTGATAAGTTTGCAATTCATACTCTTAATTTATTAGGGGGTCTTTCTATATAGATGCACAAGCACCTCAAAACGTTGCACGGGGTAGAGCATTTTTTTTGATTTTTTGCAAAAAAATGCGCTCAACTATAAAAAGTTGAGCGCAAGTTAGCATTTTTTTTGATTTTTTTGCAAAATTAATATTACCTTCGTAGCCCTTTATCAAAAAATTGACCGCTATGAGAGAGATAGATCCCAAAGATACCCCACGAGGTTTCCAATATGAGATTTGGAAAAATGCACCCAATCCGATGCTTGTTTTTGTCAAAAGGTTGGATGTGACAAACCTTGTTAGGATGAGTAGGCGCAAAGGCTTGAAATTCAATATGCTTCTGGACTATTGTATCGGCAAGGCAGCTCTTGACCAGAAGGAGTTTTATCTCCTGCCCGTGGGTGATAAATTGATGCAGTTCGACAAAATTGCTATCAATACGATGGTGAAAAATCACACGGGAGAGGTGAGTTCGTGCGATATTGAGTTTGGCGGCAACTTTGAGGAATACAGTCGCGACTATATGAAATACACCGCAGAGGTGGCGAAGAGTTGCACCGATAGGGATTTGTCGCAGGAGTGTATGGTCATCGGCACCTCGGCTGTGATTGATACTGAGTTAGAGTTTGCCGGCGGTATGTATAGCGGTATCTACAACAACCCATTCATCATTTGGGGCCGCTATTCGCGCCACCTTTTCAGGTACTACCTGAATCTATCGTTCCAATTCCACCACACCCAGATGGATGGAGCCCACGCCGCACGTTTTCTGGCCAATTTACAGCGTGAGATTGATAGTTTGAAGTAGCACAAATACCTCTATAAATCAAGCGAGTGACAAACCGTGGTTTGTCACTCGCTGAGTTTTTGTAGGGTGGGGGAGTTAGTCGAGAAGCTCTGCGAGTTTCGCGCCCAACTCTTCGCCACGCAGATTGCGTGCAACGATGGTGCCATCCGAAGCGATGAGGAAGTTCGAGGGGATACTCCTCACAGCGTAGCTCTTTGCCGATTCGTCTTCCCAGAACTTGAACTCGCTCACGTTAATCCACACAAGTCCCTTGCTCTCAATAGCTTTCAGCCAAGGCTCGCGAGCCCTATCGAGGCTCACACCGTAAATTTCAAAGCCCTTGTCGTGGTACTTTGCATAGTCCTCCACAAGGAATGGAACCTCCCTCATACAGGGGCCACACCACGAAGCCCAGAAGTCCAAGAGTACATATTTATTCTCCTTCAAGACCTCGCTCAACGACACCATTTTACCCTCGGCATCGGGCAGTGTGAGGTCGATGAACTGCTGACCTACATCAACTCTCTTCATACCCTCTGCGTGGTTGCGGAGAGTAATAGAGGTGTGTGATTTCTGCAACTTTTTGGGCAGTGCATCCACAGCGGCCAAAATCTCATCGGGAGTCATCTCGTAATAGACTTGCGTTGCAAGCAGATAGAGGCCGAAGATGTTATCTTTGTTCTCCTCGTAGGATTTGAGCGTATGGGCATCATATTCCCTCTCGGCAACGGCACGCGCATCCTCGTTTTCGGCAGCAACATAGGCCTCCATAAGAGCCTTTTTCTCTGCACGATACACCTCGTGGTGGTCGTTTGCGATAGTGCCGCCAATGGTCACATTGCCCCAATCCTCCAACGAGCCGGCAACCGTCACCACGCCCTCCTCGATAAATAGGGGGCGGCTCTTGTCGCCAACCACAAGATTGGCAAACAAGGGAGCCTTGGTATCAACCTTAATCTCAAACGAGCCATCCTCTGTGGTGGTGCTACCAAAGCACTCGGTGCTCTTATTGGCCATCAGTTTGACCTCTCCCGAGTAGCCATCAATAGTACCCTTTACGATGTGGTTGGCACCGCAGCTTGTCAGCACGAGTGTGACCAATGCAAGCCAAAAACACCTTTTCATATTCTCGAAGGTTTTAGGTTGTTACTTTTTTGCCACTACTCGAAAATCTCTGCCAACTTCTCAGCCAAAGCCTCGCCACGCAAGTTGCGTGCAATGATCTCACCCTCGGCGTTGATGAGGAAGTTTGCGGGGATGGAGTTTACCGAATACTCTTTGGCAGCCTCGGTCTGCCAGCCGCCCAAAGTGCTGACATTCACCCATTTCATACCCTGCTTTTCGATGGTGTTTTTCCACGCTTGCTCGTCGTCATCAAGGCTTACGCCATAAATCTCAAAGCCCTTGTCGTGGTATTTTGCGTATGCCTCCAAAAGGTAGGGCATCTCACCCATACAGGGGCGGCACCACGAAGCCCAGAAGTCCAGAAGAACAACCTTATTGGCCTCTACAACCTCTTTGAGCGACACCTCCTGACCTTCAACATTGGGGAGGGCAATATTGATGTAGGGCTGACCGATGGCGGTTTTCAAAAGGCCCTCAGCGTACTCCTTAACCATAGTCATCTCCTCCATTTTCTGGATTTCGGAGGGGTAGGACTCGATGGTAGCCAAAATCTGCTCGGCCTCCATTTCGTGGTACTTGCCACTGATGAAGAGGTATGCACCCCAAAGGTTGTCGCTATTCTCCAAGTAGCTCTCATTCATCAGATCGCGTACCTGAGCGATAACCATCATAAAATTCTCCTCGGGTGCCTCGCCGTTCATAATGGGAGCCATCAACTCCCACTGCTTCTCATTGAAAGCAGCGAAAGCGTCGTTTGCAGGGGTGCCTGTTGCGGTCAAACTCTCCGCATTGTCGGCCTTGCCCTCAACTTTAATAGGGGTGCCGTCAAGAAAGAGAGGCATAACGGGGTTGCCACCCAAAGCCAAAGCTGCGAGGATGGGGGTTTCGCTCTCAATGCTCAATTGGAACGAGCCATCCTCGGTGGTTGTGGATACGAGCACCTCGTCACCATTCATATTCATAATGGCAACCTCACCTGTTTGACCCTCAATGTGTCCCTCAACTACATAGGTTTTCGAAGTGTTACAGCCCACTGCCAAGAGCGCAGCCGCAACGATAAACATAAACTTTTTCATACTCATTGTTTTTATTTTTGGTTAATAATTATTTCTTCACTGTCGCCTTACGCTCGGCAACCACTCTATCGGGATTTCCCGCCACAAAGTTCTCCCACGAGGAGCTCTTGGTTCTTCCGCGCTTCACGGCCACCGTCTGGTGGGGAATAGGGGAGGAGGTTTCGAAGTAGTGGCAAAGGGCCACTGCAAGGCCGTCCGTAGCATCCAACCTCTTGGGATTATACTCCACGCCAAGCATACTTTTGAGCATTGCGGCAACCTGCTCTTTGGCGGCACCACCATTGCCCGTAATGGCCTGCTTAACCCTTCTTGGGGCATACTCAAAGACCTTGTGTCCTCTGCACAGTGCCGCAGCCATAGCCACTCCCTGTGCTCTGCCCAATTTGAGCATACTCTGCACATTCTCCCCAAAGAAGGGCGACTCCAAAGCCACCTCGTCGGGCCGATACTCATCCACAAGAGAGAGTACCCGATTGAAGATGTAGCGCAGCTTCTCGTAGGGGTCCTTCATCTTGGTCATCTCTATATCGCCAATGACCACCGCGCGCAATTTATTCTTTCCGAGCACCTCCAACACACCATATCCCATACGGTTGGTTCCCGGGTCTATGCCCATAATTATGCGATGCTCGGAGCCCATCTGCTATCGGTTTTTGAGTTCTTCGACCTCTTTGCGCAACTCCCTTACATTACGTTGCAGCTCGGGAAGGTTGCGGAATACGGCATTTGCCCTGCGGAAACGTGCAGCGTCAATACCAAACGAGCCCATAATCTGCGAGCCCTCGGGTACCGACGAGCTCACACCGCTACTCGAACCCACAATCGTGCGATCGCCCACCGTGATATGTCCCACAATACCTGCCTGACCACCAATCATACAGTTCTTGCCCACCTTTGCTGAGCCTGCAACTGCCGACTGACCAGCCATCACCGTATTGGCACCAATTACAACATTGTGGCCAATCTGAACAAGGTTATCAATCTTCGTACCCTTGCAAATAACCGTTGAGCCCATAGTCGCGCGGTCGATGGTGGTGTTGGCACCAATCTCCACATCGTCCTCAATGGTTACAATGCCAATCTGGGGAATCTTGTCGTACTCACCCTTTGCATTGGGGGCAAAACCGAAACCATCGGAGCCTACCACTGCGCCCGAGTGGAGCACACACCTCTCACCAATCTTGCAACCCTCATAGACCTTTACGCCCGAATAGAGAGTACTCTTTGCGCCCACCTTTACGCCATCGCCAAGATAGACGTGGGGGTACAACTTCACACCGTCGCCCACCACTGCGCCCTCGTCAATCACGACATAGGCACCAATGTAGCAGCCCTCACCAACCGTAGCACTCTCCGCCACAACTGCTGTGGGGTGGATACCGCTCTTCTGGGGTTTGTAGGCCACATACATCTCCAAGAGTTTGGCAAAGCATCCGTAGGCATCATCCACCTTGATGAGCGTAGCCTTAACGGGCTCTTTGGGCTCCCACGAGCGATTGACAATAACTATCGAAGAGTCGGTCGTGTAGACATAGTGTTCATACTTGGGATTCGCCATAAACGATAGCGCACCGGCGTGTCCCTCCTCAATTTTTGCAAAAGTGCTAACGGTAACATCCTTGTTACCACCAATCTCGCCACCCAAACCGGCGGCAATCATTTCAGCCGAAAATTGCATCATTTGTGTATTTTAGTTGTGGTTAATAAAGTTCTCTCTCAAAGGTATTTTTTGATATCAATACCTGCGGGCATAAACTGCTCGACATCGCCATCGAAACTCAAAATCTCCCTAATCACGCTACTCGACACTGCCACATACTCCGGAGGGGTAAAGAGCAGTACGGTCGTAATCTCGGGGTAGAGCCTCTGGTTGATTTGCATCATATTGCGCTCATAGTCGAAATCCACGGTATTGCGCATACCACGCAACACAAACTTCAACTCTCTGTCGCGACAATACTCACCCGTTAGGCCGTGGTAGCTAACAACCTCCACTCGGGGCTCATCGGCATAGAGGTCTTCGATGAGCCTTTTGCGGTTTTCGACCGTCAGCAACCCCCTCTTATCCTGATTCTCGCCAATGGCAATAATGAGCCTGTCGAAAATCTTTAAGCCCTCTGCCACCAATGCTTGATGGCCCGAAGTAAAGGGGTCAAACGACCCTGGGAAAATTGCGATTTTCATATCCGTTTATAGTTTCTGGCTTCGTGCAACTTACACCAATTTCTCGAAGAGGCGACGCATACCCACCTTGTCGGCAACAATTGCCTCCAACTCGTCGATACCAACGCGATACTGTTTCATAGTATCCCTCTCGCGGATGGTTACGGTGTTGTCCTCCTTGGTCTGGTGATCGACGGTCACGCAGAAGGGGGTACCGATAGCATCCTGACGACGGTAGCGTTTGCCAATAGAATCCTTCTCGTCGTACTGCACATTGTGGCTGAATTTGAGCTTATGAACGAGGTCCATAGCAATTTCCTGCAAGCCATCCTTCTTCACAAGGGGCAGAACTGCCACCTTAACGGGGGCGAGGGGAGCAGGAATCGAAAGCACGGTACGAGTCTCGCCATTTTCGAGGGCCTCCTCCTTGTATGCAGCCGAGAGCACCTGCAAAACCATACGATCCACACCAATAGAGGTCTCCACAACATAGGGAACATAGCTTTCGCCTGTCTCGGGGTCGAAGTACTGAATCTTCTTACCCGAATACTGCTGGTGGCGGCCCAAGTCGTAGTCGGTACGCGAGTGGATACCCTCCACCTCTTTGAAGCCGAAGGGGAAGTTGAACTCCACATCGGTAGCGGCATTTGCGTAGTGTGCGAGCTTCTCGTGGTCGTGGAAGCGGTAGTTGTCATCGCCAAAGCCGAGCGCACGGTGCCAGCTCATACGAGTCTCTTTCCACTTGTTCCACCACATCATCTCCTCACCGGGGCGTACAAAGAACTGCATCTCCATCTGCTCGAACTCCCTCATACGGAAGA
The DNA here is from genome assembly GCA_045657545.1 of Tidjanibacter sp. GTDB lineage: Bacteria > Bacteroidota > Bacteroidia > Bacteroidales > Rikenellaceae > Tidjanibacter. The sequence continues at coordinate 112,106 of JAZOTH010000025.1, forward strand.
TGAACTGGCGAGCCACAATCTCGTTACGGAAAGCCTTACCAATCTGTGCAATACCAAAAGGAATCTTCATCCTGCCGGTCTTCTGCACATTGAGGAAGTTCACAAAGATACCCTGTGCGGTCTCGGGGCGGAGATATACGGTGTTGGCACCCTCAGCAACCGAGCCCATCTGGGTGGAGAACATAAGGTTGAACTGACGCACATCGGTCCAGTTGCGCGAGCCCGAGATGGGGCAGACAATCTCGCAATCGAGGATAATCTGGCGCACCTCGGCCAAATCATTGGCGTTGAGCGCGTCGGCCATACGCTGATTTATCTCATCCCTGCGAGCCTTAATCTCCAATACGCGAGCGTTGGTTTGGAGGAACATCTCTTTATTGAAACTCTCGCCAAAGCGTTTTGCAGCCTTTGCGCACTCCTTCTCAATCTTCTCGTCCTGCTTTGCAATCCAATCCTCAATCAGGACATCGGCACGGTAGCGTTTCTTGGAATCTTTGTTGTCAATCAGAGGGTCATTGAAGGCACCAACGTGACCACTTGCCTCCCACACTCTGGGGTGCATAAAAATTGCTGCGTCGATACCCACGATATTGTCGTGCAACTTGGTCATCGAATCCCACCAATAGGTCTTGATGTTGTTTTTGAGCTCCACGCCGAGCTGACCATAGTCATATACGGCGCTCAGACCGTCATAAATCTCGCTCGAAGGGAAGATAAAACCATACTCTTTGCAGTGTGCAATCAGTTTCTTGAAAAGTTCTTCTTGTGTCATTGTTTTTTATGTTTTTATATTTCTAATATAATTCGCTTTCGTTTCAATCTACAAAGATATGAAAAGAATTGAGAATTGAGAATTGAGAGTTGAAAATTATTCCCCAAAGGGGAAATTTATCTTTTCCCGCAAAAATAAACGCCACCCCGTAGTGGAAGGTGGCGTTGTGAAATTCTATATCAAGCGGTGATTAAATATAGTCAATTAGTTGGCTTGGATTATCAATGATTGCCAAAGGGTTGTGTGCTGTAAGTTCAACCTTTGGTCGAAATCCCCACGACACGCCGAGGCAATCTACTTCGGCACTCTTTGCTGTCTGCATATCCACATTTGTGTCGCCCACATAGAGCACCTCATTTTTGCCAACTTTGGTATATTCCAAAATCTCCTCCACGATTTGTGGGTTGGGTTTGCGGGGCACTCCCTCGCGGTTGCCGAGCACCAACTCGAAGTGGATGTTTGGGAAGAAATGGGCAATAAGTTTGAGGGTTGCCGAGTGGTATTTGTTAGAGGCAACGGCCATCTTTACACCTCTTTTTTGGAGTTCTTCGAGCAGTTCGGGAATACCTTCATAGGGGTGGCTGAGGTCGGCATTGTGTATCTCGTAGAAGGGAATGAATAAATCTCTGATACGCAGAATATTCTCCTCCGTGCGGGCCCCCTCGGGAAGAGCTCTCTCAAAGAGTTTCATTACACCATCGCCCACCATAAAGCGGTAGGCATCCTCGGGGTGGGTGGCAAATCCGCACTTTTCGAGTGCCTGATTGACCGACACGCAGAGGTCGCCAATGGAGTTTATGAGGGTGCCATCGAGGTCAAAAATCACAAGTCGTTTCATCTCCTAAAAAACTATTTTCTCCGCCACAAAGATAGTACTTTTCGAAATCTTTGAGTACTTTTGTCCAAAGTAATCCCCCAAAAATAGACAATTTCAATGAAGAAGATACTTGCATTTTCGGTTTTGTTGTTTGCTATTACTGCTTGCAATAGAGCGACTTGGAGTCAAGAGGAGAGTGCTTTGATAAACGCCTCCAACTACTCCCGAATGAGGGTGACAACCATTGATACCCCTTCGGATTCGCTCCTTTTGCGCACCCCTTCGGCTCCGCTCACTCGCGAGGATGTTTTGGCTCCCGAGTTTGGTAGATTGGTGGCCTCGATGATAGAGAGTGTCAATGACCCCCAAAATGCAGGTGTCGGTATCGCCGCTCCTCAGGTTGGTATTCTGCGTAGGGTAGTGGTCGTGCAACGCTTCGATAAGGCGGGAACGCCCTTTGAGGTCTATGTCAATCCTCGGATTATATCCTATGGCGAGAAGTGGGCATTGGGTAGTGAGGGGTGCCTTTCGGTACCTGCTCTGCGTGGCGATGTAAGTCGCTCACAATCAATAGAGATTGCCTATAATCACGCTACATCGTTTGCCCCCGTAAGGGAGCAAATAGAGGGCTTTACAGCAGTAATATTTCAGCACGAATTAGACCACCTCGACGGTGTGTTGTATATCGACCGCGCGGAGGTCGTTGCGTCGGAATAGGAGCCCTAAACCCTTTAACCAAGAATCTCGGCCAAGAACTTACCCGTGTGGCTCTCGGGGATGCGGGCAACCTGCTCGGGAGTGCCCTCGGCGATAACCTCGCCACCAGCCTTGCCACCCTCTGGGCCCATATCAATCACCCAATCGGCACACTTGATAACATCGAGATTGTGTTCGATAATCACCACACTGTTACCCCTGTCGACCAACTTGCCAAAGACCGCCAACAGTTGGTTTATATCCTCAAAATGTAGGCCCGTAGTGGGCTCATCGAAGATGTAGAGTGCGTGTCCCGTATCCCTTCCGGCCAATTCGGCTGCGAGTTTAATCCTCTGGCTCTCACCGCCCGAAAGGGTGGTGCAGCTCTGACCGAGTTTGAGGTAGCCGAGGCCCACCTCCTGAACAGCACGCAGTTTGGTGTAAATCTTCGGTATGCTCTCGAAGAACTCCACCGCCTGATTGATGGTCATAGAGAGCACCTGGTCGATATTCTTACCCTTGTATTTTACTTCCAGCGTCTCGCGGTTGTAGCGGTGACCGCCACACGCCTTGCAAGTGACATAAACGTCGGGTAGGAAGTTCATCTCTATGGTCTGCACGCCCGCGCCCTTGCACTCCTCGCATCGGCCACCCTTCACATTGAACGAAAATCGCCCCGCACCATAGCCCCTAACTTGTGCGTCGGGGGTTTTCTCGAAGAGTTTTCGGATGTCGGCAAAGACGTTGGTGTAGGTCGCAGGGTTGCTCCTCGGGGTGCGTCCGATGGGGCTCTGATCCACAACCACAAGTTTGTCGATATTCTCCACTCCCTCAATGCTGTCAAAGGGGAGGGGTTGGTCAAATGAACGGTAGAGCGTGCGGCTCAAATAGGGGTGGAGGGTTTCGTTGATGAGCGACGACTTACCACTGCCACTCACGCCCGTAACGCACACCATCATTCCGAGGGGAATATCCACCGTTACATTTTTCAGATTATTGCCCTTTGCGCCCACAATGCGGATGCTCTTGCCGTTGCCGACTCTGCGCACCTCGGGTGTAGCAATTGTGCGTCTGCCAGAGAGATAATCGGCTGTCAGAGAAGAACTTTTGAGAATATCCTCAAACCTTCCTTGTGCCACAATCTCACCGCCTTTACGACCTGCCAGGGGGCCCATATCGACAATCCAATCGGCCGAGCGCATCATCTCCTCGTCGTGCTCCACAACAATCACCGAGTTGCCCTCGTTGCGCAAATTTTTGAGCGAATCTATAAGGCGACGGTTATCCCTTTGGTGGAGTCCGATGCTGGGCTCATCGAGGATGTAGAGCACATTGACGAGCTTGGAGCCTACCTGTGTGGCGAGCCTAATGCGTTGGCTCTCACCACCCGACAGACTACGCGAAGGGCGAGAGAGCGAAAGGTATCCCAAACCTACGTCACACAGAAATCCGAGCCTATCGCCAATCTCTTTGAGAATCTCGCGGGCAATGGCCTTCTCTTTGGTGGTCATCTCATTGGGGACTGCGGCAATCCACTCTCGGAGCTCCTCGATGCTCATATCCGACACTTCGGCAATATTCTTGCCTCCGATGCGGAAGTAGAGAGCCTCGGGTTTGAGCCTCGAACCGCCACAGACGCTACAAGGCTTGTGTTCAATGAATTGACCGAGCCATTTTGCACCCGTACCACGCACACTCTCTTCGGTGTTGCTTTCGATATATTGTGTGATTCCCTGCCAAGCAATCATCTGCACCCCGCCATTGCCATAGAGCCCTGCAACAGCTACGGGGTCGGCATCGCCATTGATAATTGCCGAGAGAGCCTCCTCGGAGAGGGTGCTGACGGGGTCGTCAATGGTGAAATCGTAACGATGACCGAGAGCTGCCATTACGGTCAAGAACCACTTGGAGCGCAGCTTATAGAGGGGAGCAATGGCACCTTCGGCTATGCTCAATCTGCCGTCGGGAAAGAGTTTTTCTCTGTCGAAAACAGCCTCTTCTCCCAAACCTCCGCAGTGGGGACAAGCGCCCTGAGGGGAGTTGAATGAGAATGTATGGGGAGCCGGCTCATCGAATGAAACACCCGTGGTGGGGCACATCAGGTGGCGCGAGAAATAGCGAGCCGTGTCGGAGGTGTAGTCATAGACGAGGATTGTGCCCTTGCCCTGACGCATACTCTCTTTGAGGCTCTTTGTGAGCCTTTCGTGTCCGCTCTCACCGACAATCATACGGTCAATTACGAGCTCAATGGTGTGGGTTTTGTAGCGGTCAAGCTTCATACCCGCCGTCATCTCCACAACCTCGCCATCAATGCGTGCGTGGAGATAGCCACGCCTTATGAATCCCTCGAAGAGTTCGCGGTAGTGGCCCTTGCGCCCCTTGACAACGGGTGCCAGAAGGGCGATTTTGTGCCCCGCAAAGTACTCCTCAATAAGAGCGATTATCTGGTCGTCGGTGTAGTGCACCATCTCCTCGCCCGTATTGGGGGAGTAGGCACGCGAAGCACGCGCATACAGAAGACGCAGAAAGTCGTTAATCTCCGTTACGGTGCCAACCGTTGAGCGTGGATTTTTATTGGTGGTTTTTTGCTCAATGGCTACCACGGGGCTCAATCCCTCAATCTTATCCACATCGGGGCGTTCCATTGTACCCACAAATTGGCGCGCGTAGGCGGAGAGAGTCTCCATATATCGCCTTTGGCCCTCGGCGTAGATGGTGTCGAAGGCGAGTGAGGATTTGCCACTACCCGACAGGCCCGTAACAACCACGAGGCTGTCACGAGGAATTTCGAGAGATATATCTTTGAGGTTATGAACCCTCGCTCCTGTAATTACTATTTTGTCGTTTTCGCTCATTTTATCACAAAGTTATCGGCATCCTGCCACGCCCTAAATCGCTCCCTGAAAGTGGCAATCTTCTCGGGCTCAATCTCCACAACCCTCACACACTCCTCCTCGCCACAGTCGGCCATCTTGCGCCCTAAGTGGTCGTAGGCTGCCGAGTGGCCATTATAGGGGGTGTGGTCGCTATCTTCGCCCACGCGATTGACACCCACAACCCACGCCTGATTCTCCACAGCACGAGCGGGTAGGAGTGTATCCCACGCACCGATGCGACTTGCTGCCCACGATGCCGAGTAGAGTATCAAATCGACCTTGCCGGGGAGATAGCTCCACACGGGGAATCGCAGGTCGTAGCAGACCAGGGGGAGTATCCGCACTCCGCGCCACTCAACAATGATTCGCTCCTTGCCGGCCGAGAAGGTGCGCTCCTCACCCGCAAAGGTGAAGAGGTGGTGTTTGTCGTAGTGATACTCCTCGCCACTTGGCAGACAGAAGTAGAGGCGGTTGAAGAATTTACCCCTCTGCTCCACAGCCACTGTGCCCACTACTGCACAATTGTGTCTTTGGGCAAGAGCCTTCATCCAAGCGAGCGTTGGGCCCTCAGTAGGCTCGGCAATGCTCTCGGCGTCAATCTTATAGCCCGTGGAGAACATTTCGGGCAGGAGTACCAGGTCGCACTCCACACCCTCCATTAGACGCTCGATGGAGAGTCTGTTTTGCTCGGGAGAGAGGTCTATGGTCTTTGGTTGGAGGAGTGCAACTTTCATTGTTTTTTGATTTTATTTTCTGCAAAAATAACGATTTCTCGCGACAAAGCCCTATTTTTGCGGAAATTTACAACAAAAACCAAGCACAATTATGCTCAACGCAGGAGAATATCAGTCGCTACGCATCAGTCGCATTGCCGACCCCGGAATATACCTTACCGACGAGGAGGGCAATGAGGTTTTGCTCCCCAACCGCTACGTTTCGCTCTCGGACCACGCGGGCGATGTTGTGGAGGTGTTTGTCTATCACGACTCGGAGAACCGACTGATTGCCACCCGCGAGAAGCCCTACGCTACGGTGGGAGAGGTTGCGGTGTTGGAGGCTGTCGATAGGAATGCCCACGGAGTGTTCCTTGCGTGGGGTATCACTGCCAAAGACCTCTTTATGCCCAATCGAAATGTCCCCTACGAGGTGCAGATGGGTGGTCGCTATCTGGTCTATCTCTACCGCGACAACCTGACGGGTAGGGTGGTGGCTACCACAAAGGTCAATAAGTATGTTTCCAATGCGGAGATTACGGTACGCCAGCGCGAGCAGGTGGATATTTTGGTGGCTCGCAAGATGGAGATGGGCTACCGTGTGGTCATCAACAATCGCCATTGGGGAATGATTTATAACGACCAGATTTTCAGCCCCGTAAAGGTGGGCGATAAACTGACTGCCTATGTTCATCGCATCAGTGACGAGGGGCGCATTGACGTGATGCTTCAACAAGAGGGACGCGAGTTGCGCGAGGATGCCACCGCCAAACTCCTTGCTGTGATTGAGAAAAACAAGGGTACCCTTGCGCTGGGCGACAAATCCTCACCCGAGGAGATTGCCGAGATTACGGGATTGAGCAAAAAGAGCTTCAAACGTGCCGTGGGCGCACTCTATAAGGAGCGTCGCATTGCGCTGACCGATAGTACTATAACCCTCGTTAAGTAGAGTATGAAAACGCCACAAACTGCCGAGCGCGTGTCGCAGCGCGATGCCTCCGACAACTACGTCTTTCAACGCTCCCTGCTGGCCTATGTCTATGCCTCCGAGAGAGTGTCGGGGCGTGTCTTGGAGATAGGTACGGGCAGTGGCTATGGCGTGGAGGTTGTGGCCCCTGCGGCGGAACATTTTGTGACTGTCGATAAACACACTCCCGCGATGGAACTCATTGAGGCCCACGATAATGTGGAGTTTAGGGAGATGACTGTGCCCCCACTCGCGGGTATTGCCGATGGGAGCGTCGATTGTGTGATTTCGTTTCAGGTGATTGAGCACATCAAGCGCGACGAGGAGTTTGTGCGCGAGGTTCATAGGGTGCTCAAAAAAGGGGGCGTGTTTATCGTATCCACCCCCAACCGCCCGATGTCGCTCACTCGCAACCCCTGGCACGTCAGGGAGTACTCGGCCGAGGAGTTTTTGGCACTGCTTGGCGGTGTTTTTGAGAGTGTGGAGCCAATGGGCGTAGAGGGAAACGAGAAGGTGTGGAGCTACTATGAGAAGAATCGCGAGGGTGTGGAGCGGATTGCTCGTCTCGATATTCTCGACCTTCAACACCGCCTGCCGAGGTGGCTGCTCCAAGTGCCCTACGACCTGCTCAATAGGCTCAACCGCAAGAAGTTGCTACGCGAAAATACCACCCTCGCTACGGGTATCACGATGGATGACTACGCTGTTGTTCCCGTTCACGAGAGGTGCTTCGACCTTCTCTATATGGCAAAAAAATAGCGACCTTTTCGGCCGCTATTTTTTTATTCGATATTCTCCTTGTCCATTTTGATATCCCAAAATGGGGCGGCGCAGTGGCGCATTATCTGCACAATTATCTCATCATCAAGGCGCGAGTAGAGCGCGTCCCACACGAATTGTTGCATAGAGCCATAGACCATATTTACCTGCTCGGCAAAACAGCGATAGAACTCCTTTTGGTCGCGTGTGGTCATATTCTCGGGGAGGATGTTGGCATCTACAAGCTCCTTATAGCCAAATATATGGCGCAGGCGGTCGGGCGAGGCCTTGATGTCGGTGACGATAGCCGTAACCACCACCATCTCCACACTGTCGCCCCTGGCGGGCATCTCCACAAACTCCACAAACGAGGGGTAGCGGTACTCCAAAAGGTCGGTGACGTTGCCCGCAAAGAGCGCAAACTCCTCCTCCGTAAGGTCGCCAAGATAGACAATTTCGCGCCACTCGCGGAGCATCTCGCGAGCCTCACGGCGTTGTTGCTCGTTCCAATTTCCACTCCTGCCACAAGCGGTAATCCAGAGTACGGAGCAGATGAATAGAGTGGTGAGAATTGAAACTATCACCTTTGTACGTTTTTCTTTCATAGTTTTTGTTGTTTGGTTAAAATGAGTGTTTTGCATATCGTGGGACTCATTGCAACTTTCGGGCCAAAGTTGCCCACCTGCCCACAACCAACGCAAAAATTCCCTATCCGACAAAAAAAGTTCGCGGGTATCGAAAAGATACCCGCGAACAAATTTTATAACCGCCTCGTATTTTAGCAGTGCTCCGCCACCCAATTGGTTAGTGCGATGTAGTCCTGCACCGAAAGAGCCTCGGCACGGAGCGAGAAGAACTCGTGCTCTGCGCCACCAAAGTCGCCAAAGACCGCTTTGAGGGGTGTTTTGAGCATCTTGCGACGCTGGCTGAATGCCGCCTTCACGACCTTAACAAAGAGCCCCTCGTCGCACCCGAGCTCCTTTACGCCATTGCGCTTCATCCTCACAACCGCACTCTTCACCTTTGGGGGAGGGTTAAATACGTTCTCGTGCACCGTGAAGAGGTACTCGATGTCGTACCACGCCTGCATCAGCACACTCAAAATGCCATAGTCGCGGTTGCCCGCAGGGGATGCAATGCGGAGCGCAACCTCACGCTGCACCATACCCACAACCTCGGGAATCAACTCCTTATAGTCCAGCACCTTGAAGAAAATCTGCGAGGAGATGTTATAGGGGAAGTTGCCGATGACCTTCAACCCCTCGGGGAACATCTCGTCGAGAGGAAGATTCAAAAAGTCGCCAAAAATAAGGCGTGGGGTGAAATCGGGGTAGTGGCGGTGGAGATATTCCACACTCTCGCCATCGACCTCTGCGCCCCAAGTGCGGATGTCGCCACGCGAAAGGAGAAACTGCGTGAGCACACCCGTGCCACAGCCCACCTCCAACACATCGCCACCCTCGCTCATCGCCTCGGCAATCCTGCGAGCTACACCCATATCGGTCAGGAAGTGCTGACCGAGAGCCTTTTTGGGGCGTACATAGTTGGGGTTGTCGTTTGTGCGTGGAGCGCCCTTGTGCGCACCTCTGCTATTGTTATTGTATCGTTTTGTAGCCACTGCTTTGTAGTTCGATTAAGAATTTGTATCGCAAAAATACCTATTAAAATTGAGAATGGAAAATTTCAGCTATTTGTAATCAATGGCTAATAATTTCTTTCGCCGAAGATTTTGGAGCCGATGCGCACCATCGTACTGCCACACTCAATGGCCTCGCGGTAGTCACCGGTCATACCCATAGAGAGGGTGTCGAACTCCGCGCCAAAGTGGGGGCGCAGCTCCTCGAAGAGTGATTTCAGGGCGCAGAACTCGCGCTTGTTGAGCTCAATATCATCCGTCAGGGTGCCAATGGTCATCAGGCCCCTAACCCTCACGTTCCCAAACTCGCTCAAAGAGCCCGAGGTGAGCCACTCCCTCAATTCGCCCTCATTCCAGCCGCTCTTACTCTCATCCTCGGCAAGGTGCACTTCAAACAATATGTCAATAACACGCCCACACTTTGCTGCTTGGCGGTCAATCTCCGCCATAAGTCTTTCGGAATCAACCGAATGGATGAGCGACACAAAGGGGGCGATATACTTCACTTTGTTGGTTTGAAGGTGGCCAATCATATGCCACTCCACATCGGCGGGCAGCTGTGGTTGCTTGGCACACATCTCCTGTGGGCGACTCTCGCCAAAGATTCGTTGCCCCGCATCGTAGGCCTCTTGGAGTGCCTCTATGGGGTGGAATTTCGACACCGCAACGAGGGTTACTCCCGAAGGTAGGGTGGCTTGCAATTCGTTTATTTGGCTCTTTATGGACATTTTGTGCTTGGTTTGTTTGGCAAATTTAGGGATTATTTTTTATATTTGTTTCTTCGAGCAGAAAACTAATTTAATTAAACCATACAACAATGAACAAAAAAGCCTTACTAACCGCACTTTTGTCGCTTTTGGCTTGGGGTAGCGCACTCGCCTGCACCAACCTTATCGTAACTCGTGGAGCCTCCTCCGATGGCTCCAATATGGTCTCCTATGCCGCCGACTCACACCAACTCTATGGCGCACTCTACCACACCCCCGCAGCTAAATGGGGCAGGGGAGAGCTGCTGAAAGTCTATGAGTGGGACACGAGTCGCTACCTCGGTGAGATTCCTCAGGTACGCAAGACATATTCCACAATCGGCAATATGAACGAGCACCAACTCATCATTGGCGAAACCACATACGGTGGCCGCCCAGAGTTGGAGGATCCCGCAGGTGGTATCGACTACGGCTCGCTCATCTACATCACTCTCCAAAGGGCAAAGACCGCACGCGAGGCTATTGAGTGCATTGTGGAACTTGCTAATACTCACGGCTATGCATCGAGTGGTGAGAGCTTCTCGATTGCCGACAAAGAGGAGGTGTGGATTATGGAGCTCATTGGTAAGGGCCCCAACAACAAAGGTATCGTGTGGGTTGCACGCCGCATTCCCGATGGCTACATTTCGGCCCACGCCAACCACGCACGCATCACCACCTTCCCCAAAGATGATCCCGAGAACTGCCTCTATGCTCCCGATGTGATCTCGTTTGCTCGCGAGATGGGTTTCTATGAGGGTACCGACGAGGAGTTTAGTTTCAGCGACACCTATGCGCCTCTGGATTTCAGCGCAATGCGTGGCTGCGAGGCGAGGGTGTGGAGTTTCTTCCGCCGCTTTGCCGATGGTATGGAGGCCTACGAGGACTACGCGCTGGGCCACAATCCCGCAAACCGTATGCCCCTTTGGGTGAAGCCCAATAGGAAACTCTCGCCCAAGGATGTCTTCGATATGATGAGGGATCACTACGAGGGTACCGTGATGGATATGACCACCGATATTGGTGCCGGAGGTAGCAAGGTGCCCTACCGTTGGAGGCCTATGGGCTTCGAGGTGGATGGCAAGGAGTATGTTCAGGAGCGTGCTATTGCTACCCAACAGACGGGCTTCTGGTTTGTGGCACAGGCTCGTCCACAGCTTCCCGACCCCGTGGGTGGTGTTATCTGGTTTGGTACCGACGATGCTGCAACCTCGCCCCTTACGCCCATCTATTGTGGCTCTACCGAGGTGCCCGAGTGTTTGAGCGAACAGACTGCCAACATCCTTACCTATTCCGATAGGTCGATGTTCTGGATGACCAACCGCATCGCACAGTTTGCCTACCTGCGCTACGACTACATCGGTGGCGAAGTTAGGAAAGTAATTGACGAATGGGAAGAGGCCAAACTTGCCGAGGTGGCTCAGAAAGATGCCGAGTTTAGCGCATTGGGCAAGGAGAGTGTAATGAAGGAGGCTGTGACTGCCTACTCGGTGGCTACCGCACAGACCTTGTGGGAGAAATGGAGCAATCTGGATGATTATCTGATGGTTAAGTATATTGACGGTAATATCAAAAAGCAGGATGCCGAGGGTAACTTCCTTACCAATGGACACAGCCCTGCACAACCCGCCTTCCCCGACCAGCCCGGTTATAGCGAGAAATTCTTGCGTGCTATTGCCGAGGACAACCCTGTGTTGATGGTGGTTGAGTAGAGTGAATAACCGAGAAATAACCTAAAACAACCTATACGAATGAAATACGACATTATTATCATAGGTAGCGGTCCCGGTGGGCACGTTGCCGCGTTTAAGGCCGCAAAGAGGGGCAAGAAAGTTGCCGTTGTGGAGCGTGCAGAGTTGGGTGGTGTGTGCCTCAATTGGGGCTGTATCCCCACCAAGGCGATGCTCAAAAGTGCGCAGGTCTATCACTATCTCGAATCGGCAGCCTCCTATGGCATTGATTTCGAGGGCACGGTGAAACCCTCGCTCGATAAAATTGTGGCCCGCAGTCGCGGTGTTGCCGAACAGATGAACAAGGGTATTGCCTTTATGTTCAAGAAGTTGGGTATTGATATGATTGTTGGACACGGCAAGATTGCCCAGAGGGGCGTTGTGGAGGTGACCAAAGATGATGGTACCACCGAAACCCACGAGGCCGACCACATTATCCTCGCAACGGGCTCGCGCCCACGCGAAATTCCTATTATGCCCGTGGATGGCCGAAGGATTCTATCCTCGCGTGAGGCTTTGACCCTTTCGGAGCTGCCCGAGAGTATGATTATTGTGGGCTCGGGAGCAATTGGCTGCGAGTTTGCGTGGGTTTATGCAGCTTTGGGTGTGAGGGTTACCGTTGTGGAGTACCTGCCACAGATGTTGCCACTTGCCGACGAGGAGGTGAGCCGCACTTTGGAACGCTCGTTCCGCAAGATGAAAGCAACCGTTCTTACGGGTACGGCTGTGAAGGCTGTGCGCGTGTTGGAGGATGGCTGCGAGGTCGATGTGGAGGGCAAGAAGGGTGCAGAGACTCTTCGTGCCGATGTGGTACTCTCGGCTGTGGGCGTGAAGTCCAACATCGAAAACCTTGGATTGGAGGAGCTTGGCGTGAAGGTTGAGCGCGATAAGGTGGTTGTGGATGAGATGTTCCGCACCTCGGTGGAGGGTATCTATGCCATTGGCGATATTGTTGCCACCCCCGCACTTGCCCACGTTGCTTCGGCCGAGGCCACGGTGTGTGTGGAGGCAATTTGTGGCGAGGAGCCCCACGCTATCGACTACACTACAATTCCCTCGTGCGTCTATACCACTCCCGAGGTGGCTATGGTGGGCCTCACCGAGAAACAGGCCTTGGAGCAGGGCTACGAAATAAAGGTCGGCAAGTACCAATTTATGGCCTCGGGTAAGGCTACGGCTGGTGGCGATAGGGATGGCTTTGTGAAGCTCATCTACGATGCACAAACGGAGAGGCTGCTTGGTGCTCACATTATTGGCGCAAGCGTTACTGAGATGCTTGGCGAGCCTACTATGGCCAAACAGTTGGGTATTACCGCTCGTCAAATAGCCTCCACCGTTCACTCTCATCCCACAATGTATGAGGGCTTATTGGAGGCTACGGAGGAGATTTTGTAGTTCCCATAGAGGTGTAAAATTTGGGCGCGTAGGTCGAAACCTACGCGCCCTTTTTATATCTTCTGCCGTATGGCTATTTCTTACCAACTTGTGTAAAGGTGGCGGTGAGAGAGGGTGAGGCCTTTGTGATGGCAGTGGCGATTGCCTGAGCCTCACTTTGCTTGGTGAAGATACCGAGCGTGTAGATTACCACACCCTCGGAGGAGGTGTATTTAGAGATCTCTTTGCGGGGTGCCTTCTCTTTGATTATGGCCATAACGCTCTCAGGCATAGCACCCTCAATGCCGGCTATCTCAACTCGATACATTGCGGTTTTGGGGGCTGTGGAGGTGTTGCGCTCCACCCAATCGTCGCGTCGTATGCCGTCTCTCCACATTACGAGTGTGGGCTGTTTGAATCCCGCCTTGCGTAGAAGTGCAATATCCTCCTCTGCACTGCGGGCTGTGGGGTACATACCCAAATAGATGTAGGTGCGCCCGTCCTCTCTCTGCTCGCGGTAGAGTGGGGTGGCACCTCGGAACACTTTGGTCGAGGGAGGAAGACTTGCGTAGTTGGCCACCGTAATGGAGTAGAGCTCACCCTCGGCGGGAATTGTGAGTGTGGGAAGTGACGAAACAGCCTTCTCTTTGCTCTTTTTCTTGATGGTGATTGCGTGGAACTTACTCTGGGCGCGTTTGGGCGTGCCGATGGGAGCAAACAGAGTGTATGTGCAGTCGTAGTTTTTTGCCATAAGAAGCAGAGAATCAGCAATCTCAGGCTCCAAGTACTGCGCCAATTCCGCCTCCAAAAACATCGTTTCGCGCAGACGATGTGGATACATCGCAAGATCCAAATCGCTACATTTACCCACGAGCTTCTCGCCCATAGTCATCTCCATATCCTCCGACCTGCGAGTATGATGGGCGCGTAGGGTATCTATGCCGAGCGAGTCGGCAAAGCCGAAATAGGCACCCATCTTGCTGGTGAAGAGCCTATCGCTACGGTCGGCAATCTCATTGGCAATCCTATCTGCGTCCTCCACAGCTTTGAGGTAGTCGCCATAATGACCTTCGAGCTTTTGGAGAGAGGTTGCGTTGTCGTAGTCGGCGAGTGCTTTTTCGATAGCGTTGTAGGTTGTTGCATACCTGCCGACAAGCGTGTCAATCTCACTCTGAGTGAGGGCATATCGGCGGCGCGTCGTATTAAACAAAGCCTTCAAGTTGTCGCTTATAATGAGTTCTTGAACAATGGTTTCCGACTCGGCAGAATCTTCATTTTCCTCAATAGCATTGGGCTCCTCTTGTTCAACATTCTCAGCCACTACAACCTCAGGCGTAGGTTGCACAGCTGGCTCTTGGATGGGTTCCGAAGGCTCCTCAATTTGTTCCTCTTTTTGCACTGCTGCAATCCTTGCAATGGCATTTTCTATGGCCTCCCTCTGTTTCTCCAATTCGTGGATGACCATTGCGAGTGAGTCGTTGGGAGAGGTTGCATACTCAGCGCGTGCAATATCCAAGTTTAGCTGCGCCCTCTCGGCACGCAGGGAGAGCTGGCGCATCTGCCTTTCGGCAAATCCACCGAGGTTGCCTTGTGCCACGCTCGGCAACGACAACAGGCTGATAGCAAGAGTGATATATAGTTTTCTTAAACCCACCATCGCATTGAGAAGAAGTGTAACAAACCGAAGATTTCCAAACGTCCAAGCAACATCTGTAACGTGCTGACAACTTTCACAATAATGGGCATAGCCGAGAAGTTGTCAAGCGAGCCAACCTCACCAAATCCGGGGCCGACATTGCCCATCGACGATACAGAGGCGGTAAAACTTGTCATTGTATCCAATCCGCAGGCGGTGTTGATGAGTGTGCCACCAAGGATAAAGAGCACATAGATAACAATATAGATAATTGCAAAATTGACCACGCTTGCATCCTGCACAACGCCATTATTCTTGATTCGAATGACCGCTCCGGGGTGCTGTTGCTGTTTGAGTTGCGCCTTCAAGACCTTGCCGGCCATCAGTATTCGGTCGCTCTTCAAACCACCCGCCGTAGAGCCCGCCATACCACCTTGAACGGAGAGATAAATCAGAATACAGATACACAAGGGTGTCCAAAGATTTGTATCGGCAGTGGCAAATCCCGTACTTGTCACAATCGACACACCTTGAAAAATGCCCTTACGCAGTGCCTCGCCAATGGTGGCGTAAGTGTCACTACCCCAGAGATTAAGGCTTAAAATAAGGCAGAAGAAGATGGTGCCAATGATATAGAAACGACAACCCTCATTACGGAAGATGTTGTTGCGGTGTCCGGCAAGGGTGGCGTAAGTAATACCGAGGTGGATGCTACTCAGGAACATAAAAAAGACCGTAATCACCTCAATCCACACGTTATTGTAGTAGCCGATACTTGCATTTCGGGTGCTGAAACCGCCTGTTGCGGAGGTTGTAAGTCCGTGATTGACAGCGTCAAACCACCCCATACCCGCAATTTTGAGAAGCGCAATATTGAGCACCGTCATACCAATATAGACACCCATCAGAATCTTAATGATGGTAGAGGAGGTATAGCGGTAGTTGTCGCGTGCCATAGAGGAGATTTCGAGGTTGGAAACTGTCATACGGCTACGCCCCACCATAGGCATAATCACCAGCGCAAAGAGGACAATTCCCACACCACCAATCCATTGCGTCACTGAACGCCAGAAGAGAAGCCCTTTGGGTAAGGCCTCAATGTCATTGAGAATGGAGGCACCCGTGGCAGTAAAGCCCGAAACGCTCTCGAACCACGCATTGACAACGCTAAACTCTCCGCCCCAAAGCAAATAGGGGAAAGTGCCTATAACACAGGAGAGTAGCCACGCGCCAATGACAATTGCATAGCTCTCTTTGGAACTCAGGCGGCTACTCTTGCCCACAAACATAAGTGGGAAACAGCCGAGTAGGGCAGTAAGTAGGAATGAGAGTAGCAGAGGTGCAAATCCGCCATCAATGCCATTGACATAGGAGATTATGGCAGACAGGAGCAGGAATGCCGACTCAAAGAGTAGCACCATACCTATATATCTGAAAACCACCTGCAAACGCATAATTCCTACTGCTGTTTTTTGATGTAACTAATCAGCTCCGAAACACCCTCACTGAGCGAAGAGAGCTCGCTCTTCTCCTCGATTTTCACCTGATAGGGGACTTTGTTTTTGAGGTATCCATCCAGCGAGCGGGAGATTTGTCGCACAGGTTTGATGTAGTAGGTGTCGATGAAGAAGTAGAATAAAAAGAGAATCAAAACCGCCACCAGAAGCGTCAATACGCTGGGTGTCATTGTCTTATAAACGCTACTCTCCAAACTCGACATCCTCACGGCAACCGAACTTTGTGGCGAGGTCATATAGCTTTTGATTGCGCTATCGAGTGCATAGTACCCCTCAATGTAGGAGTCCATAAACCACGCTTTCTCATCGCTTGCGACACCCTCCAAGAGGTGGAGTTCTACGATATTGTGGTAGCTCTTATTTGCCTCATAAATGGCTGAAAGATTGACACTTGAAGGATTCTTTTCCAAGGCCTCCATAATTGCCGAGTTGAGTTCATAGACACCCTCGTGGTACTCGGCCGAGGAGCCCATTTGGCCAAAAATCACCATATTGAGCACCGCGCGATTCTGCTTTTGCAGAGCATTGAGCATTCGTGTGGCATAGTTGGTCGCGGCCGCACCCTCAGCAATCACCTCCTCGGTACTACTTCTTAGGCGCGAAATCTCATAGATGTTGATAATAACCGCACAAAAGAGTACAAAGGTGAGAGCAATGAAGCCCAACGAAATCTTCTTCCTAATTGTATTCATAGGGTTCTAAAAGTGAGAATAATCAAGCAAAGATACTACTTATTTTATATAATCACACAACATTTCACACTCATTATTGACCTCGGTCAATCTGACGCGCTCGGTTAGGTTGATTTTTGAGCGGTCGAATGGGGCCTTCACCTTGATGTAGTTTTCGGTGTAGCCAAACATCCATCCCGCCTTAGGAGAACTCTCCCAGAGAACATTTGCCTCGGTGCCTACATATTTGTTATAGAACGACTTGTGCAGCTTCTGACAAAGATCTTCGAGTCTTGCAGCTCTGGCGGTTTTGACCGAATCCTGCACCTTGTTTTTCATCTCCGCTGCGGGAGTGTTGGCGCGTGCCGAGAAGGGAAAGATGTGGAGGAATGCGGGCGATAGACGCTCTAAAAAGTCGTAGGTAGTCTGAAATTCCTCCTCTGTCTCACCGGGGAATCCTACAATCACATCAATACCAATGAAGGCCTCGGGCATTGCCTTGCGCACGGCCTCAATTCGGGCCTCAAACATAGCTGTATTGTAGCGTCTGCGCATATCGCGGAGTACCCTGTCACAGCCACTCTGAATGGGAATGTGAAAGTGGGGCTGAAACTTCGGAGAGGAGGCGCAAATGGCTATAATTTCGTCGGTTAGGAGGTTGGGTTCTATGGATGAGATGCGGTATCGCTCAATACCCTCCACCCTGTCCAGAGCACGCAGAAGGTCGGCAAAACTCTCGCCCGTTGTGCGCCCGAAGTCGCCCGTATTGACACCCGTAATCACAATCTCCTTGTGTCCCTCTTTGGCGATTTTCTCCGCCTCCACCACGAGGTCGGCGATGGGCATATTACGGCTTGCTCCGCGTGCATTGTGGATGGTGCAATAGCTACAACAGTAGTCGCATCCATCCTGTACTTTGAGGAAGGCGCGAGTGCGGTCACCCGAGGAGAAAGCGGCAAAAAAGCGTGTAAGTTGCTCGGTTGTACAACTTGTAACCTCTTGTCTGTCACCCTTTTTGCCCAACTCTACCACTTTGCGATACATATCCCCCTTGTCGTTGTTTGAGAGGACAATATCGACACCCTCAATGGCGGCAATCTCGTGGGGTTTGAGCTGTGCATAGCATCCCGTCACGGCAATTATGGCCTCGGGATTGAGTTTGTGGATACGGCGTATTATGTTGCGACACTTTTTGTCGGCGTGTTCGGTCACGGAGCAACTATTGATGATGCACACATCGGCCTGCTTGAAATCCTCCGTGCGTTCCCATCCGCCGGCAATGAACTCGCGAGCGAGGGTGGAGGACTCCGAGAAGTTGAGCTTACATCCCAATGTATAGAAACAAACTTTCATTTTTCTCTCTTTTGCGTCTAATTTGGTGCGAAAGTATGAAATTTTTTGCGACTTTTGAGTAACTTTGTGCGCAATTATTGAACAAAGGTAGGTTTAGATGGATTTTTTCTCGGCAGTAGCCACATACGATTTTCTCCTTGACGCTCTTGTGGCAGCGGTGCTCTCGGGCATTGCGTGTGGCATTGTCGGCACCTACATCATCTCGCGTCGTATGGTTTTCCTCTGTGGAGGTATCACCCACGCCTCCTTTGGCGGCATTGGCATTGCATATCACTTCGGGCTCAACCCCATCGGAGGTGCGCTCGTTTTTGCCGTTTTGTCGGCTCTGGGTATTGAGTGGGCGAGTGCTAAGGGGCGCATTAGGGAGGATTCGGCCATTGGTATTGTGTGGAGTGTGGGTATGGCCCTCGGCTTGCTGTTCATCTTTGCCACACCCGGTTACGCCCCCAATTTGATGAGTTTTCTCTTTGGAGATATTCTGACGGTAAGTAGCTATAATATAATTGCTTTGGCGGTCTTGGTTGGAGTATTGCTTTTGGTTATGATGCTCTTTTCCCGCCCCATTATTTACTCCTCCTTCGACCGTGAATTTGCCCGCAGTCAAGGTGTGAGGGCCGATGCAATTCTCACACTGATGACCATCCTTACTTCTATTGCCATTGTGCTTTCGATTCGCATTGTGGGCATCGTATTGCTACTTTCTCTTGTGACAATTCCTCCCGTAATTGCGGGTTGTTTTACGAAATCCTACACCCGAATTGCTCTATTGGCTTCGATATTTGCGGTGCTGGGTAATGTCTGTGGCATCTATGTGGCGTGGAAAATGGATTTTCCTGTGGGTGCAACCACAATAATTTTGCTCGCCATTGCGCTTTTTATCGTAAAACTGCTAACTTTGCCATCTATTAGATGGCGCAAGGCGCAAACCAAGTAGAAAAAGAAGATGAAAACCATACACCGCTTTACACTCCGCTCCTTTTTGGGGCCAATGATTCTCTCGTTCTTCATCGTGATGTTTATCCTGATGATGAACTTCGTGTGGCGTTATATTGATGAGTTGGTGGGCAAGGGTTTGAGCTTCGGTATCATCATCGAATTGCTCTTCTATGCCACGGCCAATATGATGCCACTCGGTATTCCTCTGGCAACTCTCTTTGCGGGCATTATGACGATGGGTAACCTCGGTGAGCACAATGAGTTGCTGGCTATGAAGTCGGCAGGTATGTCGCTCCCCAATATCCTCTCGCCACTTATGGGTGTAGTGTTGGTGGTAGCAGTGGGTAGTTTCTTTGTTGTCAATAACTTAGTCCCGTACTCCAACAAGAAGATGATGGCAATCATCTAC
The DNA here is from genome assembly GCA_045657545.1 of Tidjanibacter sp. Taxonomy (GTDB): domain Bacteria; phylum Bacteroidota; class Bacteroidia; order Bacteroidales; family Rikenellaceae; genus Tidjanibacter. The sequence continues at coordinate 131,714 of JAZOTH010000025.1, forward strand.
GATATTCGCCAGCAAAAAGAGAATATGGAGTTCAAGGACGGTATCTTCTTCAACGGCATTGATAATATGAATATCCGTGTCGGCCACCAAGATCCCGAAACGCAGTTGCTCACCGATGTGCTCATCTACGACACTCGCGAAAGAAACGGCAATATGACCACTACGGTTGCCGATTCGGGCTACATCTATATGTCGGAGGATAAGAAATTCTTGATGGTAAAACTCTACAACGGAGAGACTTACGAAACGACGCGCAGCTATAAGTGGAGTACGGAAAACACCATCCGCCACCAAACATTTGCTGTGCAAAATGGTGCGTTGGCTATTGAGGGTTTCGACTTTGCTCGAACAGATATGAACCTGTTTAGCAACCACCAGACCAAGAATGTGTCGGAGTTGCAGGTGGATATCGACTCGTTGCACGTCGAGGCCGACCGTAGCTCGGCACGTTCCTATGAGCCCCTGCTGAAAAACTACCTGATGACGAAGGATCAGTCTGCACTCGGATTGTTCGATACGGTGGCGATGGACTACTCCTACAAACGCCATACGGACCTTATGAGGTCGCTCGATACAATGAATATTGAGCGTAAGACGGATATTATCAATACCGCCAAAACCAATGCGCGAATGTCGCGCAACTCGCTATCTCACAACGAAACAGCTGCTAAGGATATCCTCAATAAGCTCTACCGCTCGCAGGTGGAGTGGCATAGGAAGGTGTCGTTGCCCATCTCGGTGATTATCTTCTTCCTGATTGGTGCGCCTCTGGGTGCGATTATCCGCAAGGGTGGTTTGGCTATGCCCGTTGTTGTGTCGGTGCTCTTCTTCGTGGTCTATTATGTGATTAGTATTGCGGGCGAGAAGATGGCCAAGGAGGGCACTTGGAATGCAGCATTCGGTATGTGGTTTTCGGCAATGATTCTACTACCCATTGCATTGTATCTCACGCGAATAGCTACCAACGATTCCAACTTGTTTAATGTCGATTGGTATGTTGTTCAATACAATAAAATTAAGGCGAAAGTTCAGGCTCTTCTGCCTGCAAAAGAGGTGAAAAATGGAAAATAAGAGCGCCAAAGAGTTGCGAATTGTCTATATGGGAACCCCCGACTTTGCGGTGGCTCCTCTGCGTGCCCTTGTGGAGGGCGGATATAACATTGTTGCCGTTGTGACCACGCCTGACAAACCATCGGGTAGGGGATTGAAGGTCAGTGAGAGTGCCGTCAAGAGGTATGCTGTGGAGCAGGGATTGCCCATTCTGCAACCCGTTAAACTGCGCGATGAGGAGTTTGTGAGCGCATTCAAGGCGTTGGATGCCGACCTGGGTATCGTTATCGCTTTCAGGATGTTGCCCGAGATTATCTGGGGCGCACCTCGCTTGGGTACCTTCAATCTGCACGCCTCGCTTCTGCCACAATATAGGGGCGCGGCGCCTATTAATAGGGCTATTATGAATGGCGAGAAGGTTACGGGTGTGACCACTTTCCTTTTGAATCCACAGATTGACGAGGGCGCAGTTCTGGGTCAAGTGGAGGTTGCAATTGAGCCCTCGGATAATGTTGGTACTCTGCACGATAAGCTTATGACGGTGGGCATGGATTTGGTGCTCGATACGGTCGAGAAAATCGCTGTGGGCGAGGTTACCCCCATCGAACAGAGCGCAATGGAGGAGGGTGAGTTGAAACCTGCACCCAAGATTTTCAAAGAGGATTGCCACATTGACTTCTCGCGCTCGGGTGAGGAGATTGTGAATCTTGTGCGAGGTCTGTCGCCCTATCCTGCGGCTTGGGCCAACCTCTCGGAGTCACTTTCTGCCAAGATTTTCGAGGTTGCGTTTGAGCCCCAAAGCGTTGATGCCGAGGTGGGTACGATTCTTTCCGACGACAAGAAATATATCAAGGTCGTTTGTGCCGACGGAGTGATTGACATCAAAGAGTTGCAGCTCTCCGGCAAACGCAGAATGACCGCCGAAGAGCTGTTACGAGGTTTTAGGAATGTGACTTCCTATAAATTTAGTTAATTTCCTGCTTTATAATTCTTTATGTTGGTGGCGATGCACTCCACCAGGTTCTCTATGGACTCCACCGCCGACCACGCATTGTGGGGCGAGAGGAGGAGTTTGTCAGGGTCCTGAATATGGAGCAGGGGAGAGCTCTCGGGCATAGGCTCCGAGGGGTAGACATCAAATGCCGCACCTGCCAATCGGCCCTCATCAAGAGCCTTGGCAACCGCCTCCTCCACAACAATGCCACCACGGGCAACATTGACAATGAGTGTTGTAGGTTTCATTAGGTCAATCTGCTCTGTATCAATCAATCCACGAGTAGAATCATTGAGTGGGCAATGTACGGAAATGACATCTGCCCAAGCCAAAAGAGAGTCCAAATCTTTGCGCTCATAGTCCTCCTTGCGCTCGGCTCCCGAGGTGGATGCATAAGCCACTTTACAGCCGAAAGCTTCGGCAAGTCGTGCCACTTCGCGACCAATATTTCCCATACCGATAACACCCCAATTCTTACCCCAAAGTCGGTGTGTCGGGCGGTCAAAATTCACCCACTCGCCCGATGCGCTATACTCGCCACTCTTGACGTAACGGTCGTAGTAGTTTGTCTGCCTGAGGAGAGCCAAAACACTGCCCAGAGTAGCCTCTGCAACGGTGTGGGTGGAGTAGCCAACGGCATTGCGCACCGAGATTCCGCGCTCTTTTGCGGCCACCAAATCAATATTATTAACACCCGTAGCTGCCACGCAAATAAGGCGCAAGCAGGGGAGTGCATCCATCTCCTTCGCCCCAAGAATAACTTTATTTACAATCACCACCTCGGCATCCTTTGCCCTCTCCACAACCTCCTCCGGGCGGGTGGATTCGTAGCCAACATAGTCACCAAGTGAACGGATTGCACTCAAATCGGCACCTCCGAGAGTGTATTCGTCAAGAAATACAATTTTCATATTATCAATAGGTTAGATTAGTTTTCCAATTCACCGAGCAGGTCGCGCACCACAACACTTGCGCACACGCAACCAAACGAAGCGGGGATGTAGGAGATGGAGCCCACATTGGATTTCTTATTGGTCTCCTCTGCGATAATCATCGCCCCTTCACGCACGGGTTCGGGCGAAAAAACCGCCCAAAAACCACTCCTAATGCCCAATTTGTGCAATCTTTTGCGCAACATATGCGCCAGAGGGCAGTGGTGGCTCTTGCCAATATCCTTCACTTCGATTTTTGTAGGGTCAGTTTTGGCCCCTGCGCCCATCGAACTCACAAGTGGAATACCTCTTTCGAGTGCCCCTGCAATGAGATTCACCTTGGGCGAAAGGGTGTCGATGCAATCCACAACATAGTCGTATTTCGCCGCATCCAACAACTCGTAGGTCTTCTCGTCGCGGATGTACGCAGTGTGAATATGCAGTATAATATCAGGGTTTATATCTCGCAGTCTTTCAGCGAGTACATCGGTTTTATCTCTACCAATAGTTGAATGTAGGGCAATGAGCTGACGATTGATGTTACTCTCGCCAACTGTGTCGGCATCGGCAATGGTCATCTCACCCACGCCCGCCCTTGCGAGCATTTCGGCAGCGTAGGCGCCCACGCCTCCAAGTCCCACAACAAGAATGTGAGCCCCTTGAATCCTACTCAACTTCTCTTCGCCCAATAGTAGGCGTGTCCTCTCTTGCCAACTCATCGAAATAGTTTAGTGTAATTATCCAAAATAATCTTTTTAAGCCTCTCTATGTCAATATTTTTCTCCTTTGCCACCCTGCGATAGAGCTCCTCAATAGACCTATCTGCGGTGTCACTCTCCAAGAAAAGTCTGTCGAGTGGCACCTCGCGCAGAGCCTCCATAGTTTTGGGTGAGCGCAGGGCCCCAAAGCCAAACGAAAGATAGTATCCCTTTCGCAACAACTCCTTGGCTTGCTCCTCGGAACCGATAAAGCCGTGGAACACAACGCTTTGCAATGGATGTTTTTGCAATTCCGCCACCACGTCGGCCTGTGCCCTTACGCAATGGATTACAATGGGAAGCTCCCTGCGAGAAGCAACCTCCACCTGACGAGCAAAAACCTCTTGCTGAATACCGAAGGGAACATTGCAAGCCTTGTCCAAACCAATCTCGCCAATTGCTACACAATCAACACTTTCCAACTCTGCTACGAGGGCTTCAAGGGTAGGGTAGAGCACCTCTGCATCCCAGGGGTGTATTCCCGCCGAGAGGAGCTTTGTCGCTGGTTTTGGCTCTGTGCCAATGCGCCAACTGACAATCGCAACCTCCCCCTCGTGCTCCTTATGAGTGTGTATGTTTGTATATTGGTTCATCTTCTCGGCAAAGATACAAAATTCCTTTGTGAAAAAAATGTGTGAAAATAATAACACCAAGATTACCTATTTATAAAAATAAGGCGTATATTTGCGCGTATTATTAGGACGGTGGACCAAATACACAAAACAATATAACAACAAACCAATAATTTATTCACTTATTTACCTATCTTAACAGATATGTCGAAAGTTATTAAACTCAAAAAGGGTCTCGACATCAAACTCGTAGGTGAGGCAGAGAAGAGCGTTGTGGAACTTCCCGTCGGGGAGCGCTACTCGGTTTCTCCTCTCACTTTTGAGGGTGTTGTACCCAAACTGTTGGTGACCGAAGGCGACAAGGTGAAGGCTGGTGACGCATTGTTCTACGACAAGGCACACCCCGAAGTGATGTTCACTTCACCCGTCAGCGGTACCGTTTCGGCTGTCCGTCGTGGTGCGAAGCGCAAACTTCTCGCCATTGATGTCTTGGCCGATGCCGAACAAAACTACAAACCCTTCAACCTTGACCTTGCAAAGGCTTCCCGCGAGGAGGTGGTTGCAGCGTTGCTCGAAAGCGGTCTGTGGGCGACCATTATGCAGCGTCCCTACGGAATTATTGCCGATTCGAAGGATACCCCCAAGGCTATCTTTGTGTCGGGCTTTGATTCCGCGCCTTTGGCCCCCGATATGAACATCGCTTTGAAAGACGATGTAGAGGCTGTGAAGGCTGGTTTCGAGGCACTCAAAAAACTTTGCCCCAAAGTACACCTCTCGCTCAAAGCTGGTCAGAAGAGTGTTTTGGAGGCTGTGGAGGGTGTTGAGAAACACTACTTTGCAGGTGCTCACCCCGCAGGCAACGTGGGCGTACAGATTCACCACATCGACCCCATCAACAAGGGCGAGAAGGTGTGGACTGTTGCTATCCAGAACGTGGCTATCATTGGTCGCCTCTTCTTGGAGGGCAGGCTCAATGCTGTTAAGACCTACGCTGTGGTTGGTTCGCAGGTGGCACATCCCCAGTATGTTAGGTGCTTGGTTGGCTCGTCGTTGTGCGACGTGCTGATGCCCGCACGCATCAAACCCCAGGGTGGTGGCTCGTCGTTCCGTTTGATTGAGGGTAACGTTCTTTCGGGCGTGAAGGCTACTGCCAACGACTATGTTGGTATCTACTCTTCGCAGGTGACTGTTATTCCCGAGGGTGGTGAGTTGGAGCTCATCGGTTGGCTCGCACCTCGCTTCCACAAGTTCTCCGTATCGCGCACCTACTTCTCGTGGCTGATGCCCAATAAGAAGTACGACCTCCGTACGGGTTTGAATGGTGGCGTGCGTCCCTTTGTAGTTACCGGTCTGTATGAGAAATATCTTCCTATGGATATCTATCCTATGTATCTCTTCAAGGCTATTATGGCCGGTGATATTGAGAAGATGGAGAACCTTGGTATCTACGAGATTGTGGAGGAGGATGTTGCTCTGTGTGAGTTTGTAGACCCCTCCAAGCAGGATTTGCAGGCTCTTGTCCGCGATGGTATTAACCTTATGATTAAGGAGATGTAAGCGTATGAAACAGAATTACAATAAACCCCTTCCCAAACGATTGCTCGACAAGTTCGCCCCCACTTTTTCGGAGGGTGGCAAACTCTCGTGGCTGCACTCGTTCTACGAGGCAATGGAGACATTCTTCTATGTGCCTACGGATGTGACCAAGAAAGGCTCTCACGTCCGCGACTGTAACGATATGAAACGCACTATGTTTATGGTGATCATTGCCCTCATACCTACCATTTTGTTTGGTATGTGGAACATTGGTTTCCAGAGGATTGACGGTGCTGACTTTACCATTTGGCAGAACTTCTGGTATGGTTTCTGGCAGATGCTTCCCTCGATTTTGGTAACCTACGTTGTAGGTCTTTCCATTGAGTGTGCTTTTGCACAGATTCGCAAAGAGGAGGTCAATGAGGGCTTCTTCGTGTCGGGTATCTTGATTCCCCTGATTATTCCTATCGGTACTCCTCTGTGGATGACCGCTTTGGCTACCGCTTTTGCTGTGGTTATCGGTAAGGAGATTTTCGGTGGAACGGGTATGAACATCTTCAACCCCGCACTCATTGCTCGTCTGTTCATCTTCTTCTCCTACACTTCGAGTATCTCGGGTGAGACTGTATGGTTCAGCGACGCACGCACCGGTGCTACCGCTCTTGGCGAGTTGGCAAATACCGGTACCACAAGTGTTTCGATGCTCGACGCATTCATTGGTACCATCCCCGGTTCGGTAGGTGAGACCTCGACCTTGTGCATCTTGCTGGGCGCTATCGTATTGCTCGCTACGGGTACTGCAAGTTGGAGGACTATGGTTAGCGTATTTGTTGGTGGCTTGGTGATGGGTGGTATCTTCAATCTCATCGCTCCCGCAGAGCCCCAGACCGCTACCGAGATGTATATGACCTTGCCCGCTTGGCAGCACTTGTTGCTTGGTGGTTTCGCTTTCGGTGCTGTGTTTATGGCTACCGACCCCGTTACCTCGGCACAGACCAACTGCGGTAAAGTGATTGTAGGCTTTATGATTGGTGCTCTTGCAATCTTGGTGCGCGTGTTCAACACCGGTTATCCCGAGGGTATGATGCTCGCCATCATATTTATGAACGCACTTGCACCCGTTGTTGACCACTACGTTGTTCAGGCAAACGTGGCACGTCGCAACCGCAGGGCTAAAAAGAGTATTAACGCATAACGAATGGAGGATAGAACTATGAGTAAAAAAGGATTTTTGGGCGGTAAGAACTCTAACGCCTACATCGTATTCTATTCTACCGTAATGGTAGTTATCGTGGCTGTTATGCTGGCTTTCACTTCGCTTTCGTTGAAGGAGAAACAGAATGCCAATATCCTCAATGAGAAGAAAGATGCAATTGTTGCATCGCTCGGCTTGGAGAAGGGTTCGTATGATAGCGTAATCGAGGCTTATGTTGTGAATAAAGAGGGTGAGGTTATCAACACCGCAGAGAGCCCTCTCGATAAACTCTTCTCGCTTGAAGCAAGCTATGCAGCAGGTGAGTATCCCGTCTTTGAGAATAAGGCAACCGGCGAGATTGTGTTCCCCGTTACCGGTAAAGGTTTGTGGGATGACATCTGGGGCTATGTGGCTTTGGAGGCCGACCTCAATACTATTAAAGGTGTAATCTTCGACCACGCAGGTGAGACTCCCGGTTTGGGTGCCGAGATTGCAACTCCCAAGTATCAGGCTCAATTCCCCGGCAAAACCATCTATCAGGGTAGTCAGTTTGTGGGTATCGAGATTGTTAAAGGCGGTGCACCCGAGGGCGATGTTCACTCGGTAGACGCTGTGACCGGCGGTACCAAGACCTCCGAAGGCTTGGAAAATATGATTAAAGATTGCCTTGGCTGCTACGATGCCTTCATTATGGCTCGCACCGCTGTGGCTTTCGAATTAGTATCAACCGAAAATGCAGAGTAAGGCTATGGCAAACAAGAAAGTATTTCAGTCGCTGACTAATCCGTTGGCAAAGAATAACCCCGTTCTGGTTCAGATTCTGGGTATCTGCTCGGCACTTGCAGTTACTACGCAGCTCAAACCCGCGCTCGTTATGGGCTTGTCGGTAACGGCTGTGTGCGCCTTCTCAAACCTTGTATTGTCGCTCTTGCGCAACACCATTCCCGACCGCATCCGTATTATCGTGCAGCTCGTGGTGATTGCGGCAATGGTAACTATTGTAAATGATGTCCTCAAAGCATACGTCTATGACGTGAGCAAACAACTCTCGGTCTATGTTGGTCTGATTATTACCAACTGTATCATTATGGGCCGTGTGGAGGCTTTCGCATTGTCGAACAAACCTCTGCCTTCGCTCCTCGATGGTATCGGTAACGGTATCGGCTATGGTGCTGTGCTGGTAATCATCGGCTTTGTTAGGGAGTTGTTGGGTAATGGCACCTTGTTTGGATGCCAGATTATCCCCGAGTGCTTCTATGAGGCTGGCTATGTTAATAACGGTTTGATGTTGTTCCCCCCTGCTGCACTTATTATTGTAGGTATCATCATCTGGGTACACCGCACCGCAAACAAAGATTTACAGGAAAAATAAAAGGAAGGAGCATAGCATATGAATTTGTTAGAACTATTTATTAAGTCTGTCTTTATTGACAACATGGTGTTCTCGTTCTTCTTCGGTATGTGTTCCTACATTGCCGTATCGAAGAGCGTGAAGACCGCGAATGGTTTGGGCTTGGCAGTTACCTTTGTAATGCTTGTTACTGTGCCCCTGAACTATCTGCTCGAAAACTACCTGCTCAAAGAGGGTGCTCTCTCTTGGATTTCTCCCGAGTTGGCATCGGTTGATTTGAGCTTTTTGAGTTTCATTCTCTTTATTGCTGTGATTGCAGCATTTGTTCAGTTGTTGGAGATGGTTGTTGAGAAATTCTCGCCCTCGCTCTATAACTCGCTCGGTATCTTCTTGCCCCTTATCGCTGTAAACTGTGCGATTATGGGTGGCGCTCTGTTTATGCAGCAGAGGGCATTTGCTACCGTTGGTGAGGCCACAGTTTTCGGCTTTGGCTCGGGCTTCGGCTGGTGGATTGCAATCCTCGTGATGGCTGCCATCCGCGAGAGGCTCTCGTACTCCAATGTTCCCAAAGGTCTTCGCGGCCCCGGCTTGGCATTCATTATTACCGGTTTGCTGGGTATGGCATTTATGATCTTCTCGGGCTTCCAGATGTAGAACTTTTAGCAAAACAGATAAAGAAATGAATACAACAATTATAGTTGCAGTCGTAGTCTTCCTCGTGGCGTTGCTCTTGCTCGTGGCACTGTTGCTCGTGGCAAAGGCAAAATTGACCTCGTCGGGTGAAGTTACGATTAACATCAACGAGGGGCAGAAGAGCCTCAAAGTTGCAAGTGGCAACTCGTTGCTGAACACCCTCGCACAGGAGAAGATTTTCCTTCCTTCGGCTTGTGGTGGTCAGGGCAGTTGCGGTATGTGTAAAGTGCAGGTGTTGGACGGCGGTGGCGAGATTCTTCCCACCGAGGTTGGTTTCTTCACCCGCAAACAGCAGAAAGAGCACTGGCGTCTTGGTTGCCAGGTGAAGGTTAAGAACGATATGGACATCCGCATCCCCGAGAGCGTTTTGGGCGTTAAGAAGATGGAGTGCGAGGTTGTTTCGTGCCGTAGCGTATCGACCTTTATGAAGGAGTTTGTTGTGAAACTCCCCGAGGGCGAGAAACTTAACTTCAAGAGTGGTGGCTATATCCAGATTGACATCCCCAAATATGAGGGTATTAAGTACTCGGATATGGATATCGACGAGAAATTCCACGCCGATTGGACCAAGTTCAAGATGTGGGACCTTGTGGCAAACAACCCCGAGCCTACCTTCCGTGCCTACTCGATGGCTAACCAGCCCGCTGAGGATGATATCATTATGCTCAATGTGCGTATCGCAACTCCTCCCTTCGATAGGGCTACGGGTGGCTTTATGAATGTGCCTACGGGTATCTGCTCGTCGTATATCTTCTCGCGTAAACCCGGCGATAAGGTAACCATTTCGGGCCCCTATGGTGAGTTCTTTATCAAGGATACCCCCAATGAGAAGATGTTCATCGGTGGTGGTGCAGGTATGGCACCTATGCGTTCGCACATCTTCCACCTCTTCAAGACCGTGAAGAGCGACCTGCCCATCTCGTTCTGGTATGGCGCACGCTCGAAGCAGGAGATTTTCTATCAGGAACAGTTTGAGGAGTTCGCCAAAGAGTTCCCCAACTTCAAGTTTGCCATTGGTCTTAGCGACCCGAGGCCTGATGATAATTGGGATCCCAACTACATTGGCTTCATCCACAATGTTATCTATAATAACTACTTGAAGAATCACCCTGCACCCGAGGATATCGAGTACTACCTCTGCGGTCCTCCTATGATGATTTCGGCAGTGGTGAATATGCTCGACAACTTGGGCGTACCACCGGAGAACATTATGTATGACAACTTTGGTAGTTAAAAAATAAGGGACTCAATCGAGTCCCTTATTTTTTAACTACCAAAGGTCTAACGTCAAAAGTCTAACATCTAACGACTTTTTGAAAAATAATTTCTATATTTGTGGTGGAAGTCG
>JAZOTH010000026.1:0-30309 GCA_045657545.1 Tidjanibacter sp.
GACACTACGCCATTGCCGAGCTCGAAAAGTACTTCGACGTGAAGGTCATCACACAGAACATCGACAACCTCCACGAGAGGGCCGGCTCCACCGACGTTCTGCACCTACACGGTGAGGTCACAAAATTGCGCAGTGAGCGCAATCCCAACCTCATTGTCCCCATTGATGGGTGGGAACAAAAGTTGGATGCCGTGGCTCCCGATGGTGCTCTTCTGCGCCCCCACATCGTCTTTTTCGGTGAGTCGGTGCCAATGTTCGACGAGGCAACAAGGATTGCTGCAACAGCCGATGTGATGGTAGTCGTGGGCTCCTCGCTCGCAGTCTATCCTGCGGCCTCACTCGTGAGGTATGTGCGCCCCGAGGTGCCTGTGTATCTTGTGGATCCACACCTTCCCGCGGGACACGGAATTCGCAACTTGGCGGAGTATATTCCACTCCGCTCGGCTGAGGGCACACCCCTGCTGGTTGAAAAATTGATTGAAAAATATAGATAAAGAAAACTCTTATTGGAATTATGAAAAAACTTGTAGTAATCGCATTTGGTGGTAACGCACTCCTGCGTAAGGGTGGAGGCGTGGATTACGCGGCACAGAAAGAGAACGTGGCACAGATTTGCGCAACCCTCGACGGTATGGTGCGCGAGGGTGCCCGTATGATTATAGGTCACGGCAATGGCCCTCAGGTGGGCAATGTACTCCTGCAACACGAGGCTGGCAGGAAACTCTCGGGCGTGGAGGCTATGCCTCTGGACTTCTGCGTTGCCGAAACTCAGGGCTCGCTCGGATATATGATTGAGTGCGGTATGCGCAATATGATGGCCGAGAGGGGCATCGAGCGTGGCGTTGTAACGCTTCTCTCACAGGTTGTTGTCGATGAGAACGACAAGGCTTTTGCCACCCCCACAAAGCCCATTGGCCCCTACTTCACCGAGGAGGAGGCAAAGGAGCTCGCCGCAACCAAAGGCGAGACCTACCACTGCGATCCCAAAGGTCGTGGTTGGCGAAAGGTTGTGGCCTCTCCCACCCCACTTGCCATCCACAATGTGGAGTTGGTGAAGATGTTGGCCGATGCGGGTAATATTGTCATTGCCGTTGGTGGTGGCGGTGTTGCCGTGGTCAATAAGGAGGGCAAATGGATTGGCTTAGAGGCTGTGATTGACAAGGACTTGGCATTGGCAACAACGGCTGTGGCTGTGGGTGCCGATGAGTTCTACATCCTCACCGACATTGAGAAGGTGTGCCTGAATTTCAACACCCCCGAGGAGCGCAGACTCGATAGGATTACCGTTGCAGAGGCCAAGCAGTACCTTGCCGAAGGACACTTTGCCGAGGGCTCGATGGCACCCAAGATTCGTGCAGCAGTTCACTTTGTGGAGAACTGCGGTGGCGAGTGTATCATTACCGATGCCGCTTGCTTGGGCGACCCCGCGTGTGGCACACGAATCGTGAAGTAGAATTTCTTACACCACCAGATAACAATAACTAACACCAAATGGCAAAGGAGAAAACCAAATTTAGCAAAGCGTTCTGGGTGGCCAATATGGCGGAGATGTTCGAGAGGGCTGCCTACTATGGCGTCTTTGTAGTCATCACGCTCTATTTGAGCAACATCCTCGGATTTTCGGATATTGAGGCGGGTATCATCAGCGGTCTTTATGCCTCACTGTTGTACTTCCTGCCCCCATTTACGGGAGCCTATGCCGACCGCATCGGCTTCCGCAAGGCTATGCTTCTGGCATTCAGCCTATTGACGGTTGGCTATGCGGGTTTGGCACTCCTACCCACGGGTTTGGAGGCGGCAGGCTTGGTGGAGTATGGCGAGAAGACCATCTTCACGGGCCTTGCAACGAGTGGCTACCGCTTCCTGATTGTCCCCGTATTGGTGATTCTTGTGGTTGGTGGCTCATTTATCAAGGGTATCATTAGTGGCAGCGTGGCCAAAGAGACCGACGAGAAAAACCGCGCACAGGGCTTTGCAATCTTCTATGCGATGATTAACATCGGCTCCTTTTCGGGCAAGTTCATTGTGGATCCCCTGCGTCGCTCGATGGGCGATAGCGGACTGATTTACCTCAACTGGTTCTCGGTGGTTATGACTCTGCTGGCACTTGTGGCCATCTACATCTTCTACCGTAGTGGCAACGCACAGCCCGACAAATCAAAGACAATGAGTGGCATTTTCCGCTCCTTTGGAAAGCTGTGTTGCAATGGTCGATTGGTGGCCTTGATTCTGATTGCCAGCGGTTTCTGGACGGTATATTACCAGCTCTACGCCACTATGCCCAAGTATGTCATCCGCCTTGCGGGTGAGGCGAGCACCATTGGTTGGTACACGATGCTCAACCCCCTGATTGTGATACTTACGGTCAATGGACTCACGCGCCTTTTGAGCAAACGCACGGCACTCTTTTCGATGATGTGCGGTATGTGCATTATTCCCATTTCGGCCCTCATTATGTCGTCGGGCCACCTCTTCTCGGCCCCCATCTTGGGACTCCACCCTGTGGTCTTTATGATGCTTTGCGGCATCTGTGTGCAAGCACTTGCGGAGGCTCTCATTTCGCCCCGCTACTTGGAGTATTTCTCACTCCAAGCACCCAAAGGCGAGGAGGGTATGTATCTGGGATTCGCACAGTTGGAGTCTTTCGTATCGACCTTGATAGGCTTTGCAATGTCGGGCTGGCTCTTGGATAAATACTGCCCCGACCCTGCGAAGTTTGCCACCCACGAGGAGTGGCTCGCCGCCTCGGCAAACGCCCACTACATCTGGTACTATTTTGCCGCCATTGCTGCTATTGCAGCTGTTGCGCTGGTTATCTACCAGAGGGTGGTAAAGAGGCTCGACGAGAAGAAAATTCAAGATTAGTTTTCCTCCTACGACTATGAAAAAACTAACCCAGCAAGAGATGGGGCGCCTCTCGGTCGAGGAGTTCCGCGCGATGGAGAAGGTGCCCGTTGTGGCCGTTTTGGACAATGTGCGCTCGGCAGGCAATGTCGGGGCCTTTTTCCGCACCGCGGATGCTTTCGGCATCGGCGAGTTGGCTCTGTGTGGCATCACCGCCAGGCCACCCCAAAAGGAGATTCACAAGACGGCCCTCGGTGCCGAACTGACGGTTGCGTGGAGGGGCTTCGAGAGCACCTTGCAGGCAGTTGCAACGCTCCGCGAGGAGGGCTACAAGATTGTGGCTGTGGAGCAGATAGCCGAGTCGGTTATGCTGAACGACTTTGTGCCCGAGAGGGGTGTGAAATATGCCCTTGTGTTTGGCAACGAGGTGGAGGGTGTTGCACAGGAGGTTGTGGATATGTGCGATATGGCACTCGAAATCCCCCAAGTGGGCACCAAACACTCCCTCAATGTGGCAGTTACGGGTGGCGTGGTGCTGTGGGAGATGTTCAATAAACTTGGCAGATAGCGAAAGCACAGACGGTCGACGGTCGACAAAAAATTGGGGCACCTGAATTGGTGCCCCATTTTTTTTACTTATGGATGAGCTTCACACTTCGACGTATGAATGCCGTGAGGTTTTCGCCTTTGAGCATTCCGTTGGAGAGTAGGGCAAGGTCGATGAGCTGTTTGACAAGCACATTGCGTCGGCCCTCCTCTTTGAGGGTGTCGGTGCGCTGGGCCGAAAGGTCGCCAATCTTGCGCTCCAACTCGCCCTTCTGGTTGCGCTCCTCATCGGTGAGCTCCTCGGCTTTTTTATCCTTGATGAGGGTTTCGAGCGAGGAGAGTTGATTGCGAAGGCTCTCAATCTTCTTGTCGGCCGAGGCCACCTTCTCGCCACACTCCTTCTCCACATCACCCAGAATCTCCGCAACGAGGGGGTGGTTGCCATTGATGGCGATGGTGTAGCTGTCGGGCATCTGGGCGTAGAATTGGCTCATACCGCCTCCGCTAATCTGCGCCATCTCCTTCATACGGCGCATAAACTCATCGCGGGTGATGGTCACTGGATCCTCGTCGGTACCCATAGCCTCAAAGGAGATGTTGTAGTGAATCTTCTCCTCCACGGGCAGTTGGCTCTCAAATACGGGGCGGAGGAGCTCCTGCTGTGCGGTCGAAAGGGCAAGCGTAAGGTTGTTCTCCTTCTCGATGAGCTTCTCGACCACATTGGAATCCACCCTCACAAACCTGCACTTCTCGTTCTTGCTCTCGAAGTAGTTGATGAAGTGGTTGTCGAGGGGGCCATCCATAATAAGCACATCGTAGCCCTTCGCCTTGGCAGCCTCCACAAAGGAGTATTTATCCTCCACCGAGTCGGTGTAGAGCCACACGAGGTTGCCATTTTTGTCGGTCTGGTTCTCGGTGGTGAGGGTGCGGTACTCCTCGGGGGTGAAGTATTTGTTCTCACTATTTTTGAGCAGGGTGAAACCTTTGGCCTTCTCGGCAAACTTCTCGTCGGTGACGATGCCATACTCAATGAAGATTCTCAAATCGTCCCACTTGCTCTCAAACTCGGGACGCATAGTGCCAAACAACTCCTGCAACCTATCGCCCACCTTACGAGTGATGTAGCCCGAGATTTTCTTCACATTACTATCGCTCTGCAAGTAGCTTCTCGACACGTTCAGAGGGATGTCGGGCGAGTCGATAACACCGTGCAGAAGAGTGAGATACTCGGGAACGATACCCTCCACCGAGTCGGTCACAAAGACCTGATTGCAGTAGAGTTGGATGCGGTTTTTCTGCACCTCGAAGTTGTTGCGAATCTTGGGGAAATAGAGAATACCCGTCAGGTTGAAGGGATAGTCGATGTTCAGGTGGATGCTGAACAGAGGCTCCTCGGCTGTGGGATACAACTCGGAGTAGAACTCCTTGTACTGCTCCTCGGTAATCTCGGTGGGTTTGCGGGTCCAAAGGGGGTCGGTGTCGTTGATGGTGTAGTCCTCATCGGTATCCACATACTTGCCATCCTTCCACTCCTGACGCTTGCCACAGACAATCTCAATGGGGAGGAAGCGACAATACTTGCGGAGCATCTCACGGATGCGGCTCTCGTCGGCAAACTCCTCCGCGTCATCCGCCAAGTACATAACAATGTCGGTACCCCTCTCGCGCTTGGTGTCGCTCTCGGTGAGGGTGTATTCGGGTGTGCCGTCGCACGACCAGAGCATCGTAGGTGCCTCGGCGTGGTAACTCTGGGTGCGAATCTCCACCCTGCGGCTTACCATAAATGCCGAGTAGAAACCAAGACCGAAGTGGCCGATGATGGCTTGGTCTTTGTATTTCTCCATAAACTCCTCGGCCGAAGAGAAGGCAATCTGGTTGATGTACCTATCGACCTCCTCGGCAGTCATACCGATACCGTTGTCGCTCACGGTAATGGTTTTGGCCTCCTTATCGACCTTCACGCTCACCTTCAACTCGCCCAGCTCACCATCGTAGGCTCCGCTGGCAGCAATGGTACGCATCTTCTGCGAGGCATCCACAGCATTGGCTACAATCTCGCGCAAGAAAATTTCGTGATCCGAATAGAGGAATTTTTTGATTACGGGAAAGATATTCTCCGTAGTTACTCCAATTGTTCCGTTTTTCATAGTTCTATTGTTTTTTGGTATTTAGTATCACATCTACGGCTCTTTATGGGAGCAAACAGTATGCCACGCACTCCATTCTGCCATTTTGTCAGTCGGTGTCATTGGCTTTTGTGGTGTATGTGGATAAATTGTCGGTAAAAAATGTCAAAAAATCCATATCTCCTTTGGAGATAAGTTGTATTTTTGCAGAAATAGGAGAACTATATAAACTAAAACTTCACACATAAAACTATGAAAAACCTTTTCCGCACCCTGATGATTGCCCTTTTCGGCATCGTTGCTGTCGGTTGCAGCTGCAACTGCGAAGGCAACCTCTACGACAATCTTCCCTTTGAGATGTCCCGCGTGGCACGTCCCGAGATTCCCAACCGAGTGGTTTCGGTGGTAGATTTTGGTGGCGTGGGCGATGGCGTAACGCTCAACACCGAGGCTTTCTGTAAAGCCTTTGCCCACCTCGCCTCCAAAGGTGGTGGTCGTGTGGATGTTCCCGCAGGTGTGTGGCTGACCGGCCCCATCGTCTTGGAGAACAACACCGAGTTGCACCTCTCGGAGGATGCAATAATCGTTTTCAGTGCCGACAGAGATCTCTACCCCGTCATCGAGACAATCTTCGAGGGTAGGGATACCTACCGTTGCCAACCTCTGCTCTCCGCCTTTGGTAAGCACGATGTAGCAGTCACAGGCAAGGGTATCATTGATGGCAATGGCGACCCTTGGAGGGCGGTTAAGAAGAGTAAAATTGCCCCTGGCGAGTGGAATAAACTCGTAAAGAGCGGTGGCGTATTGAGCAACGACAAACAGACTTGGTACCCAACCGAAAACTTCAAGTTCGGTGCGGGCGATGCCGACCAGAACATTGCACGTTGGGCTGTAACCAAAGAGGACTTCGAGAGTATTCGTGACTTCCTGCGTCCCGTTATGGTCAATTTCAAAGATTGCCAGAGAGTACTTTTGGAGGGCCCCGTATTCCAGAACTCCCCCTGTTGGAACATCCACACGGCCATATGCACCGACCTTACGGTGAACGATATTGCCATCCGCTGCCCTTGGTATGCACAAAATGGTGACGGTATTGATATTGAGTCGTGCAAAAATGTGGTTATGACAAACAGTTGGATTGACGCGGGCGATGACGCCATCTGCATCAAGAGCGGAAAGGATGCCGACGGTCGCAAACGCGGAATCCCCTCGGAGAACGTCATTGTGAAGGACTGCATCTGCTACCACGGTCACGGTGGTTTCGTTGTGGGTAGCGAGATGTCGGGTGGCGTGAAGAATGTTTATGTGAAGAACTGCCGCTTTGCGGGCACCGATGTTGGCCTGCGCTTCAAGAGCACACGAGGCAGGGGTGGCGTTGTGGAGAATATCTACATCGAGGATGTTGTTATGAATGACATCGCAACCGAGGCCCTCCTCTTTGACCTCTTCTATGGTGGCAAGTCGGCAATTGAGGCACTCGAAGATGGCGACAACACCTCCACCGATATGCCTGCACAGCCCGTGGATGAAACCACACCCCAATTCCGCAACATCTTTGTGAACAACGTAGTGTGCCGCGATGCACGAAGGGCTATGCTCTTCAATGGTCTGCCCGAGATGAATGTGGAGAATGTTGTGGTTAAAAACACCACCATCGAGGCGGAGATTGGCGCGGAGATTAACGAATCGACCAATGTGTTGCTCGATGGCGTGCGCATCATCCCCCGCAAGGGCCCCGCATTGAAAATAAACAACGCCAAGGAGGTAACCGTCAAAAACTTCACCTACCCCGAGGGTTGCCAATCCCACGTTGTGACCGGCTCTCGCAACCGCAATATTTGTTTTGAGTAATCAGTTGACAGTTTTCAACTATGAATAAGACGCACATACTTGGAATCCTCTGTGCCCTACTGATGATTGGGTGCACAAATGTGGAGGAGCCTACAAAAGAGCCCGAAAGTATCGGGGTACCCACAGGTTTGGAGGTAACGGAACTCACGACAACCTCCTTTTCCATCAAATGGAACGCGGTGGATGGAGCCGTATCCTACACCTACAAATTCAAAAACAGCGATGGCTCACTCTATGTCACCGCTGATTGTACCACAACTTCGGTAACAGTCCGTGAGCTCACCAAAGACACCGACTACCTCGTTGCAGTAAGAGCCAACAAGGTCGCCTTGAAGGGCGAATACACCGAGTGGCTCACCATCCACACCCCACTGACCAATGACGAAGGTAATAAGGATGAAGGTGGCGACGACAATGGCGATGATAACGGTGACGATAATGGCGATGACAATGGCGACGATAATGGCGATGATAATGGTGGCGGAGAGGTCATAGTACCCTCCAACGCGACTCTCGCCTTCCCCGGTGCCGAGGGTGGCGGTATGTACACCACAGGTGGCAGGGGCGGTGCCGTATATCACGTCACCAACCTCAACGATAGTGGTGCCGGCTCCCTGCGCGAGGCGATAAACAAGAGCGGTGCTCGTACCATCGTTTTTGATGTGGCTGGAACCATCAAGCTCCGCAGCACCCTGCGCATCAAAAATGGCGACTTAACCATCGCTGGTCAGACAGCCCCCGGAGATGGTATCTGCATTGCCGGCAAGACGGTCAATATCGACTGCGACAACATCATAATCCGCTATGTACGTTTCCGACTCGGTAACGAGGATACCTCGCAGGAGGATGCTCTTTGGGGCCGCTACCGCAGTAATATAATCATCGACCACTGCACAATGAGTTGGAGTGTCGATGAGTGCGCCTCCTTCTATGCCAACCGCAACTTCACCTTGCAGTGGTGTTTCATCACCGAGGCCCTCAAAAACGCAGGACACTCCAAAGGTGCCCACGGCTATGGTGGCATTTGGGGCGGCAGAAACGCATCGTTCCACCACAACCTCTTGGCGCACAACGACTCGCGCAATGCACGCATTGACCATCCCAACATCTACGACAACAACCTATCAACTCACCGTGGCAATGTAGACTACCGCAACAACGTAATCTACAATTGGGGAGGCAACTCCACATACGGTGGCGAGGGTGGCTGGTTCAACATTGTGGGCAACTACTACAAACCCGGCCCTGCATCATCCAAGAAGAACTACTTTGTGGATGCCTACGGCACATACGGTGGTCGCGATACGGGCTATGCCGAGATGTGGGTGGAGGGCAACTACCACGCAGGAAGTTATGCCACTTGCAATGAGGACAATTGGAGCGGCATCTATCTCCACAACGGCAAAGGGGTGAGCAACGCCTCCTCGTGGCAGCTCAGTGGGCCCCTCGCAATCCTCAAAGATGACACCCAACAATGTTACGTCACCACCCATTCGGCAGCAGATGCCTATGAGCAGGTGCTCGCTTGGGGCGGTTGCTCACTCCGCAGGGACAAAATCGACAGTCGCATTGTAAGGGAGGCCCAAAACGGCACCCACACCTACACAGGCTCCAAGAGCGGACAGAAGGGTATCATTGACACCCACACCGATGCCGAGGGTTGGATTGACCTTGTGGCCACATCCGGCGAGCTATCGGCAGTAAAAGATAGCGATGGTGACGGTATGCCCGACAGTTGGGAGAGCGCAAATGGACTCAACCCCAACAATGCGAGCGATGGCAAGACCACAACCCTCAACCCCACCGAGGGCTACACAAATCTCGAAGTTTACCTTGCAGACCTCGTGGAGGAGATCACCACACAGCAGGTTGCAAAGGGTACATACACAACCTTAAACTAACCTATCCACTATGAAACGACTGCTAACTTTTATTGCAATAATCCTCCTATCGCTCACGGCAAGTGCCCAAGTGAGAGTGTTTGTGTGTGGCGACTCTACGGCTGCCACCAAAGATATTTCCAAAGGCTCACCCGAGAGGGGTTGGGGACACGTTCTACAACCATTCTTCAACCCTGCGGAGGTCATCATCGAAAACCACGCGGTCAATGGCCGTAGCACCAAATCATTCGTAACCCTCGGCCATTGGCAAAAGGTGGAGGAGAGTATGAGGAAAGGTGACTATGTATTCATTGAGTTTGGACACAACGACACCAAAGAGAGCGACACTACACGCTTTACCACACCCGAACAATACGGCAAAAACCTTATGCGCTACATCGAAATCGTCAGAAGCAAAGGTGCCATCCCCGTACTACTCACTCAGGTGTGCCGTCGCTGGTGGAAGGAAGAGGGGCTTGCCGATTCTCACGGTGAATACCTCAAAGAGTGCCACCGAGTAGCCAAGGAGAGCGGTGTGCTTTTTATTGATGCCGAGAAACTTACACGCGATTGGCTCACACCGCTGGGCGATGAGGGCTCCAAGAAATACTTTATGAATCTGCCCGCGGGTAAATACCCAAGTCACCCCGATGGTAAAGTTGATAACACCCATTTTACCGTTCCCGGTGCGAGGATTGTGGCAAGGATGATTTGTGAGGAGATTGAGCGCGTCATCCCCGAACTCGGAGAGCACATCCGCTATTGGGACTATGTGGTGGCAAAGGATGGCAGTGGCGACTTCTTCACCATTGGTGAGGCCATCAACGCTCTGCCCAACTTCTACAAGGGCAAAGAGCGTCCCATCCGCGTGCTTATCCGTGAGGGTATCTACAAGGAAAAACTCGTAATTCCCTACACCAAACAGAGTGTGGAGTTTGTGGGTGAAGGTGAGGTTGTAATCACTTGGGGTGACGGAGCACGCGACCTTACCGTGACCGGCACCGAGCTCGGCACCTCGGGTACGGCTACCCTCTACAACTGCGGTCGCCATATCCTTATGGAGAATATCACCATTGAGAACTCGGCAGGCGAGGTTGGTCAGGCTGTGGCACTCCAAACTGTTGGTAGCGGTGTGCAGGTCTATCGCAACTGCCGATTGCTGGGCAATCAGGACACCCTCTACATCTATGGCGTGGGTAATCGCGATGGCGAAACCATCACCGAGAACATCAATTGCTTCTTTGAGGGGTGCTACATTGAGGGTACCACCGACTTCATCTTTGGCTCCGGCAGGGCCGACTTCATCGACTGCACAATCCACTCCAAGAAGGACTCCTACATCACCGCTGCCTCGACCTGCAAAGGACAAGAGAGGGGCTTTACATTCCTGCGTTGCAATCTCACCGCTGCGGAGGGTGTAACCAAGTGTTACCTCGGCAGACCGTGGCGCATCTATGCCCAGACCTACTTCTTGGAGTGCACTCTGGGCTCCCACATCCGCCCCGAAGGGTGGCACAATTGGAAGAAACCCGAGGCCGAAAAGAGCGCGCGCTATGGCGAGTGGAGCTCCAAAGGTGAGGGCGCAAACGACAAAGCAAGGGTAAAATGGGCTCGCACCCTCTCCAATAAGAAAGCAGAAGAGATGAAGGCTCAAACCTTTGTTCCCGCACTCGAATTCACACCCGTACATTAGTCGCCCTATGAAACCCATCGGCTCAATACTGCTGTCACTATCACTGATTTTCTCCGCTACATTGCAAAGTGTTGCGGCAGAGCCCCTGCGCGGTACATTTACCGAGTACAACATAGCCGATGGTATGGCGCACAACAATATCCACGACATCTACACCGACTCACAAGGCTATGTGTGGCTCTGCACTTGGTGTGGTGTGAGCCGATTTGACGGCTACACATTCCGCAACTACTGCACCAACCCGAAGAGTATGTCCGTGAGGCACAACCGATTCCGAGGTGTAGAGGAGGACTCGGTGGGCAACCTATGGTTCCGCACCTATGACGACCACATCTACCGCTTCAACCGCAGGAGTGAGGAGTTTGAAGATTTGTGCCACAACATAGAGGAGCTCCACGACCGCAATCACCGCGTGGATGGATTCATCTGCTCGCCCGAGAGTAGTAATGTGTGGGTGGAGTATGAAGGCTTCGGACTTGTCCGCTTCTCCTCCGACAAAGAGAATAGATTGGTGTATTTCAACTACATTAGCCACCCGCTGATTGGCAACAATATATCCCATATGGTTGTTGATGGCAGTGGCACGCTGTGGTATGCCGATGGGAGCCGAGTGGGTGTCATAACCCCCGAAGGCATAGTTGAGGAGGTGATACGTCACAAGGAGCCCATTGTGGATCTTATCACCACAAGCAAAGGTGTTGTCTTTGCCACCGAAAGTGAGATTTGGAGCTGTGATATGCAATCGCGCACCCCCCACCTCAACACCCTCTTCCCGTATAACAACATCACAACTCTCGCATCCGACAAGATGGGGCAACACATCTATGTGGGCACCCAATCGCAGGGTGTCTATGCCCTTGACCTTGCCGATGGAAGTTTCAAGCACTATGTACGCGGAGGTCTGCCAACAAGGGTAAGAGAGCTCTTTGTGGACTCCTATGGCACAGTGTGGATTACCGACACACGCCACGGCATCACTCGCCTCGATGTGACCAAAGGCGACTACAAACACTTCGAACAAAAACAACACACCGTACAATTCTACACGGGTACCAACTCACTGATTATTGAGCGAGAGGGTGTCGTGTGGATAAAGATGAGCCACGTTGGATTTGGCTACTACGACCGTGAGAGCGATAGTGTGGAGCCCTTCTACAACGACCCCTCGCGTCCCGATTGCAGGATGTCCAACGGTGTGGCCATATTCGACATTGATGACCAGAATGTGATGTGGCTCTCAAACTACTATGAGCGCGGTCTGGTGAGGGTTGTTTTGCAGAATCAGGAGCAAGACCTCTTCTGGCTCGGTAGCAACAACACCTCGCATAACGCATTTCTCGATGAGGCACGAGCACTCTCCTCGGATCACGCCGGCAACCTCTGGGTGGGTTCCAAAGAGGGACACCTCTACTGCTATTCCCACCAATGGAAGCTGCTCCACCACATCACATACCTCCCCTCGGGCAGGCCTCTCGGTGCCATCTACTCCATTATGGAGGATAGCCGCCACAACCTCTGGGTGGGAACAAAGGGAGAGGGTGCCTACCGCCTGACACCAAAGGCGGGTGGAGGTTTCTCCTTCAAGCACTACCGCCACGAGGAGAATAACCCCTATTCGCTCTCGAATAACCAGATATACAACATCACTGAGGATAGGGAAGGTAAGATTTGGTTTGCCACATACGGCGGAGCTATCAATATGCTCCCAAGTTGGGATTCGGAGAGGGTAATAAATACCCTCAACAACTTCCCCAACTACCCCGATGAGCCGGGTGAGAGGGTGAGGTATATCCACGTTGAGAGCCACAACAGAATGCTCATTGCCACCGCCGAGGGATTGTTGGTCTGCAACCCGAAGGAGCAACCCGAAGAGATGCGTTTCACTGTCGCCCAGCGCGAAATAGGCATCGAACACACCCTTCAAGCCAATGACATTATCCACATCTTTGAGGAGCCCAATGGCGAGATTTGGCTCTCCACCTATGGTGGCGGTCTGAGCCGCATTGTGGGTTACGACTCTGAGGGTGTTCCACAATTCAAGACCTACACCACCCGCGAAGGATTGGCAAGCAACATCGTGATGGGAGCCACCCGTACCGATGACGGCGTGCTGTGGCTCGCCACCGAAAAGGGCATCTCGAAGTTCAACCCCGAAAGCGAAATTTTCACCGATCACACGCGCTACGACAACACCAAACCAATCACCTACAATGAGGCCTCGGTGCTGACCGATGCGATGGGACGTGTAGTGATAGGTTGTGCGGGTAACTCTCTGCAAATCATCAATCCCGAAGAGGAGATTTCCAACACCTATGACTACAAGTTGCGCTTCACATCCTGCAATGTGCAGAACCGCAACGAGAGCGACAATCAAGACCTCACCATTGACCTCATTGCCGACTCGGGGGAAAGACTCACCATCGGTCACGACTACCGCCTATTCCGAATAGGTTTTGCAGCGCTCAACTTCCGTATTCAAGACCGCGTGACCTATATGTACCGATTGGAGGGCTACGATGAGGAATGGAACACCGCAACAGGATTCAACAGCGTATATTACTCCAAGGTGCCCCACGGCAAATATACCTTCCGAGTGAAGGCCTTTGTGGGCTCTCCGCTGAATGCCAGCCCCGAGATTACCCTTCCTATCCGCATCACTACCCCGCCGTGGGCTTCGTGGTGGGCGTGGATGCTCTACATTATCGCAGCTGCAATACTCCTTTGCAGCATTGTGCAGTTGTGGTTACGAACAACCAAAATACGCACACAGGCGCGTATGGAGCAGGATATGGTGGAGATGAAGCTCAAATTCTTCACCAACATCTCGCACGAGTTACGCACACCGCTGACACTTATTCTCGGAGGTATCGAGGAGGTCAAACGCCACGAGGACCTCTCCGAAAGGGCCGAGAGAAGCCTTGATATGTCGCATAAAAATGCACGCCGTATGCTCACCCTCATCAACCAACTCCTCGATTTCCGTAAGGTAGTCAAAAACAAGATGGAGCTGAGGGTGCGTAGGGTGAATATTGTGGCTCTGGCAGGTGAAGTTCTCGACAACTTCCGCGACAATGCCGCCGAGAAACGTATGGAGCTGATATTCTCCTATTCACACAGCAGACTCATCGTGTGGTGCGACCCTGAACGTATCGAAAGTCTGCTCTATAACCTCCTCTCGAATGCAATGAAATTCACACGCGACAAGGGACGCATTACCCTCTCGGTGAATCTTAAAGAGGATGACGGTGAGGTTCATATCTCCGTGAGCGACACGGGTATAGGTATCCCCAAAGAGCGTTTGGAGAGTATCTTCGACCGCTTCTCAACCTATGCCTCGGCAGTGAGGGGCGAGGTAAGGGGTAGCGGCATCGGTCTGGCTCTGTGTAAGGAGATTGTTGAGCTCCACCACGGAACCATAGAGGTGGAGAGTAAAGTGGGCGTGGGCACAACCTTTACAACCCGACTGCGCTGTGGAAATCAGCACTTCACGATGCAGGAGATTGTGTTCGACAGACAACCCATAGCCGAAGAAAACTTCAAACAGCCAGCACAACAGCCACCCAAAGCACCCGAGGGAGCACGCAAAATTGTACTCGCCGAGGATAACAGCGAGATGAGGGAGTTCATCCGCAACAACCTCGCAGACCTCTATGAGGTAATCGAAGCAGAGAATGGCAAGGAGGCGTTGGAGAAGGTGCGTAACGAACACCCCGACATCGTTATCACCGACCTTATGATGCCCCAGATGGACGGCATAGAGCTCACCGAAAGCATCCGTAACGACTTCGCTATCAGCCACGTTCCCGTAATTATGCTCACTGCCAAGCAGACTCCCGAAGATAGGATTCTGGCGATGAAATATGGTGCCGATGGCTACATCACCAAGCCGTTCAGTATGGAGCTCTTGTTGGTGCAGATAGATAACCTTCTGGCCCAACGCAAGCGCATATTCGAAACCCTCTCGTCACACTCGCTCGGAGGCCCCGCAGCAGAGAAGGTTGCACCACACGATGTGGTGGTTACCAACCGCGACGAGGAGTTCCTCAAAGAGCTTATGGAGTGGCTCGAAAAAAACATAGAGAACTCAGAACTTACCATCGACCTCCTCGCCGGCCACCTGCGTTTGGGTAGGACAACGATGTACAACAAAATCAAGTCACTCACGGGACTCTCCCCTATTGAGCTCATCAAGGAGTACCGCCTGACCAAGAGCGAAAGGCTCCTGCGCACCGGACAGTTCTCCATCTCGGAGGTGGCCTATAAGGTGGGGTTCTCCGACCCCGGCTATTTCAGCCGCTGTTTCAAGGAGCTCTACAAGTCCTCCCCTATTGAGTATGTAAAAAAACTAAAAACCGATAACTAAAATGAAACACCTACTGACCATTTGTGCAATGTCGCTTGCGGTAGCGAGTGGTTGCACCCCAAAGAACTCGTTGCTCAACAGCACCACTCCCCTCTCGGTGAGGATGGTGGAGAGCGAGATGAAACGCAACCCCGATGCCATCACTATGGATGGTGTGAAGAGCCCCAAGTGGAACTACACCACAGGGCTCGAACTCTTGGCCATTATGGATGCCGGAGAGAGGTACAATCGCCCCGAGTTTGCCGAGTATGCTACCTCGTGGGTAGATAGGATGGTGAGCGAAGATGGCCGCTCGATTGTCACCTACAACCTTGCCAAACACAACCTCGACCACATCTGCCCCGGCCGACTCCTCTACCGCGCGTGGGATGCCACGGGTGAGGAACGCTATCGTGAAGCCCAACGCCTGCTGTGGGAGCAGCTCAAAAGTCAGCCCCGCACTCCCGAGGGCGGCTATTGGCACAAGAGAGCCTACCCCAACCAGATGTGGCTCGACGGACTCTATATGGCAGAGCCCTACAAGTGTGAATATCTGGTGCGCTATGATGGCACAGAGGGGGTGGATGCCACACACGGCTGGCAGGATGTCGTGCGCCAATTCACCCTCGTAGCCGAGAAGACCTACGACCCCGAAACGGGACTCTTCCGCCACGCTTGGGATGCCTCGAAGGAGATGTTCTGGTGCGACAAAACCACCGGCCAGAGTCAGCACGCTTGGCTCCGCGCTATGGGCTGGTATACGGTAGCCATTGTGGAGGTGCTGGATATTATGCCTGCCGATGTGGAGGAGAGGGCTCACCTTGTGACTATTCTCAACCATATTTTCACCACAATTCCCCACTTCGCCAACCCCAAGAGCGGTATGTGGTATCAGGTAATGGATTGCCCCGAGAGGGAGGGCAACTATGAGGAATCGACAGGCTCGATTATGCTCACCTATGCGATGATGAAGGCGGCCCGTCTGGGTGTTGTCGATGCCGAGTATGGCACAAAGGGCCGCGAGCTTTATGAGAACTTCGTGGAGCGTTTTATGCGCGAGAATGAGGACGGAACCATCTCAATGACAGATTGTTGCTCGGTTGGTGGTTTGGGTGGCAAGAACAACCGTATGGGCGACTTTGCCTACTACCTCTCGGAGCCTATTATCGAGAACGACTGCAAGGGTGTTGGCCCCTTCATCTGGGCCTCCTTGGAGTATGAAGGTGTGGCAAAATAGCCCACTCTCCGCACCTCTCTCGCACGCACGAAAGACATAGGTGGCAAAAAATCCATATAAACGGTCAATTTTTACCATCGAAGTGTCAAAATTTTTCTGTAAATTTGCGATAAGCAAATTGTTGAACAACAGAGGGAACTCCCAAAATCGACACATTTGGATGAAAACCAGACTTACATACACAGTTTTGCGAGGCGCGCTCTTGGGAGTGGTGCTGGTGCTCACTGCGTGTGTAAATACCCTCGAACTCGCCACTCCCAATGGGCGAAATAGGAGCCAAGATAGGGAACAGGCGATTCGTGAGGCGGTGGCCTATTTCGACAACCACCGAGCACTCCTCACCCGCTCGGCAGAGGCAGAACCCACAGAAGAGGCTCCATTTGTAGTGGGGGATATTGTGGTCGATTGGGAGAGCGCAGTAGCGGTTTCCAATGACGAGAAGCGCTACACCGACTTTACGATGCGCAAGGATAACCGCTTCTACCTATTGTTGGAGCAAGAGGGTGAGCAGATGGAGGCGGTGGAACTTTACAGCCGCTTTGCATCGGTGGAGGACTTCGGGCTGGATACGATGAACCAATATGTGGCCACCTATATCCCCGATGTGGAGTACCTGCAATCATACTATGCTGTGGCGCAAGACTACGGTATCAACTGTGCCGAGTGGTATGAGTTCTCGGGTGTGGTGTTGTACACAATGCTCTCGGGCCACCACATTGCCGCCTACCGCTATGAGGGTGGTGAACTCGCCAAGCGAGCCTTCCTCTACGATAGGGAGCAGACCGACGAGGAGAACATCGCCGACTTTTGTTCCGTAATGGAGGGGCTCACACTTGGTGTTGCTTCCCAACAAGATGATACGAGGGTGGTTGTTGACAATGAGGACAAACCTGTTGAAATCGAAGAGATTATCATCTATGACAAACCGTTTCCCACGATTTTCAAACCCCAAATTATCGGAGAGGAAGATGATGACAACCAAATCGTTGAGCCGACAATCATTGGTATAACACTGCCTTTGATTGGTGGAGGTGGTAGTAGTTCTACCGATGAGGATGAAAAAGATGAGCCAACAGCAGAAGAACTTGTAGAGGATCTCTTCGATACCGAAGGTCTATCCGACGAACAGAAAGATAAGGTCGGAAAGATGCTTCAAGAGATTATAAAGGATTGTATGGGAGAAGAACTATATAGTCAGCTGGTAGAGATGGGCGAAACAAATATTACCATCAGTTTTGATCCTAATAGGAGAAAGCCTTCTTCTTACAATAGGGATAGTCACAGTATTGTTCTAACCAACTTTCATAGTGATGTTCTATTACACGAGATGTTTCATATTTTTCAACATCATCAGGTGGAACTGAAAAACCCAAACAATAACAAATTCAATTCTTACACAAAAGCAAGTGCAAACTATGAAGTAGAAGCCCAAATAGCTAGATATGTATTTTTACTTCGAAGAAAAGCTTATGATACAACCAATAGATATGAACGGTATTGCAGCACCTCATTAGGCTCATCAATACAAAATGCGGGAGATTATATTGATGCAAATGGTAGACCTTATATTGACGTAGACAACTACCATAATGAATATTATAGTCCTTCTATTGATAAGGTTTTAGCCATAGCGAAAGATAAACAAGTATCCATAACTTATAATGAGAGTTTTTCTATGGATGACAATTTAAGTAACCTTCAAACATTAAGTCAATATTGTAATTAATTATGATGAGATTAAAGACATTTATTATATCCCTAATATTGTGTGTGATAATTTCCCCTGTTTCTGCACAACGCGATTCTATTGCAAATGGACACTTACGGTTAGTGAGTGATACAATACGAATGGATGGCTACTCCTATGTGTGTGATACAATAGGCACTACGCGAATCAACCTCTTCAATGCCGAGAATCACTCGGGACGAGGAGAAATAGAATACAAAGATGAAACTCAAATACCATTCGAGCAACTTCTGCACGACGATATTGAAGCAGTAGTGATTACAAAAGAGATAGACCAATTGATGACAAGTATCGTAGATGAGGCTTTTACACAACAGCAAGCGTCAACATTTGACAAGTGGCGTTTACGCATCACATTAAATATTTCTTCTACTACGGGAGATATTACTGATGTGTATTTCGAGTACTATAATAGGTCTAACTACGCCAATATCTCGATAGATGTTTATAGAAACATTGAGTTAGAATTAAAAAATAGGGTAAAATTCGAACTTACAGAAGAGGGAAAGAGTCTAAATTATTGTCTTCTCTCTTGGTCGCAAATTCCCAAAGGCAGGGAGGATGGGCTGACGATGCCGGAGAATGGGAAACTCACACTGCCCGATGGCAAGTTGGGCGACGCGGTAGGCTCGCTCGGACGGCCATAAACAAAACAAAAAAAACGACATTTAGAGTGCTTATCGCAGTAGATGACCGCGGGAGGCAGTCGAACAAAAGAAACTACAACAACATTAAGAGTGCTTATCGCAGTAGATGACCGCGAGAGGCAGTCGAACAAAAGAAACTACACACAACAAAAACCAAATATCAACCTAATTATTAATTAACATTAACCAAAAAGACCATGAGAAACTTTACTAAAAAGTTTGCCCTATTGATTTTAGGGTTGAGTCTGGCTTTCGTAGCAGAGGCTCAAAAGGTTAGCGGTACTGTTAAGGACTCTGCCGGTGATCCAATCATTGGAGCATCGGTAGTTGTTGAGGGAACCACCAATGGTACATCTACGGGTGTGACCGGTGAGTGGAGCCTTGACGTTCCTAACGCATCGCAGCAAAGGCTGGTTTTCTCGTACCTCGGTATGAAAGACCAAACGGTAGCCATCGGCAACCGCACCCGCTTCGACATCGTTTTGGAGAGCGATGCTGAGGTGATGGATGATGTGGTAGTCGTAGGTTACGCCACTATTCAGCGTAAGGACCTTATCGGTTCGGTTTCGTCGGTGGACTCCGAGACTCTCGTTTCGCAGCCCGTAACCAGCGTATCGGAAGCCCTCTCGGGTAAGATGGCCGGTGTGCAGGTAACCTCCACCGAGGGTGACCCCGATGCCGACATCAAGATCCGCGTGCGTGGTGGTGGCTCTATCACACAGGATTCCTCGCCACTCTACATTGTGGACGGTTTCCCCGTTGAGAGCATCAACGACATCCCTTCGAGCGACATCCAGAGCATTGACGTGCTGAAAGATGCTTTCTCGACCGCAATCTACGGTTCGCGTGGTGCAAACGGTGTAATCATCGTTACCACCAAGAGCGGTAAAGAGGGACGCATCTCTGTGAACTACAACGCCTATATGGGTATCAAGTCCATCGCTAACAAAGATGCCATCACAACTCTCGACCCCTATGAGTTCGTGAAGTTGCAGTATGAGGCAGCCCTTTTGCGCGACAATGTGAAGGACAACTACGAGCCCTATTTCGGTGTGTTCGGCGACCTTGACCTCTACCAGAATGTTGTGGGCAACGACTATGTTGCACAGGTATTCGGCAATCAGGGTACCAACAACAACCACAACCTCTCAATCTCGGGCGGTAGCAAGGATTTCAACTGGACAGCAAGTTATTCTCACACAGGCGACAACGCCATTATGAAGGGCTCGTCGTACACTCGTGACAACTTGAACCTGAAAACCAAGTTCAAACCCAGCAACAAACTCACCTTCGACTTCCACGTTCGCTACTCGGATACCCAAGTACGCGGTAGTGGCTCGAATAGTATGAACGATACCGGTTCGACTTCGGGTAATGGTCGTCTGAAACACGCTATCTCCTACACTCCCATCCCATTGGAGAGCATCGTACAGGGTAGCGACCTCGAAGAGGACTATGGCGACAACGCACCTCCTATGAGGTCGGTAGCCGACAACGACAGCCGCCGTCACCGTCAGAATTGGAACGTGAATGGTGCCATCAGCCTCAAACCCATCAAGGGCCTGACCTTGAAGGTTGAGGGTGGTTTGGATACCTATTCGCAGACCGACGACCGCTTCTATGGTCTTACCACCTACTACGTTGCACAGAACGCTACGGTTAAGAACCAGCCCGCAACTCAGTATAAGGATTATGACCGCACCAAACTGCGCAATACCAACACAATCCACTACAACGTAGGCGAGGCTTTGGATTGGGAGGACAACAAACTCGACATCCTTATTGGTCAAGAGTTCCTCTATGCCAAATCGCAGCAGCTCACCGCGTGGGTTGATGGTCTTCCCGTCTTCTTCGATGCCGATATGGCTTGGAACTTTATGGCTTCGGGTGTTGCCAACTCGTCGAACATCTTCTTCAATCAGGACGACAAACTGCTCTCGTTCTTCTCGCGCGTGAACTACGATTGGAATGGTATCCTTTCGCTCTCGGCAACAATGCGTGCCGATGGTTCTTCGAAGTTCTTGGGCAAGAACCGTTGGGGCTACTTCCCCTCGGCAGCTGCTGCTTTGCGTCTTTCGGAGATTGGCTCCTTGCAGGACATCGAGGCTCTCGACAACCTCAAACTCCGTTACAGCTTCGGTACCGCAGGTAACAACAATATCCCCTCGGGCCAGACTGCACAGACCTTCAAGGCAAACTCCACTACTTGGATTTCGCAGGGTGCAACCTACTGGTCGGCAGGCGAGACTATGCCCAACCCCAACCTTAAATGGGAGACCACCTATTCGCACAACCTCGGTTTGGACTACTCTCTCTGGGGTGGTAAAGTAAGCGGTTCGGTGGAGGTCTATAAGAACAACACCAAAGACCTTCTGATTCAGTTCCCCACCTCGGGTAGTGGCTACAAGAACCAATACCGCAATATGGGTGAGACCGAGAACAAGGGTTTGGAGGCAACTTTGAACCTCACCGTATTCCAGACCAAGAATGCAGGTCTGACCATCTCGGCTAACGCATCCTACAACCGCAATAGGGTTGTAACCCTCGGTGGTCTTGCATCAATTGAGAGCGAGACTCAGTGGGCTTCGACCGAGATCGGTACCGACTACCTCGTACAAGAGGGCCAGCCTCTTGGCAATATGTATGGCTACCAGAGCGATGGCTTCTACACCGTTGAGGACTTCAACTATGTGGATGGTAAATGGGAACTCAAAGAGGGTGTTGTTGATGCTTCGGGTATTGTTGGTGCCAACTTCTTGCGCCCCGGTGCTCGTAAGTACAAAGACCAGCCCACTGTTGAGGTGCTCGATGAGGAGGGTAACGTTATTGGCTATGAGGGCGATGGCAAACTGACCGTTGCCGATAAGACCATCATCGGTAATGCGATGGCCGATTGGACCGGCGGTCTTATCATTTCGGGCTATGTTGGCAACTTCGACTTCTCGGCTAACTTCAATGCCGTATTTGGCAACCAGATTTACAACGCAAATAAGATTGAGTTCACCTCGTTGCGTAAGTACCACAACCGCAACCTCTTGGCTGCGATGTCTACCGACCAGCGTTGGACCAACGTAGATTGGACTACCGGCGAACTCATCACCGATCCCGACGCTTTGGCAGCAGCCAACGAGGGTAAGACTCAGGGTGCGCCTTTCATCCAGAATGCAGTGTTCAGCGATGACGCTGTGGAGGACGGCTCGTTTGTTCGCCTTGCAAGCGCAACCATCGGTTACACCATTCCCGAGAACCTCACCAAGCGTATCGGCATCGAGACCTTGCGCCTCTATGTTTCGGGTACCAACCTTTGGTTGTGGACCAACTATTCGGGCTACGATCCCGAGGTGGACACTCGTCGTAAGACTCCGCTCACTCCCGGTGTAGACTATTCGGCATACCCCAAGAGTCGCGGCGTTGTTTTCGGTTTGAATCTCACCTTCTAATCTCCGTAAACGATGAAAGCAATGAAAAAATTAGCATACATATTGATGATTTGCCTGTCGGCTACAACGCTTTTCTCGTGTAGCGATTTGGACGGCATATTGGATACCGAGAACAAGTCGGAGTTCGATGCGTCTGTGGTATTCTCCAACTATACTCTCGCAGAGTATAATGTATTCTCTATCTCGGAGACTTTTGGTCACACCAATAACTACCGCGGTAGGTTCCTTCCTTGGTATGGTATCAATACCGATGTTGAGTGGTTTAACGATGGTACAAGCACCAACGACAAAGCCTCCATTGGTAAGTATGAAATCCTGCCCAACAACTCCCAGCTCAACCTCGACAACGGTCCCTACAATGAGATTTATGCCGGTATTGAGCGTGCCAACTTGTGTATCAGCGGTTTGCGCACCTATGGCAACACCGAGAACGACAAAGAGATGGCATACCTTCTTGGTGAGGCTTTGACAATGCGTGCAATGCTCTACTACGACCTCGTGAAGGCGTGGGGCGATGTACCTGCCCGCTTTGAGCCCATCACCTCTGAGACTATCTACATTCCCAAATCGAGCCGCGATGTAATCTTCAAACAGATTCTCGCCGACCTCGAAGAGGCTTTTGATTATCTTCCTTGGCCTGCTACTACCTCGCAGACTATGACTACCGACCGCGTAAATAAAGCCTTTGCAAAAGGTCTTTATGCTCGTATCGCTCTGGCAGCTTCGGGTTACGCATTGCGTCCCGCCGATGGTCAGGTTGGTACCGGTGCTATGGGTAGCGTTGATCTTTCGAGTGACCCCGAGTTGCAGAAGAGCGTTCTCTATCCCAAAGCATACGCAGCCGTTAAGGACGTTATCACCAATAGTGGTGCTTCGCTCTATGGTAGCTTCGAGCAGCTCTGGCGCGACCAGAACAAGTACGACTTGCAGGCCGGCAAAGAGGTCCTCTATGTAATTCCTTTCAGTGATGGTCGTGGCCGTTGGAACTTCACCAACGCTATCAAAGACGAAGACCTCGGCCGTGGTGGTGATGTAGGTCCCGTTCCTACCCTCTACTTCGACTATGAGAGTGGTGATGTTCGTCGCGACATCAGCTGCATCAACTGGTCGTGGTTGAAAGGCCACGTTGCAGAGCCCGCAGGTATCAACAAGTGGTACTTCGGTAAATTCCGCTTTGAGTGGATGGAGGGCGTAACCCTCACCAATGGCTTCAATGACGATGGTGTAAAACCCGTTGTTATGCGCTACGCCGACATTCTTCTGATGGCGGCTGAGTTGGCAAATGCTGCCGAAACCGAGGGTACTCTGGCCGAGGCAAAGGGCTACCTCTTGGAGGTACGCAAACGTGCCTTTGCAGGCAATGAGGCTGCTGCTACCGCTTATGTTAATGGTATCGCCAACAGCGATGAGATGTTCGAGAAGATTGTTGAGGAGCGCAAGCTCGAATTCGTGGGTGAGTTCCTCCGTAAGGGCGATTTGATTCGTTGGAACAGGCTCAACAAGAACCTCACCGACACCAAGAAGAAGATGACTGCTCTTGCAACTCGCAGCGAGGCTCCCTACAACAACCTCACCGGTGATATCTACTATCGCTCGACCGATAGTGGTGCCGAGATTTGGGGCTTGAACGATGGCGAAAGCGCAGCTCCCAGCGGTGACGATTGGACTTTGGTAACCGGCTATATTGGCGAAGGCAAACTCAAAGACGATAAGATTCAGAGCCTTGTCAGTGACGGAGTTAATGCCGACACTCGCCAATTCTGGCCCATCTTCCAGAGCACCATCACCAACTCGCAGGGTGCGCTTGTCAATGACTACGGTTATGAATAGAGCCAATGTCAACCTACGTTTCTAAACGAATCTATAACTTTATATTGAAGAATATGAAAAAGTTAATCAACAAGATAGCAATTTTCTCTTTGCTTTGGTTGGCATTGGGTTTGAGCTCTTGTGCAACCGAGCCCGATGATATCGTGGACTCGATTGAGCTCAATCGTTGTCTTTCGCCAATGAATTTCGAAGCGAAGATTCAGAACGGAGAGTACATCGTATTCTCGTGGGACGCTACCAAAGGTGCCGACCAATACTATCTGCAAGTGACCACCGATGAGAACTTCGAGAAGGATATGAAGTTCGATGGTGAGCTCACCGCAGACCAGAACCCCTTCACCGTTCACGCTGAGGCCGATATGACCTACTACGCTCGTGTGAAGGCACAGATGAGCGATGAGTCGAAGAATGAGTCGAAATGGACCGTTTTGGAGGGCTCCGTTAAGACCTATGCTGTAAAGAGTTCGCTCCACCCCTACATCAAGGATCGCACAGCAAACACCATCACTCTCGCTTGGACTCCCGATCCCGAGGTTACCCACGTTACACACTATGTTTTGGGTACATCTGCTGAGGAGGCCGTGAAGGTTGATGTTGATGCTACCGGTATCGAGGCTGGTGAATTTACCATTCCCGAACTTACCCCTTCGACCAACTACGTTGTTGCAGTATACTTCAAGAGTGCCAACCGTGGCGAACTCTCGGCCTACACCAAACCCTCTGTTGAGGGCGCAACTGAGGTTGCCGATGCTGCTGCTCTGCAACAGGCAATCAAGGATGGTGCTGCAAAGGTTGTTCTGACCAACACCGACCCCGCTGCTTACGACTTCGTAACTTTGGGTGTTTCGAGCTTGGAGATTACCTCTTCCATTGAGCTCTACGGTATGGGCGCAGCCGATGGCACACAGCCTAAGATTATCGGTGAGATGAACTTTGCTGATGGCTTCGACGGATCGTTCTATGCTGAGGGTATCGACTTCGACGGTAACAACCACGCCAAAGGCTTCGTATTGCAGGCTAAAAATGGTAGCACCGGTGCTTTGAACCTCACCAGCGTGAAGTTTAACAACTGTACCATTCAGGGCTACTCGAAAGGTCTTATGTATGAGTGGGGCCACACTTTGGCAATCGAGGAACTTGCTTGGGAGAACTGCTACATTTATAATATAGCAGGTAATGGTGGTGACTGTATCGACTTCCGTACCAGCGGTACAACCATCGGTAACCTCATCATTAAGAACAACACCCTTGTTGAGGGTATGCGTACCTTCTTGCGTATTGATGCTGCTGTTGTAGTTGAGAATATCTACGTTGAGAACAACACCTTCAACAACATCGCCAACTTCGACAACGTCAACAACCAGGGTATCCTCGGTGTGAAGGCTGTTCCCGCAGGCGAGTTTGTTCTGAAAAACAACCTCTTCCTCCACGAGACCGCTGCAAAGAGCGCGCTCGTTGGTTCCACTGCAAACCTTCCCAAAACCATCGCCGGCAACTACTTCTACAACTGTACTGCCGAGGGTTGGTTCAACACTGTATGTGACGAGGCAACCGCTACTGCTCAGGGTGGCGTGCTGACCGTAGATCCCTGTTTCAACTCCCTCTCCGGTATCTACAACCTTGTAAATGCCAACCTGCTGAAAGCACAGATTGGTGCTCCCGCTTGGTGGGTGGCCTACACCGAGCCCGAACTCAATACCGAGATTACCGTATTGGAGGGTGGCAAGGTTTGGAACTTTGGCGACTCGAAGATTTGGAACGGTACCGTTGAGAAGACTCAGGCTATCGAGAACTTGCTCTTTGTTGCCAATGGTCAGACTATGAACTTTACCGATGGTATTCTCGGTTTCAGCGGTGCCGCATCGCTCGATGCTAAGAATCAGCCTGTTGATGGCGCAGTTCAGTTCAAGGTGAATACCCCCGGTTCGGTATATGTACTTCCCGTTGAGACCGAGGCCAACAATGGCAAACACATTGTTGTAGCCGTGAATGGCGTAGTTAAAGGTGGTGCTGCTCCCGCAGCTGCTGCCGAGACTCCCGTTAAGATTCTCTTGGCCGACATTACCGGCGAATCGGTTGTTAGCGTCTATGGTTCGGGTGTTGTTGGTATGCGCTCGTTGCAGTGGGCACTCGACACCGACCCCATCGAGAACTCACTCACCGCTCCCGAGCCCGTTTTGGAGACCGAGAATGTTGTTGAGGGTACCGCTACCGACATTGTTGTATCGTGGGAGGCTGTGAATAACGCAGCAAGCTACTCCGTAACATTCAGCGGCAAGACCACCACCGTGGAGGAGACCACCTTCACCCTCAATGGTCAGACCGTAGGCTTCCTCTCGGCAGGCAACTATCCCGTATTGGTTGTTGCCAACCCCGCAGACGACGATATCTACTACTCGGCTTCGAGTGCAGGTAAGACCGTACTTACCATTAGCAAACCCGCACAAGAGGAGGGTGGCGCAACCGGTACCGTTGTAAGCGATGTTGATGCTCTGTTGGCAGCCCTCGGCGCAGCCAAAGATGACATCATCCTTGCTGCCGGCACCTACGACTTCACCGCAGTTGAGAGCATTGGTACTTCGGGTGTTGTAACCCTTACCGCTCCCGTGAAACTTTCGGGTGAGAAGGGTGCAATCATCCAAGGTGGTTTCAAGGTTAGTGGCGAGATTGCCGGTGACATCATCATCAAAGACCTCGAAATGGATGGTAAGGATAGTGTTGGTATCCCCGTGGAGATTGTAGGTCCCGTGAGTGTGGAGAATGTAACCATCAGCGGTTGCTACATCCACAACTACACAAAGGGCTTGTTCTACTCTTCGAAGCAGGATTCGCTCACCGCAGACCAGATCCACGTTGAGAACACCAATATCGTTGGTAATAAGATTGAGAACATCGCAGGTGGTCAGGATGGTTTCGACGTTCGTTGGGGTACCTTCTGCAACGTCAACTTCGTTGGCAACTCGGTTGCTAACTCGTTCCGCGAGATGTTCCGTATCGACTTGGCAAGTGGTAGCGTAATCTGCAAATCGCTCCGCATCCAGCGTAACACCATCTACAACGCAACCAACGCGAGTGGCAAGGCATTGCTCTACGTTAGGGCAGAGGTTGCAGATTGGAAAGTTACCGACAACCTCTTCATCTTCCCCGAGGGTCACGCAGGTAAATTCTCGCGCTCGACCACCGCAGGCTATGGTGCAGAGTTCAAGAACAACTTCTTCTATGTGGAGGAGACCGCTGAGGCTCCCAATGCAAACATTTGGAGTGGCGATGTAAGTGCCGAGCAGGCAACTGCCAATGGTGGTGTATTGCTCACCGCAAGCCCCGTTAAGGATGCTGCAAATGGCGACTTCACTCTCACCAACGCTGTGGCTATGGCTTGCAAGGTTGGTGCTCCTATGTGGAACCCCGCATTTGACCGCGCAGAGAGCGATAGCTTCGTAGTGAATAATGTTGATGAGTTCAATGCTGCGCTGGGTGCAGGTAAGACCAACATCATCCTCGCTGCCGCAGGCTCGCCCTACGTTATCGGCTCGATTGACGTTGTGAAAGACCTCCAACTCTCTGGCGAGGCTGGCACTAAACCCGTTTTGGTTGGTCAGTTCAACTTTGCCGGTGACCTCGGAAGCGTTGTATTCAACAACATCCGCTTCGAGGAGAACAGCGAGAGTGCACACGGCGTTCTCTTCAACGTGAGCCAAACCGAGCCTCTTACCGCAAACTCTATTCAGGTGCGTAATTGCGAGATTTACGGCTACACCAAGAGCGTATTCTACGAGCCCGGTAAGCAAATCAACAACGTAACCGCACTCGTATTCAGCAACATCAGGGTGAGCGATATGGGTAATGGTCAGGGTATCTTCGACATCCGCGATGGAGATGGCATCCCCACCAACTATGCCTCTATCCTCATTGAGCAGTCGACCTTCGAGAATGGTGGTCGTGACTTCATCCGTCTCGACACGAAGGCTGGTGCTACCTCCTCGCTCCGCGTTGTGAACAACACCTTCAACAATGTTATGACCAAGGTTAACAAGGGCTTCCTCTATGTTCGTAGGGCTGTGGAGGACTATGTTGTTGCAAACAACCTCTTTATGAATCTCCACTTCGACCAACTCGCTCCCAGCGGTTGCAAGATTCCCGAGATGGCAAACAACTACTTCTACAATGTTGTTCAGTACGACGAGACTGACCCCACCGTGGAGACTCACTCCATCTGGTGCGATAACCTCACTGCTGAAATGGCAACTGCCAATGGTGGCGTAGTACTCACCGTAGATCCCGTTAAGGACTCGGAAAATGGCGACTACACCCTCACCTACGCTCTGGCAATGAGTAACGGCGTTGGTGCAAGGTGCTGGAATCCTATGGGCACAACCCGTCCTACCGATGTATTCACCGCATCGAGCGTTGAGGAGTTGCTCACCGCACTTTCGGCAGGCAAGACCACTATCACCCTCGCAAACAACGGTACCGTATATGACTTCACCGCAAATGAGACTATCGGTTCCAATGGTATCATTACCCTCACCGCCGACCTCACCATCAAGGGTGAGAAGAGGGACGGTGGCTACCCCACCATCATCGGTGGTTTCAAGGTAGGTAAGGGTGTAAGCAAGTTTGCACTCAGCAACCTTGTCCTCAATGGCAACAACACTGTGGGTAACGTTGTGGAAGTTCCTGCTCCCGAGGAGGGCGACACCGAGGCTCAAAGTGTAAGCTCTATCAGCATTCGCAACTGCGAGGCTACAGGCTACGCAAAGAGTTTCTTCTATGGCAACTCGGCAAACGTAACTTGCGATGTGCTGACCATCAAGAACATCTTTGCTCACAATATGGGCACAGGTCAGGGTACTATCGACATCCGCGCCGGTTCGTATGGCACCGTAGTTGTTGAAAACTCTACTTGGGTAAATGGTGGCCGCGACTGGTTCCGTTTCGACAACAAGGGTAGCGTTACCAACTCGGTACTCGTGAAGAACAACACCTTCTCGAATACCGCCGATAATGGTAATGGCGTTCTCTACGTTCGTCTTGCAGGAATCGGTAACTACACCGCTGAGAACAACCTCTTCCTCAATATGACCGGTGAGCTAAACACCATTGCAAAGGGTGGTAGCGTTGTTCCCGAGGTTGCAAACAACTGGTTCTACAACTGTACATCGACAAAATGGTGGACCGACAACCACAGCGAGGAGGTTATGACCGCTAATGGAGGTGGCGTATTGGCTACTACTACCGATGCTGATGGTAATGTTGTAAGCGTTGTGGCAGATGCCGAGAACAACGACTTCACAATCACCAACGAGGAGCTCAAAGCTAAACAGGTTGGTGACCCCAGGTGGTACTAATCCCTACTAAAAAGTCTGCCTCCACAATGGCAGACCACTAAAACAAGGGTTGCAGTCGAACTGCAACCCTTGTTTATTTATTGCCTTTGGCAATAATTCCTACCAAAGTGACAAAAAATCACATTGAAATACTAATGTTTTTTTGTAATTTTACGATGCGAAATTATCGAAAGAACAAATACTAACATAAAACCCAATAACACTATGAAAGCATTTAACGACGAGAACTTCCTCTTGCAGACCGAAACGGCCCAGAGGCTCTATCACGAGCACGCAGCAAAGATGCCCATCATCGACTACCACTGCCACCTCATCCCCGAGTATGTGGCCAACGACCACCGCTTCGAAAACCTCTCGCGCATCTGGCTCGAAGGTGACCACTACAAGTGGAGAGCTATGCGCACCAATGGCGTAGATGAGCGTTACTGCACAGGTAAGGATACCTCCGATTGGGAGAAGTTCGAGAAGTGGGCAGAGACCGTGCCCTACACTATGAGAAACCCTCTCTACCATTGGACACATCTTGAGTTGGCAAGAGTATTCGGAATCACCGAGGTGCTCAACCCTAAGACTGCACGCGCAATCTATGACGAGTGTTCTGCAAAACTTCAGACCGAGGAGTTCAGAGGCCAGGAACTCATGAAGAAGTTCAATGTAAAGGTTGTCTGCACAACTGACGACCCTGCTGATACTCTCGAATATCACAAGCAGATCAAGGACAATCCGTTCGGAGTAAAGGTTCTCCCTACATGGCGTCCGGACAAGGCAATGGTAGTAG
>JAZOTH010000027.1:0-18125 GCA_045657545.1 Tidjanibacter sp.
TAAGGTCGATCACGAAAACAAACTTGTGGCATCCACTATGAGATTTGATTTTGTTGGTAACAACGAGACCTTTTTGGTATTGGAAGTGACATGTATATTTACAATTGAACCAAATTGCTGGGAACAATTGATAGAGGACAAGGTGTTACATTTACCAAAGAATTTTTTAGCTCATATGGGAATGCATACTATTGGCACATCGCGAGGAATCTTGCATTGTAAAACAGAAAATACTCCATTCAATGTATTCC
Source organism: Tidjanibacter sp. (assembly GCA_045657545.1). Lineage (GTDB taxonomy): Bacteria > Bacteroidota > Bacteroidia > Bacteroidales > Rikenellaceae > Tidjanibacter. The sequence continues at coordinate 252 of JAZOTH010000027.1, forward strand.
TACTTCCTCCTATCGATGTCGTCCAAATGATACCAGAGGATTTATACATACCTATGGGACAAAAATAGATATCTATAAAGGTGAATAAATAATCCCAAGCTTACTTAGCTTGGGATTATTTACAATAAAATATAGTCGATAAGAATATATCATCTCCCATCTCGTTTGTTATTGCGCATCTATTTCTGTCTCAATATTTTCTCCAAGAATGCAATCATATCGAGAACCACGAGTAGATCATAGCATACCATATCAAGCAAACATAGTTTGATTTGTTGGAAGACATTCAAAGGTGGCATTATATAGAAATGTTCACTGCACACACTAGGCTTACGATGGGTACATCCTGATGGTAGAACTAGTGTTATAAGCGGCTTGCTCTATTACGGTAAGCCCGACCTATCGTTTGCTGTATTGCTGAATCCTATGCACGGATGGAGTATACACATAAGAAATGAAATAATTACTCTTCTGTATATTTACTACACCCATGAATCAAGGGTGTAGTAAACTTGGTAAATATGATTTTATTCAATCCCAATTCTTTTTTTTACTGCTTTTGTTACTATTTTAATACAAACATCTGCCATTTTTCCTAGAGCTTGTTCCTTAAATGCCCCCTTAAATTCCTCTAAAATATTATCCTTGGTAAGGTCATTATGCAACTCTTTCATTTCTGCCTTTATTTCAACGAGGGTCTTATTGTAGCCATCATCATTCCCTTCCCCATAGATTTGAACAATTATACCTAAAAACTCTTTAGCATTAAGGACTAATAGTTTAGGATTAAAAGAACGATCTAAAATACCGTTATTGTCTTCAATCATTCTTTCGATTAATTGTTGAGTATGTGGGTCGGAAATTGAAATCCTTATCTTGCTAGTAATGATATCATCACCTCCTAGTGATACGTTCTTTAATGCACGAACTAATCTTAATTGATTGTTCGGGTCATTGTAATCTAAATTACGAAAATATTTTGCGGAACGAGTAACTCGTAAACTACGGAGTTTAGACGGAGAGAGTCTGAGCATCTGCATTAAAACATAGTCCAGTTTCTGTATATCATCTTCATACTCTTCTTCAATAGCGGTACAAATGCAATGGAATATCAAACCTTCCAAATCTGATTTCGGCAAAACTCCAAGTCCATATGTTTTGATACTTTTTATAATCTCATTACCCATTAACTCGAAATAATTATGACCTGCCTTTTTGAGGTTCTCATATGTTTTTTCGATGTCTGTACTAATTATCTTTTCTTCCATAATTAAACAATTAACGATAGACAAGTTCTAATAATACAAAATTACTATTATTATTTAAATAAGTATGATATTTGCGAGTAAATAATATAACTTGTCGCTAAATCCCGCCTTGCTCGCAAAGTTCCATCAAAAAGTTAACTCGGAAGGACACAATCTCTCGGACAAATCACCGCAATTCGGATTTTTCTTTTATAAAAAAGCATACGACCCGCGAAAGGTCTACCCTCTTTGGAAAGTGTACAGTGGATTAGTGTGTAACAAGCATTCTATCAGTGCAATATGTTAAATGGAAGTGAAACGATTTTGCGTGCAAAACTGATGGATCTGTCGATTTGTGAATAAATGGTGTATTTTACTCCAAATTAATGTGCCGTATAGCTCATGAATACTTGCTTCAGGAAAACTATATTTGATAGGATGCCGCATAAACTTCGTGTAAAATTTGCGGGAAATCGGAGAAGTGTATAAATCAATATGCTCGCAATCGTACGGAATGTGTAATTTTTTGATAGATTCCGCACGATTGAAGCACTTTATTATCATAGAGTGGAGTCCCCATACTAAAAGTTCCCCGACAAAGAATTTTGGAAAAATGTAAGAATAGAGGGTATTTTGTTTTGGAAAATTGCAGCGTGGTAGAGTAAATCAGGAATGTGGCTTAAATTTATAGGCCACCTTTTTTACATAAACAGAACAAATCGGTAAAATCCGTAAACCTTCCCATTAAAAGCCACCTACTCTAAATTAAAAACGATGAATTATGGAATATGTAGCAATTGAAAAGAGTGAGTACGAGCAGTTGCTCAGTAGTATCAAGAAGGCAGCAATGGAGATTCGTGCCATTGCAGAGGAGTGCAGCATCAATTCGGAGTGGGTGGAGAATAGCGAATTGGCAGAGATTCTTGGACTCTCTAAACGCCAGTTGCAGGGTTATCGCGAGCGAGGTGTTTTGGGCTTTTCGACAATCGGGCGCAAGATTTACTATCGCCGTGCAGAGGTGGAGAAACTTATTAAAATCAACACAATAAAAGGTAAGTAGTATGAATTTAGTATTTAACGAAAATTTAAGGGAGGTGCTTGGCGACCTTGCAAAGGTTGATGCCGGCATCGAGCAGATTCGAGGCCTATGCCGCCCTGTACTGAATGGAGAACATTACTTGTCAGGCGAAGAGGTTTGCAAGGCTTTGCGAATTACTAAACGCACATTGCAGCAGTATCGAGATGACGGGCTTGTGTCGTTTGTCGCACTGCCCGGCAAGATGCTCTACAAAGAGTCGGATATTTTGGCTCTGCTGCAACAAAATTATATCCCCGCTTTCTTGCACGAAAATAGAGGAAATTTACTACCTTTGTGAGTGAAGAAAGCAGCATATAAAGAGTAGTGAAAAATGGTGAATTATGGCCGTGTGCAATTCGTGAGCATTTGACTAGGCTAATTGCTAATTATACTAATACACAATAGGTTACACGCTTGGCAATGTTTCCCGGTGGCACCACAGAAAAGAGAACTTCATCGCGAAGTTCTCTTTTTTTGTGCGGTGTCGCGAGTATTTTCGGAGGTGCAGGCGGGGGCTTTACCTCCAATCCCACGATGGGTGCGCAGGGTCTGGGGCTGTGAGGGCCTCGGCAAGCGAGAGGCCTAATGCCTTGGCCACACCCTCGCCATACGAGGGGTCAGCGCGGTGGCAATTGCGGATATGTCGCTGTTTGATAAACAGTTCCGCGTTGCCCATAGCACGGGCGGTATTCTCGCAAGTGGCAACCTTATCCTCGTCGCTCATCAGTCGCCACAGTTTGCCCGGCTGTGTGAAGTAGTCGCTATCAAACTCACGCTCGTCGTAGTTATAGACCTCGCCCGTAACCGACAATGGGGGCTCTTTGAGGTGGGGTTGATCGTGCCACTCGCCATAGCTATTTGGCTCGTAGCCTATCGTGCGGCCCGCGTTATCGTCAGTTCGCATCTGTCCGTCACGATGGTACGAATGGTAGGGACAACGAGGACGATTTACGGGAATCAGGTGGTGGTTTACACCCAGGCGGTAGCGTTGCGCATCGCCATAGGAGAACAACCTGCCCTGCAACATCTTATCGGGCGAGAAGCCTATGCCGTCAATGATGTTCATCGGGTTGAATGCTGCCTGCTCGACCTCGGCAAAGAAATTCTCGGGGTTGCGGTTAAGTTCCAGAATACCAACATCGTGCAGCGGAAAATCGCCGTGATACCACACCTTCGTGAGGTCGAAGGGGTTGATGTGATACTCCTTCGCTTGTTCCTCGCTCATCAGTTGCACCTGCATCAGCCAACGAGGGTAGTCGCCACGCTCAATCGCCTCAAACAAATCGCGCTGATGCGACTCGCGGTCTTTGGCAATCACAGCCTCCGCCTCCTCGTCGGTCATATTCTTAATGCCCTGCAAGGTGCGTAGGTGGAACTTCACCCAAGTGCGGCGATTATCGGCATTGATAAAGCTATATGTGTGACTACCAAAGCCGTGCATATGGCGGAACGAGGCGGGAATACCGCGGGGCGACATCGTTATCGTCACCTGATGCAGTGCCTCGGGGAGCAGTGTCCAAAAGTCCCAATTGCTATTTGCCGAGCGCATACCGGTGCGAGGGTCGCGCTTGATGGCGTGGTTGAGGTCGGGGAATTTCAGAGGGTCGCGCAGGAAGAATACGGGCGTATTGTTGCCCACCAAATCCCAGTTGCCCGAGTCGGTGTAGAACTTCATCGCAAAGCCGCGAATATCTCTTTCGGCATCGGCTGCACCGCGCTCGCCGGCCACGGTCGAAAAGCGCACAAAGCAGTCGGTCTTCTTGCCCACTTCCGCGAATATCGAAGCTCGGGTGTAGGCTGTGATGTCGTGCGTGACGGTGAATGTGCCGTAGGCTCCCGACCCTTTGGCGTGCATACGACGCTCGGGGATTACCTCACGGTCGAAGTGGGCCAACTTTTCGGTTAGCCACGGGTCTTGGAGCGTTACGGGGCCACGCACACCTGCGGTTTGCGTGTTCTGGTTGTCGGCAATGGGGCGGCCATTCTCCGCTGTCAAGTGTTTTTTGTCGTTCTGTTTCATAGTGGGAATATTGTAAGAATTTGACCTACAACTCCCAAAATTGTGCCAGAGTGCTCGCACTTGTCACATTACGAGCAAAGCAAAGGGGGTGTAACCCTCAGGTCACACCCCCACCCTATAATTCACATCTACACACTATCTACCCGAGTGCGTCCTCTACGATTTCCACGGCTCGGGGGGGCTCATCGGGCGCAAGCCAACATGTTGTTGTATCGCGACGGAACCACGTCATCTGTCGCTTAGCGTAGCGTCGCGTGTTGCGCTTTATTAGTTCCACAGCCTCCTCGCGGGTGGTTTTACCATCGAAAAAGTCGAAAAATTCGCGGTATCCGACGGTCTGCAACGACGAGAGGTGGCGCAAGTGGAAGACCGAGCGGGCCTCCTCTTCCAGCCCCTCGGCGACCATCATATCCACCCTACGATTTATGCGGTCATAGAGCTCTTCGCGATCCCATAGCACACCAATCTTCAACACCTCAAAGGGGCGTTCCTTGCGCACAGCGGTGCGTTGTTCGGAGTAGGGCCTGCCACTCGCGATGCATACCTCCAAGGCCCTCACCACTCGCGCAGGATTCTTCCTATCAACCACCTGCCAATAGGCCTCATCTCTCTCGCGCAGCTCCTCCACAAGGCTCTCCAACCCCTCTTCGGTGAGGCGTTCCATAAGCCTTGCTCGTATCTCGGCCGTATTGCTCGGCAGGTCATCGAAACCCTCACAGAGGGCATCAATGTAGAGTCCCGAGCCACCAACTGCCACCACCACCTCGTGACGCTCAAAGAGCACCTCCAAGCACTCCAAGGCCTCCCTCTCGTAGCCACCCGCCGAGAGCTCTTCCTCGGGCTGTCGGTCGGCAATAAAGTGGTGTGGAACGGTGGCGAGTTGTTCGGCCGAGGGTTGGGCCGTACCGATGGGCATACCGCGGTAGAATTGGCGCGAATCGGTGGAGATTATCTCGGTGTGGAAATGGCGTGCGAGTTCCACTGCGAGGTCGGTTTTACCCGACCCCGTAGGCCCCAGCACCACCACAAGGAGTGGTCGTTTAGTATTCGTCGTCGTAGGAGTCATCTCCGCCTCCGAAGTCGCCAAAGTCATCCATCATCTCCTCAAAGATGCTCTTCTCTCCCACCCCACCTGCTTCGGGGTCATATTGGTCGGAGGGCTCACCGTGCGCAAAGAGTGTGCGTGGATAGTTTACACCCTCCTCGGCAAACTTTGCCTCGATGAGTTCGAGGTAGTACGCGCGGTCGGCAAACATATCGAAGAGCCAGATAAGTCGGTCGTGGTTGTTGTGGATAAGCTGTCCGAGCACCACCTCTTCCATAGGCATTGGGGGCTCATTTTCGTCATCGTAGCCACCCATACCATTGCCCATATCCATCAGGGTAAATTCTCTCAACTTGCGCCACTGCCCATCGGAGAGGAAGAAGGAGGTCATACCGGAGTTGTCGTAGTTCAAATCCTTGCAAATGAAGTCGTTGAGCTCCAAGAGGTTCATATCATACTTCACCTCATAGTCCCTCACAAAGACATCGCTCTCATCGGAGAGCATACGAAATTTGAAAATCATTGACATAGTTTCTCTCTATTTTTTCGGTTTGGTAACACAAATATACAACCGAAAATGGAAAATTGAAAATTGAGAATTGAAAATTGAGAATTGAAAGTTATCCCTATAAGGCCCATAGGCCCTATAATACTTATATGCCCTATATAAAAAAGTTCGCGGGTATCTTTTTCGATACCCGCGAACAAAATGGCGAAATTTCCTTAAAGTCCTTAACGCCTACTCAAAGTCGTAGCCAACAATGTAGTCAGCATACTCGCTCCAATACTCGGCAGCCTTGTATGCATCCACGCTCTCGGTGGGTACATAAATCTTGCGGTCCGAGACGTTATAATCAAACATCTCTGGTCCTCCAAAAGGTGGCGTTGTACACTTACAATATATCTCATTAAGAGGTTCGCAATAAAGAAAAGCCCCCTTCCCAATCGAGGTAACGCTCTGTGGAAAGGTTATGCTTGTAAGTGATGAGCAGTGAAATGCGTATTCTCCGATAGATGTAACACCCTCCGGAATAGTGATATTCGCAAGATATAGCTTATGGCAGTAGGCAAACACAAAATCTTCTATTGAGGTAAGCCTACTGGGGATATTAATGCTCGAAAGGCTGACACAACTCTGAAATGCTGCACTCCCAATCGAAGCAACACTGTCGGGGATAAATACATTCGCAAGGTTGTCACAATGACTGAAAGCAAACTCTCCTATTGTGGTTACACTGTTGGGAATGACAATACTTGAAAGGGCGTCACAATTACTAAATGTGCTATTTTTAATTTCCGTAATCCCCTCAGGAATAGAGATGCTTGCAAGGCTTACACAATTCTGAAAAGCGTATTGTCCAATATGCGAAAGATGGCTTCTTTCGTGGAAAGAGATATTCTCTAAACCTATGCAATTGGCAAATGCATAATCTCCAATTGTATTAACCCATTCTGGGATATTGATGCTTTTAAGATTGGTACAACCATAGAACACATAGGGATTAATGTAGTTCACACTCTCTGGAATCGTAATATTCTCAAGACTCGAACAATCCTCAAACGCACCTGTGCCAAACAAAAGACTTAAACCATTTTCAATGTTAACGGTCACGAGGCTCGTACAATCACCAAACGCATATCCTCCAATCCATTCAACGCTGGCGGGAATGGTAATGCTTGTAAGTGAGGTACAACCACAGAATGCTTCATCCATAATCGAAGTAACACCATCAGGGATAGTAATGTTTTTAAGGCTTGTGCACTCCACAAATGTGCCAGCGCCAATTGCAGTAAGACCATTACTAAGAGTTACATTTTCAAGACTTGTGCACGAATGGAACATCCAATCTCCAAAATCGGTTACGCTATCTGGAATGGCGATACTCGTAAGACTCAAACACCACTGGAACGCTCCCCCTCCAATCGAAGTAACACTATCGGGAATTGTGATGCTTTCGAGGCTTTCGCAATGTATAAATGTACCCTCTCCAATCGAAGTAACACCATTGGGAATGGTAACACTTGTCAGCGAGTAGCAAATACCGAATGCATATTCTCCAATCGAAGTAACGCTATCTGGAATACCTATCCTTTCAACCGCTTGGTTGTTATTAAAAGCATTTGTGCCAATCGTGGTAACACCATCAGGGATGTCAATGGTGCGAAGAACATCACAACGACACGCATTGATAACTGTTGGTGCGGCAGACAAGTATATCTCGCCATAGCCCTTGTTGTATCCATATCCAAGATATTCCACGTCCGCATCAAATAAAAATCCGTCTTCTATATCCTGCAAATTCATTGCCCACAGTGGTTTATCGGGGAATACTTCCATCTTATCTTCATAGTAGGTAAAGGGAATGATATAATGAGGCTCTTGGCTGGTACTTAAATAAGGGAGATACTGCGAGAATTCGGGGACATTACACTCTATGCCGAGTGACTCATAGCGAGCCTCCAAATTCTCTTTAATCCTACCCTCAAAACGCAATAGGTGCTGACCATCGAGGTTGAATTTGTCTAAGAGAGTTTGGGCAACTTGTCCATCATCTGCAAGGTCGGCGGCAAATTTTGAGATATACTCGGTAAGTTCGCCCGTTGTGCGCCCCTCTTGCAAGATTGCCGAGATAACCAACAACAAACCATCGCCCTCGCCATTGTTGGCAATGTTCATAGCACCACAACTAACGCTTGGGTGTAAGTTTTCGGAAATTCCCAATGCCGTATAGAGTTCTTTCTCGGCTTGCTCCTGAGCCTCCGAGATACCTTTGCCATTGTTGGTTACAAGGTTTTTGATACGGTTGTAAGTGAGCGAGGTAAGGAGGTTTACGTTGGTCTGTGCGCCATCTTTTAGGTCGGCAATGGAGCGAAGAGTGAGAGGACTTGCAGAAATTTTACCCTCCACCTCATCGTAGTAGTAGCCCGTAGCGATGATTTCGGCATACTTAGAGTTCACACCCTCCATCTCGAACATACCCGCATCATTGGTGGTCTGCGTGGTGTACATCTGACCGATGGGTTTTAGGTTTTTGTTCAGAGGCTGAATGGTAATGTCGGAACCCTGCACAAAAGGTCCTTTCTGGATTGCGCCATTGATGGAGTAGGAGCCTCCAAGAACATCATCACTACCCAAAGACTCACAGCCCACCACTGCGAACATTGCAAGCAGTGAGAAGAGTGTTAAAAGTTTTTTCATGGTGTATAAGTTTTGGTTTATTAAAGTATTGTCTTCCAAAACCATACGGCACCGATATGGTAAATTATGGGCAAAAAGAAAGCGTGGCGCCGAAGACTTATTTTAGAATTGTAGGTCGTAGGAAACCTTGGTAAATAAATAAGCAACAGCCCACGCCTATACCCCATCGCAGGGTACAGCGTGGCAAGCATAGTGCCTATTCTCCTTACCATTGATGAATTTCCTACGTTCACAATTCGAGAATAAACTTACACTTTCCGCGTAAAATCAATATGTTGCTACAAAAGTAGTATTTTATTTGTAAATTTTCAATTCTCAATTCTTAAATCTCAATTTTAATAGGTATCTTTGCACGAATAATTCCTATTTTTATAATAGATATGAAAATTGCAATTGCCCAACTCAATTATTCGTGTGCCGATTTCGAGTACAACAAGTACAAAATCATCGACGCAATAACCCAAGCAAAGCAGGAAGGGGCCGACCTTGTGGTCTTTGCCGAGAATGCCATCTGTGGTGTGCCCGCACACTCGCTTTTGGTGCGCGGATATTTCCTCGACAAGGCAGAGGAGACTCTGGTGGAGATTGCCGCCTTTGCCGACAATATTGCAGTGTTGGTGGGCCTTCCCATCCATCGTCACGGTGGCACGGTGAGTGGTGCCGCCCTCATTCAGAACCGACACATACGTCGCTATATCACCAAACGCTCGCTGCAAGGCGATGTGGATGCCGCCTATCTCACGCAGGGTAGGGGCCACGAGTATATCACCGTTGCGGGCCAAAGGGTGGCAGTGGCTCTGGGTGGCGACTTTATGCAGGAACACGACTTCTCGGATGCCCACACTGTTGTGGTGATGGGTGCCGACCGCTACCAGCAGGGACGCATCGAGAAACGCTACGATATGTTGGCCAAGAAGGCCTTTATGGCCGATGCCAATGTGATATTTGTCAACCACGTTGGAGGCTCCTCGGAGATTGTCTATGACGGCTCGTCGGCGATGTTCAATGCCGAAGGTAAGGCTGTGGCACTCTTGGGTAGCTTTGTGGAGGAGATAGCCTTTGTGGATACCGACAATACCAAGAATATTGTGGAGGTGCCCTATCAGGATAAGGTTGCCAATGTCTATGGCGCGCTCAAATTGGGCATTGCTGACTACTTCGACAAGGGTAAGGCCGATAAGAAGGCCTGTATTGTACTCACGGGCGGTATCGACTCCTCGGTGGCGGCTGCCATCTTGGTGGATGCCCTCGGTGAGGATAGGGTGGTGGCCCTGCAAATGCCCTCGCGCTACTCCACAGACCACTCGGCCGAGGAGGCCGAGGCCCTCGCGAAGGCGTTGGGCATTGAGTTGGTGACTATTCCTTTGAGCGAGATATATGCGAGTGCTCTGGATACTATTGTGGGGGCTATTGGTGCTCCCGATAGGGCCAAGTTGGAGGTTGATTTCCAGCTGCGCCTGCGCACCGCACTCTTTATGGCGGTATGTGAGAAGCGTGGCTTGGTGCCCGTCAATAGTGCCAATAAGACCGAGTTGGCCGTTGGGCCCCTCACGCTCTATGGTGACACGAGCGGTATGATAGGCCTGCTGGGTGACCTCTATAAGAGCGATGTCTATGCGTTGGCAAGGTATATCAATTCGCGCAAGGAGGTTATCTCGGAGCAGACGATGCTCAAAGCCCCCTCGTCGGAGATGGGACTCACCGAGGCAGGAGAAAAACTCCCTCCCTACGATGTGATTGATGCGATTTTGTACCGAATGTTGGAGCGTTGGCAGGATCAAGATGAGATTGTGGATGCGGGCTTCGAGAAGAGTGATGTGGTGCTTGTGCGCTCGCTCATCTACTCTTCGCTCGACAAGGTGTTCCAATTCTGCCCCATCATTGAGGTTTCGTCGATGCCTTTGGATAAGAGCTACATTGACCTGCCTACCTCGACAAGCGGGTATTAGAAATTCAAAATTCAAAATTCAAAATTGCGAAACTACGCGCTATTGGCGCACCTAAATTTTTTAATTCTCAATTCTCAATTCTCAATTCTCAATTTGTAATCTATGGCAAAGGTGATGGAACACGAAGCGCGCGTGGTTGCGGTCTATCCCGACGAGAAGCGCGTGGAGGCAGAGATGATGGTAAGTAGTGCTTGCGGAGATTGCAAGGCTAAGGGGGTGTGTGGTGGCTCGGAGAGCAGCGCGAGGCTCATTTCGGCCTACGTCGACCACCCTGAGATTTATAAAGTGGGCGATGAGGTGACCATCTCCATTGAGCAGATTATGGGCTATCGTGCCATAGTACTGTCATATATTGTACCCCTTGTTGTGATGCTTGTGACGCTGGCTCTCACCCATAGTCGCTATGGTGACTTGATTGCCGGATTGTCGGCATTGGGTGCTTGTGCGGTCTATTTTGTGGTGCTTGCCTTCTTCCGCAAGAGGTTGGAGAGGGTAATAGTATTCAGTGTGAAGAATAAATATTTTTAGTATAAACCTACAATTAATCCTATGAACGGCTTATTAGTAACGGTATTGGTTGTCAGTGGATTGGGCGCGCTTTTGGCGTTGCTGCTCTATCTTGTGGCACACAAATTCAAGGTTGAAGAGGATCCCCGCATTGATGATGTGGAGAAGATGCTTCCCGGCGCGAATTGCGGTGGCTGTGGTTTCCCCGGTTGTCGCGGTATGTCGGAGGCGTTGGTGACAAGGGACGATATTTCGGCCCTCTACTGCCCTGTGGGTGGTGCGGATTGTATGAAGGCCATTGCGGGCTATTTGGGCAAGGCTGTGGCGGAGAAGGAGCCTATGGTGGCGGTTGTACGCTGTGCGGGCTCGTGCGAGAATCGCCCCAAGACCAATAGGTTCGATGGTGCGAGTTCTTGTTTGATAGCCTCGTCGCTCTATGCGGGCGATACGGGTTGTTCGTTTGGTTGCTTGGGCCTTGGAGATTGCGCTGCCAAGTGTGAGTTCGATGCTCTGCATATCAACCCTGCAACGGGACTCCCTGAGGTGGATGAGGAGAAATGTACAGCTTGTGGTGCGTGTGTCAAGGCTTGCCCCAAGATGATTATCGAGTTGCGCAAGAAGGCTCCCAAGGGGCGCAAGATATACGTTTCGTGTGTCAATAAGGCCAAGGGTGCTGTGGCAAGGAAGGCTTGTAAGGTGGCTTGTATTGGCTGTGGCAAGTGTGCCAAAGTGTGTGCCCACGATGCTATTACGGTGGAGAACAACCTCGCCTACATCGACTTTACCAAGTGTAAGATGTGCCGTAAATGCGTTGTGGAGTGTCCTACGGGGGCTATCGTGGAGTTTGGCTTCCCTCCCCGCAAGGTTGTTGAAGTAGAACCTCAAACCGCTAAAACAGAGTAGAGATATGAAGACTTTTCCTATTGGCGGTATTCATCCGTCAGATTGTAAAGAGTATAGCAAGGGTGCGCAGATTGAGCGTTTCCCCGTGCCCGCAACCGTAGTAATTCCTCTGTCGCAACACATTGGTGCCCCTGCTGTGGCTTGTGTTGCCAAAGGTGATAGGGTGAAGGTTGGTCAGGTGATAGCCACTGCCGGTGGCTTTGTGTCGAGCACCATCCACTCCTCGGTGTCGGGTGTGGTTACGGCTGTGGAGCCAAGAGCCGATGCGCAGGGTAACCTGAAACCTTCGGTGGTTATCGCGGTGGAGGGTGACGAGTGGGTAGAGGGTGTGGATCTCTCGCCCGAGGTTGTGAAGAACATCAACCTCTCGCCCTCGGAGATTATCGGTAAGGTGTCCGAAATGGGTATTGTTGGTATGGGTGGTGCTACATTCCCCACTCACGTCAAACTTTCGATTCCTGCGGGTAAAAAGGCTGAGTGCTTGATTATCAACGCTGTGGAGTGTGAGCCCTACCTCACGGCGGACTACCGCGTGATGTTGGAGCAGGGTGAGAGATTGCTCGTGGGCGCAAGGATTCTGGCAAAGGCCATTGGTGTCGATAAGATATACATTGGTGTGGAGAACAATAAGCCCGATGCGATTGCCCACTTGGAGAAACTTGCGGGTGCCTACCTCGAAATTGAGATTGTACCCTTGAAGATGCGCTACCCTCAGGGTGGTGAGAAACAACTCATCGCCGCTGTTACGGGGCGTGAGGTGCCAAGTGGCGCACTGCCCATTGATGTGGGTGCTGTGGTGCAGAATGTGGGCACTGCGCTGGCTGTTTATGAGGCTGTGGCAAAGAATAAACCTCTGGTGGAGAGGGTAGTGACCGTCACGGGTTCAACCCTTGCTTCACCTAAGAACCTGCTTGTGAGGATTGGTACCCCTATGAGTGCTCTGATTGAGTATTGCGGAGGTATGGAGGGTATTGGTAAAGTTGTGGCCGGTGGCCCTATGATGGGACGCGCGGTGAGCAATGTGGATGCCCCCGTTACGAAGGGCACCTCGGGTGTGCTGCTGATTCCCACCGAGGAGGCTTTGAGGGAGAAGGAGGGCAACTGCATCCGCTGTGCTAAGTGTGTGGAGGCTTGCCCTATGGGCTTGGAGCCCTACCTCCTGAATACCCTTACGCAGAGGGGCGACTACGAGGAGTTGGAGAGCCACTGGATTGCCGACTGCATTGAGTGTGGTTGCTGTACCTTCTCGTGTCCATCCTACTTACCCCTGTTGGATTGGGTGCGTATCGGTAAGGCAGAGGTTATGAAGCGTATGCGCGAGAGAGCTGCCGCAAAGAAGTAGAGAAATAGAGAAGTAAAAATAAGGAGAATAAGAGATATGGAAAGTCAAAAATTGGTAATTTCGCCCGCTCCGCACGTTCACGGTAAGAACGATACGCAGCGTATGATGGGCGATGTCCTGATTGCACTCCTGCCCGCATTGGTAGTGTCGGTGTTGGCCTACGGTTGGCAGGCGTTTGTGGTTGTGGCTTTTTCGGTTGCCTGCTGTGTGCTAGTGGAGTGGCTGGTGCAGAAGTTTTTGCTCAAAGGCCCCTCGACACTTGGCAACCTTTCGGCCGTTGTTACGGGCGTGCTGCTCGGCTTCAACCTCCCCGCCAATATACCTCTGGGCTTGGTGGCCATTGCCGCTGTGGTGTCGATAGGTATTGGTAAGATGACCTTTGGTGGTTTGGGTAAAAACCCATTTAACCCCGCATTGGTAGGCCGTGTATTTCTGCTTGTTGCCTTCCCCGTTGCTATGACCTCATTCCCCGAGGCTGTGGGTGCGGTCAGTGGCGCAACACCTCTGGCTATGGCTAAGGAGGCACTCAAAGCGGGTGCTTCGGTGAGTCAGGTGATGGAGAGTGTCGATTTGCAGGGGATGTTCTTGGGAGCCAAGAGTGGCTCGCTGGGCGAGATTTCGGTTGTGGCACTGCTTGTGGGCTTTGCGTGGTTGCTGTATAGGAGAGTGATTTCGTGGCACATCCCTGTGTGTGTGCTGGGCACTATGGCTGTTTTCTCGGGCATCACTTGGGCTGTGTCGCCTGCGGAGTATATGTCGCCCTTGTTCCACGTTTTGAGTGGTGGTGCGGTGCTTGGTGCCGTCTATATGGCTACGGACTATGTAACCTCGCCAATGACCAAGAAGGGTATGGTAATCTACGCTGTGGGCGTGGGTGCCATCACGATGCTCATCCGCCTTTGGGGTCCTTATCCCGAGGGTATGTCCTTTGCTATCCTGATTATGAACTCTTTGGTGCCACTTATTGATAAATATGTGCGCCCCAAACGATTTGGTACTGTTAGAACTAAATAGGGGAGGGAGAAGAAGATATGAAAAGTTCGCTTAAAAATATGGTCTTGATGCTCTTTGTTATCGCACTTGTCTGCTCGGCAGCGGTGTCGGTGGTCTATGACGTGACCAAAGAGCCTATCCGTAAGGCGCAGGAACAGAAGGTTGTCGATGCGCTCAAAATGGTACTCCCCGAGTTTGATAATACCCCCGAGAGGGTGGAGCGCGAGGGGTGTTTTGTGTATGAGGCTACCAAGGGTGATGAGGTTGTGGGCTATGCCATTGAGAGCACCTCGCCCAATGGCTTCAATGGTAATGTGAGCCTTATGGTGGGTGTTACGGTTGATGGTACCATCTATAATGTAGAGGTACTCTCGCAGGCGGAAACCCCTGGCTTGGGTGCCAATATGGTGCAGGAAGATAACGTGTTACTCACCAGCTTTAAGGGTAAAAATGGTGCCCAGATGACAATGACGGTCAAGAAAGATGGTGGCGATGTGGATGCACTCACCGCGGCAACCATCTCTTCGAGAGCCTACTCGGAGGCTGTGGCTATGGCCTACGATGTCTATGAGGGAATTGCCGAGGAGAGGAAAGCAGCAATGGTCAATCCCGCCGAAGTTCTGCCCGAGAATGATGAGATTTTCTCTTCGGAGATTGATGGTGTGAAGGTCTATACTGCGACCAAGGAGGGACACGCTGTGGGCTATGCCATTGAGGGCACCTCGGAGAAGGGCTACAATGGAACCATTCGCCTCTTGGTGGGCTTCGAGCCCGACGGCCGCATCTACGATGTGGAGGTCTTGGAACAGAGCGAAACCCCCGGCCTTGGTGGTGCAATGTGCGAAGAGGATAATGCTCTGATAAAGAGCGTTAAGGGTAAGAGAGCATCTCGCGTGCGCTTTGCTGTGAAGGCCGATGGCGGTAGCTTCGATGCACTCACCCACGCAACAATCTCTTCGAGGGCCTACGCCGAGGCTGTTGGTGTAGCCTATGAGGTATTTAAGAAGATTAACCTGTAAATGTGAGAGAAGTTATGGGTAAGAATTTGAAATATTTTACTGACGGCATACTCAAAAACAACCCAACTTTCGTGTTGGTGCTTGGTATGTGTCCCACCTTGGCAACAACCACCTCGGCAGCTAATGGTCTGGGTATGGGCGTGGCAACAATGTTTGTGCTTGTGATGTCCAATATTGTAATCTCGCTCCTTAAAAATGTGATTCCCGATAAGGTGCGCATCCCCGCATTTATTGTGGTTATCTCCTCGTTTGTGACTGTTGTTCAGTTGCTTATGCAGGCCTATGTGCAGGATTTGTATAACACCCTCGGTGTGTTCATTCCCCTGATTGTGGTGAACTGTATCATCCTTGGTAGGGCGGAGGCTTTTGCCTCGAAACACAACGTGTGGGAGTCGGCTTTGGACGGCCTCGGCGTGGGTTTGGGCTTCACCCTCTCACTTACCTTGATTGGTATTGTCCGCGAAGTGCTGGGCAACGGCCAAATCTTCGGTATGGATATCTGGCAGGGTGGGGGAGCACTCATCTTCATCCTTTCGCCTGGTGCATTCTTTGTGCTTGGCTACCTTATGGTTATTTTCCGAAAACTCACCGCTAAAACCAATTAAAGTATGGAGCTTTTTGCAATTATCATCGGTTCAATCTTTGCGAATAACGTAGTTTTTTCGCAATCGCTCGGTATTTGTCCCTTCTTGGGCGTGTCGAATAAGGTGGGTACTGCCGCAGGTATGGGTGCAGCTGTAACCTTTGTTATGGCCATCTCGTCGCTTGTGGTGTGGATGCTCCAATACTTTGTGCTCGTGCCACTTGGCATCGAGTATATGCAGACCATTGTTTTCATCTTGGTTATCGCTGCTTTGGTGCAGATGGTGGAGATTGTCCTCAAAAAGATTTCTCCCTCGCTGTATCAGGCACTTGGTATCTTCCTCCCGCTGATTACCACCAACTGTGCAGTGTTGGGAGTTGCTATCCTGCTGGTGCAGAAGGAGTATAACCTCTTGGAGTCGGTTGTCTATTCGACCTCCATTGCGTTGGGCTTTGCGTTGGCATTGGTGATTATGGCAGGTATCCGTGAGCGCTTGGAGCTTGTTGGTGTTCCCAAAGGTGTTAAGGGGGTGCCCATCGCACTCATCACAGCGGGTATCCTCGCAATGGCCTTTATGGGCTTCTCGGGCTTGGTTTAATTAAGAATTCTGCCGTATGAAAAAGTTTATTGGCTTCTTGATGTTGGGCTTGTGTTGCACCACCTTTACAGCCTGTGAGTTTGGAGATTCGATCGGTACCCCCAATGGGGAGGAAAATCTCTCGAATCTCTACCTCCAATCTCGTACAGAAGAGAGCGTTTCCTATAATCTTGGTTCCAATGTTGTGTCAATCAAGAGCACGACTTCCAATGTGTTTACCTATGAGGAAAATAGGGTGGTGCGCGAGGTGCTTGATTATGCGGCACAACAGTACAATGGTGGCGAAGTTGTACATTCTCAGACGCATCACGAGGAGGTGAACTATTCGTGGAATGGTCTCGCTTGCACCCAAGAGTGGCAGTCGGGAAATGTTGTAGAGGAATATCTGGATGATACCTACCTGCGAGTTAAAAAACTTGAAACGGGTAACTATAAGCAGGTTAGGGAGTATGATGGCAAGAAAATTATTAATGAATATAGGTACCTTGACGGAGAGTTGCAGTACGAAATAGAGTATGAATATGATGGTTTGACTGCAACCTTCACCCAGACCAATCATATTCTGGAATCTCCGGATATGAACGGTATTCAGATGTGGTGCGTTGGCGGTAAGGTTACATATCTGGATGATACTTATCTGCGCACGGCTTATCAGGAAGTTGAGTATGCCAATGACTTTGGTGACCGCCATAAAGTATTGACTACCAATACATATAATGGCACGCAACTTGTGGAGAGTGAAGTGCGTATTGAGGGCTCCTACCGAGGCTATCAGTATGATGACAATGCCATTGTGTCGCTCGCGGAGTATGAGTGGGACGGTTTGAAGTGTACGGGTACAGTTACGAACTATCACCAAGACCCACAACCTCCATATAATGAACATAATGGTGTGGTTTCTGGCGTAACGAATGTTGAGATGACCTACCTCAAATAACTAAATCCTGCGTGGTTATTTATGGTAAAAGGATTGGGCTCGGTATGTGTTTGCCGGGCCCGATTTATTTAATGCTATCCATTTGGAATAATTTTCGCAAAAAGAGCCTTTTGTGTGAGAAAATTGTTGCTAAAATTTTGCAGATATCAAAAAAGCCCCTATATTTGCATCCGCAAAACGGGAATAACCGTGGCGCGCTTTTGAAATAATGCGGAAATAGCTCAGTTGGTAGAGCACAACCTTGCCCCAAGGAGAATAAAAACTCCAACCTTGGCAAGGGGAGCAAAACCGAAGAGTCCCCGCAAAATACGCGGAAATAGCTCAGTTGGTAGAGCACAACCTTGCCAAGGTTGGGGTCGCGAGTTCGAGTCTCGTTTTCCGCTCCAAGAGTCCAAAATAAAAAGGACAAAGTAATGTAAAACCTCTTTGAAACGCTGTTTCAGAGAGGTTTTCT
>JAZOTH010000028.1:0-88579 GCA_045657545.1 Tidjanibacter sp.
GACTCGATTCACACCCCTATCATCAATGTTAAGTACTCGGTTGAGCCCTATCGTGTAGAGCAGAAGACCGACTACGATAAACTCAACTTGGAGGTTACGACCGACGGTTCGATTCACCCCAAAGAGGCTTTGAAAGAGGCCGCAAAGATTCTCATCCACCACTTGATGCTCTTCTCGGACGAGAAGATTACGCTCAATATGGAGGAGACTTCGCAGACCGAGGAGTTTGACGAGAGCTTGTTGCACATGCGCCAGCTTTTGAAGACCAAACTTTCGGATCAGGATCTTTCGGTGCGTGCGCTGAACTGCTTGAAGGCAGCAGAGGTTGACACCATCGGCGATTTGGTACGTTACAACCGTAACGACCTGTTGAAGTTCCGCAACTTCGGTAAGAAGTCGCTCACCGAGTTGGATGACCTTTTGGCATCGTTGAATCTTCACTTTGGAATGGACGTATCCGTCTATAAGTTGGACAAGGACTAACCACACTAAAAGAAACATTTACACATGAGACACAATAAGAAAGTTAACCACCTTGGTCGTCAGGCTTCGCACCGCAAAGCACTGATGTCGAATATGGCAAGCAGCCTTATTCTCCACAAGCGTATCGAGACCACTGTGGCCAAGGCAAAGGCTCTGAAAAAATTTGTTGAGCCTATCATCACCAAATCGAAAGAGGACACCACCCACCAGCGTCGTGTTGTTTTCAGCTACCTGAAAGACAAATTTGCAACCGCAGAGTTGTTCCGCACCGTTGCTCCTAAGATCGCTGACCGTCCCGGTGGTTACACCCGTATTCTCCACACCGGTTTCCGTGTAGGTGACGCAGCAGAGATGTGTATCATCGAGCTCGTAGACTTCAACGAGACCTATGTAGAGGGCGTAGCACCCAAAGCAGCTGCACCTAAAACCCGTCGTAGCCGTGCTAAAAAGGCACAAGACGCTGAGGTTGTAGCTGAGGGTGAGGCAGTAGCAGAGGCACCTAAGGCTGAGAAGAAGCCCGCAACCAAGAAGCCCGTTGCTCCCAAGGCAGCAGCGAAGACTTCGGGTGCTAAGGTGAAAGCTGTTAAGACCGGCGCATCGAAGAAAGCATAACACGAGCGATTGCTTCGTTATACTGCGATAAACCACCTCCTCATTTACGAGAGTAAACTGCGGAGGTGGTTTTCTTGTGTGCTTACCACTCGCCTTATAATAGTTTAACCGTCAGCCGGTTGCGGGCTCGCAAATTTGCGAGCCCGCAAAAATATAACCCTCCCCTAGGTTAGGGGAGGGTGAGCAAAGCTCGGGAGAGGTCCGTCATAATCACGTCTTGCCACGACTGCGATAGCAGGCGGGTGGCATCTACCGTTCTTTATTGCGGGCAACGTGGTTGCCCGCTTTTCTTTGCCACTTTTGGTGGCAAAAGTGGCGCAAAAGCCACGCACCACATCTCTGGCGGTGGCGAGAGCCACAAAGCCTAAAACAAACGCTACGCGGGTAAAGCATTTACCGTCTTTGTTTTTTCACGCCTTTGTGGCTCCCGCCAGCCACGACCGCACAAGTCGGTCGCTTCCCCGCCGCCGATGTGAAGTGCGGGTCTGTGGTGCGCCTACGGCGCAGTCGACGGTTGACGGTTGGTGGTTGATGGGTATTAAAAAAGATACCCGCAAACAAAAAGCCGACTGCTGATGGTAAAAAGTCGAAAGTATGAGGGCAACCGTTTAATAATTTTCAATATTAATCTCTATCTTTGTAATATTGAATGTACTCGTGGAGTGCACGATTTTTAACCCCTAAATACTAAATCTATGAAACGATTGATTCTATTGTTTTGTGTCGCATTGTGCCTTGTGGCGTGCGGCCCCGACACCTCAAAGGATTACTACGAGATTGAGGGCAGAGTTGCCAATGTGGAGGATGGGGCAGTATTCTACCTTTTTAGGCTTGACGGTCAGGCAGGTATGGCCATAGCCCACGACACGCTCCGAAGTGGCAAATTCCACTTCCGCATTACTCCCGAGGCGGCGAAAGAGCACCTGACACTACTCTGTTGGAGGGATGACTTTCCGAGTATGGCCGCCCACATTTGGGCAGAGGCTGGCGACAAGGTTGTCATCACGGGTAAGGATAAGTTGGTTTACACTTGGATGGTGGATGGTCCTGCCCCCGAAAATCGTTCATCGCAGAGATATATCGGCTATGCAAAGGAGCTGTACAATAAGCTCCAAAATGTTGCAATTGAGGAGAATACACTTCGCCTTAAAGGTCAGGAGCCAGGTGCAGATATGGCGCAATTGCAGGCCAAATATGATAGTCTGGGGCGTGAGCAGATGCGCATAGTGTGCGACATTCACGGCCGCCTACTTGGGCGTATGAAACCCCACAAGATGGACGAGGTCGGGATGATGCACCTCAACGAGATGGCCAACCTGTGTAAGTATGACTCCGAATACCCCCACCGCGCCAAGGTAGAGGCACTATACAACGCGCTCAACGAGAAGTGGCTCAACCACCCCACAGCCGAGCAGATACGAATAAACCTCTATCCACCGAAGGAAGCGACTGTTGGCGAGCCGATGATTGATGGAGAGTTCTACGATTTGGAGGGTGGCAAACATACACTCTCCGAGCTCGGTGGCTACTACATACTGCTCGATATGTGGAGTTGTGGCTGTGGTCCTTGCATTATGGCACTGCCCGAGATGGGCGAGATTGCCGAGAAGTACAAAGACCGCCTGCAAGTGGTGAGCATCACAACCGACACCGACAAGCTATGGCGCGAGGCCTCCGGGCGACACGCAATGTCGTGGCACAATTGGAGCGACGGCAAGCAGGAGACCGGCATCTATGCCCACTACGATCAGGGCGGTATTCCCAACTACACCCTCATCTCGCCCGAGGGAATGGTTGTCGACCGCTGGATGGGCTATGGTCAAGGCTCTCTCCGCCAAAAGATTGCCGAACATCTGAAATAGGAGGAAGCGTACCTAAAACAAAAGGGTAGGATTTCCCCTCACTTGCCTCGCGGGTAATGAAAACATTACCCGCGAGGAGTGTTTATAGGCTCACGGGTAATCTGCAAACAATTTGGGGCGAGGGGTGGTTGCGGTCGCTTGGCGAGGGATGATAGGGTTTGCCGTGGACAAAATGCAGAATAAAACACATTTTGGATTTCAAATTTCAACTAAAAAATACTAACTTTGTAAAGATATACGTTTAAGTTTGCAAGGTGTTTTGGCACCATATTGGAACGACAAAATCGAAAAACTATATATTATGAGCGAAGTTGTTAATATTAAGGAGCTTAACGAGCGAATTGAGAAAGAGAGCCTTTTTGTGGATTCGCTTTCGATGGAGATGGGACACGTCATTGTTGGTCAGCGACACTTGGTGGATACGCTGATGATTGGCCTTCTCACGGGCGGTCACATTTTGTTGGAGGGTGTGCCCGGTTTGGCAAAAACTTTGGCTATTACGACGCTTGCAAAGGCCGTGGATGCAAAGTTTAGCCGTGTGCAGTTCACCCCCGACCTGCTGCCCGCCGACCTTGTGGGTACCCTCATCTACTCCCAGAAGAACGAAGAGTTCACCGTGAAGAAGGGCCCCATCTTTGCCAATTTCGTGCTGGCGGATGAGATTAACCGCTCGCCTGCGAAGGTGCAGAGTGCCCTCTTGGAGGCTATGCAGGAGCGTCAGGTGACCATTGGCGAGGAGACCTTCAAGTTGCCCGAACCCTTCCTTGTGATGGCAACCCAGAACCCCATCGAGCAGGAGGGTACCTATCCTCTGCCCGAGGCACAGGTCGATAGGTTTATGCTCAAAGCCAAAATTTCCTATCCCAAACGTCAGGAGGAGAGAGATATTGTGAGGTTGAACCTTGCGGGCGAGGGCTTGCCTGAGGTGCATAAGGTTGTTACTCCCGATGATATCATCAGGGCACGCAAGGTGGTGAGCGATGTCTATATGGACGAGAAGATAGAGAAGTATATTGTGGATATCATCTTTGCCACCCGTGAGCCTGCCGAGTATGGCCTCTCGAAACTTACCGATATGATTTCGTATGGTGCGTCGCCTCGTGCAAGTATCGCCTTGGCGAAGGCCTCGAAGGCATACGCCTTCATCAAACATAGGGGCTATGTGATTCCCGAGGATGTGAGGGCTATGTGTCACGATGTTTTGCGCCACCGTATAGGCCTCTCCTATGAGGCGGAGGCGGAGAATGTCACCACCGAGGATATTATTACTGAGATTCTTAATGCCGTAGAGGTACCTTAGTGGCGAGCACATCTCGTGGGCGAGTGTGCCTTGTGGGTGCTTTTTGCACCAACCTTCGACTCGCAAGTTCCTCATTTACCTCTTGTAAACTGCGGACTTGCTCGCTCGGATTGGCACAAAAATCCCTCCACAAAACCCACTCGCGGGGTGGTTGGTCGCAAGCCTTGAACTCGCCTCACGATATGCACTCGCTGGTAGGGGGATTGGCACAAAAATCCCTCCACAAAACCCACTCGCTGGGAATTGAAAATTGAAAATGGAGAATGGAAAATTAAGGTGCGCCTCCGGCGCAGAGGATTATTAAGGACTTTAAGGACTTTAATGTCCCTAACCTCCCTAACCTCCCTAATGGGGTAGGGAATAGGTTGCACTAAAAGTTTTTTGCGTCGCTTTTTTGCAAAAAAGCGACAGAAAGGGGCGACTTTTTATAAAAAGCCGCAAAAAGAAAGAAAAAAAATTGAAAGAGACAGCTGACATACTCAAACAAGTCCGAAAGATTGAGATAAAGACTCGCGGACTCTCCAACGATATTTTCGCCGGACACTACCATAGTGCCTTCCGTGGCAGGGGTGTGGCGTTCAGCGAGGTGAGGGAGTATCGCTTGGGTGACGACGTGAGGGACATCGACTGGAATGTTACGGCCCGCACGCGCAAACCCCACATCAAAATCTATGAGGAGGAGAGGGAGCTGACAATGATGCTTCTGGTGGATGTGAGTGGCTCAGGACAGTTTGGCTCGGGCGAGAGGGATAAGCGCACCATTATGACGGAGATTGCTGCGGTGTTGGCCTTCTCGGCGGCGCAGAATAACGACAAGGTGGGGTGCTTGATTTTCAGCGACAGGGTTGAGAAGTTCATCCCCCCCAAGAAGGGACGCTCACACATCCTTATGATAATCCGCACCTTGTTGGAGTTTGAGCCCGAGAGCAAGGGCACATCGCTCATTGCCCCCGTGGAATACCTCACGGGTGTGCTCAAAAAGAGGAGCACCACCTTTATTGTTAGCGACTTCGACACCCCCAGGGAGGAGGACGAGAGGTTGGCAAAGGTGCTGGGTATCGCCTCGCGCAAACACGATATGGTGGCAATTAAGGTCTATGACCCGAGGGATGCCGAGCTCACGGATGTTGGCTTGGTGGAGATGATGGATGCTGAGAGTGGCAGGAGGGTGGTGGTCGATACCTCTTCGCGTGAGGTTAGGGAGCACTACGCCCGCGAGTGGAGGGAGCGACACGAAAGTGCCGATAGGATTCTCTCCCGCGCACGCATCGACCACGCGGATGTGACCACCGAGGAGGACTATGTGAAGGAACTCATTAAACTCTTCAAAAGACGATAGATGAAGATTGCAAAGAGATATATCGCCACACTTTTGTGGGTGCTGTTGGCGGGGGCTGTGGTAGCCTCGGCCGAGGTGCCTGTGAGGGTTGTGGATGCGAGATTTGAGCCCGATAGCGTACTCTTGGGCGACCACTTCAACCTTGTGTTGGATATGGAGGCTACCGAGGGCCACATCGTGGCGTTCCCCACCATAACTCCCGAGTTTGCCGAGGGACGGATTGAACTCTTGGAGGAGAGGGGGGTGGATACTCTGAATGTTTCGGAGGGCCGCTACCGCCTGCGCAAGAGCTACCGTATGATTTCGTTTGAGCCCGCACAGTATAGGATTGACTCGGTGGGGGTGCTTGCAACAGATGGTAGGGTGGTGGATACATTGTATGCACCCGAGGCTTTGGAGTTGGAGGTGGCGATGATACCCGTCGATACGGCACAAAAGACCATCTATGACATAAAACAACCCCTTCCAATGCCCGTGACAGTGGCGGAGGTTGTGGAGGTTGCGGGCTACTCATTTGCGGTATTGGCCGTTGTGGTGGCATTGGTGGCTCTGGTTGTCTACCTTGTTCGTCGCTCGCGCAAAGAGGTGGTGGCAAGGAGGAAGATGGAGCCCGCCCACGTTGTGGCTATCCGCTCACTCGAAGCCCTCGCCAATCAGAAGCTGTGGCAGAATGGTCGGGTGAAGGAGTACTACTCGCGCCTGACGGAGATTTTCCGCACCTACCTTGCAGGTCGCTTTGGTGTGGGCGCATTGGAGATGACCACCGAAGAGATTGTGGCGGCTATGAAGAGTCTGACACTTACCCCCAAACAGATGGCCAATCTCACAGCACTGCTCACCGAGAGCGACTTGGTGAAGTTCGCAAAGTATATCCCCGAGGCGGAGAGCAACGAGGCAGCCTACTATACCATCTACTACTTCGTGGAGGAGAGCAAAGAGGTGGTCGAGGAGGTTGTGAGCCCCGAGGAGCAGGAGATTGAGAGTGTAACCCCCAAAGAGGAGGAGAAGAGCGATGAGTAGGGCGAGATACATACTTGGGGTGTTGATGGTGTGTGCCGTCAATATGGCTTGGGGGCAGATTCCCCCCGAGCGTCACCACGTCCGCAAGGGTAATAGGCTCTATGAGCAGCAGCGTATGGAGGAGGCACAGAGAGAGTACCGCGAGGCTTTGCAGGTTGATTCGCTCTCGGGCGTTGCCAAGTTCAACCTCGGCGATTCGCAGTATGCAATGGGCAACTTCGAGGCTGCGGAGGATACCTTCAAGGGTGTGGTGGAGCGCGACAAACGCCTATCGCCCGAACAGAAGGCCAAGGCATATTATAACCTCGGCAATGCCCAATTCCAACAGCAGAAGTTGCAGGAGGCCTTGGAGTCCTACAAGGAGTCACTGAGGCTCAACCCCAATGATTTGGAGGCGAAGTTCAACTACGCCTACACGAAGGCAATGTTGGAGAATCAACAGAACCAAGACCAGAATCAGAACCAAGACCAAAACCAACAAAACCAAGACCAGAACCAACAAAACCAAGACCAGAACCAACAGAATAACGAGAATAACGACCAGCAACAAGACCAACAGCAACAAGACCAACAGCCCAAGGGTGAGAAACCCGAGGAGCCCGAAGGTGAGAAGCCCGAGCCAAGTGAGTCCCCCGAGGAGGAGCCTCGCGAAGCTCCTGCGCCGAGTGCCGAGAGCGAGCAGATGTTGGACGCTGTGCAGGCCGCCGAGGATAAGACCCGCGATAAGGTCGATGCCGAGAGGGTTGTGGGTGTTGCACGCTCGGGTAAGAATTGGTAGGCGAGCGAGCACATCTCGTGGGCATCTGCTGCGTTACGCTCGGGCTCGGATTGCTCATTTACGTTCAGTAAACTGCGCATCCTCGCCCATCGCGTGCCTTGCATCTACCTCACGATATGCACTCGCTGGCGAGTGAAGGTCGAACGTCTAACGTTGTGGGCGATGAATCGCCCGAGGAAGTATTAGTGAATTTAGGGAATTTAGAGAAGAGAGCCCTAAACCCCTTAAACTCCCTAACCTCCCTAATGGGGTAGAGAATAGGTTGCACTAAAAGTTTTTTGCGTCGCTTTTTTACAAAAAAGCGACAGAAAGGGGCGACTTTTTATAAAAAGTCGCAAAAAGAAGAGGAGATATGAAATTAGCGAATCCGGAAATATTGTGGCTATTGCTTGTGGTGGTACCTATGGTGGTGCACTATGTGTGGTTGCAACGTGTGGGCGGGGCATCGGTGAAGATGTCGAGTACTCGTGCGCTGGCCACGGCACCTCGCACACTGCGTTATAGGTGTCGTCACTTGCCCTTTGTGTTGCGCTGTGTGGCTGTGGGGTTGATGGTTGTGGCTTTGGCTCGCCCGCAGACCTCGGAGAATTTGAGCAAGACAACCGTTGAGGGTATTGATATTGTTTTGGCCTTGGATGTGTCGGGTACGATGCTTGCGGCCGACTTTGAGCCCGATAGGCTCACGGCTGCGAAGGATGTGGCTGCGAAGTTTATTGCCGACAGGCCCAACGATAGGATAGGCTTGGTGGTCTTTGCGGGTGAGAGCTATACACAGAGCCCCCTGACGACCGATAAGGCGGCATTGCAGACTCTTCTGGCGCAGGTGAAGTTTGGCGTGGTGGAGGATGGTACGGCCATCGGTATGGGCTTGGCCACGGCTGTCAATAGGCTGAGGGAGTCCGATGCGAAGAGCAAGGTGGTGATTCTGCTCACCGATGGTGTGAATAACGCGGGCCAGGTGGCACCTATGACTGCTGCGGAGATTGCCGCTGAGTATGGCATAAAGGTCTATACGATTGGTGTGGGCAAGAGGGGCTATGCTCCCTACCCCTACTACGATGCGTGGGGCAATGTGCGCTACCAACAGCAGAAGGTGGAGATTGACGAGCAAACCCTCACCGATATTGCCGCCAAGACGGGTGGTGAGTACTTTCGAGCAACGGATAAGAGGGCTCTGGCAGATATCTATGAGCGCATCAACAACCTCGAAAAGACACGCATAGAGACGGATAACTATACGCGCCAGAATGAGCACTTTGCCGTGTGGCTCCTGTGGGCCTTGGTGGTGCTGGCCCTGGAAGAGCTGGTGCGCAGATTGTGGATTAATAAACAACCATAAGGAGGAGCGAGGGAGAGATGTTTAGATTTGCAAACATAGAGATTTTGTATTTGCTCATTGCCATTCCGGTGATGGTGGTGCTCTTTGAGTGGGCCCTTGCTCGCCGTAGGGCACAACTCGCACGCTTTGCCACCCCCAAAGCTATGGTTAAGTTGGCTCCCGAGATGTCGAGGGGCAAGTTGAGGCTCAAATTCTGGCTGTTTGAGTTGGCTTTTGCCCTGTTGGTGCTCTCTGCTGCTCGCCCACAGATGGGCTCCAAACTGAAAGAGGTGGAGCGCGAGGGTGTGGAGATTATGGTTGCCGTGGATGTCTCCAATTCGATGTTGGCGAGCGACTTTTCGCCCAATAGGTTGGAGCGCACCAAGTATGCTATCGGTAGGGTTATCGAGGGACTCTCGGAGGAACGAGTGGGTGTGATTATCTTTGCGGGCGATGCTTATGTGCAACTCCCCATCACCTCCGACTACCGCACTGCTCGCACCTTTGTGGAGCGCATATCTCCCTCACAGGTAACCAAACAGGGCACGGCCATAGGTGCCGCCATTGACCTTGCCGCGAGTGCCTTTTCGAGCGATTCGGAGGGTAGTAGGGTGGTGATACTTGTGACCGATGGCGAGAACCACGAGGACGATGCGCTGGCTGCGGCCGAGAGGGCTGCTGCCAAGGGCATCAAAATATACACTATTGGTATTGGTACCCCCGAGGGTGCGCCCATCTCCCTTGGTGAGGAGTTTATTCGCGACTCGAAGGGAGAGATTGTGGTGTCGAAACTCGACGAGGCCACTCTCCAAAAGATTGCGGCCACGACCGATGGTGCCTACATTAGAGCTACAAATGCGAGTGTGGGCGTGCAGGAGATTGTCGATATGATTAACCGCACCGAGAAGGCGAAGTTTAAGGCCGAGATTTTTGAGGAGTACAACGAGAAGTACCAAATACCTCTTATTGCGGCACTTGTGCTGTTGTTGTTGGAGGGGTTGATACTTCCCAGACGCAATAGGGTGCTTTCGCGCTTCAATCTTTTTGGCGATAAGAGGTAGGGAAGGCTTGCATCGTATCGCAAAAAACACTAACTTTACAAATCAGACTTAAATAAAATCGAGATATGGCATATTTTGAGGTCTATGGCGGAAGGTCGCTCTGTGGTGAGATTACACCCCAGGGTGCCAAAAATGAGGCTCTGCAAATCATTTGCGCCACACTGCTTACCGAGGAGAAGGTGACGCTCTACAATGTCCCCGAGATTGTGGATGTTTTGGGACTTATTGAGCTGTTGCGCAACCTCGGCGTGGAGATTGAGCGTCTGGGCGAGGGTACATACTCTTTCCGCGCAAAGGAGATAGATTTGGGCTACTTGCGCACCGAGGATTACCGCAAACGTGGCTCCAAACTGCGTGGCTCGGTGATGGTCATTGGCCCACTGTTGGCCCGCTTTGGTGTGGCCTACATCCCCAAACCGGGGGGCGATAAGATTGGCCGCCGTAGGTTGGATACCCACTTCATAGGTTTCCAGAAACTCGGAGCACATATCAACTTCGACACCTCGGGCGACTTCTTCGAGGTGGATGCCTCGCACTTGAAGGGCACCTATATGATCTCGACGAGGCCTCGGTTACGGGTACCGCCAATATCGTTATGGCTGCGGTACTTGCCGAGGGTACAACCACCATCTACAATGCCGCCTGTGAGCCCTACCTGCAACAACTCTGCAAGATGCTCTGCCGTATGGGTGCGAAGATTGAGGGCATTGCCTCCAACCTCCTGACCATTCACGGTGTGGGCTCGCTGAAAGGAACAGAGCACACAATGCTTCCCGATATGATTGAGGTTGGTAGCTTCATCGGCTTGGCAGCGATGACGCAATCGGAGCTCACCATCAAAAACGTGTCATACGAAAACCTCGGAATCATCCCTGCACAATTTGCCCGTATGGGTATCCACTTCGAGCAGAGGGGTGATGATATCTACATCCCCCGACAGGAACACTACGAGATAGAGAGCTTTATGGATGGCTCGATTATGACCATTGCCGATGCACCCTGGCCGGGACTTACCCCCGACCTGTTGAGTGTCTTTTTGGTTGTGGCAACCCAGGCCAAGGGCTCGGTGCTCATCCACCAGAAGATGTTCGAGAGCCGCTTGTTCTTTGTGGATAAACTCATTGATATGGGTGCGCAGATTATCCTGTGTGACCCCCATAGGGCTACGGTCATCGGTCACGACCACAACCGTCGCTTGCGTCCCACGACTATGGCTTCGCCCGACATCCGTGCAGGTGTGGCTCTTCTGATTGCTGCCCTCAATGCCGATGGTAGGAGCATCATCCAGAATATTGAGCAGATAGATAGGGGCTACCAGAATATCGAAGGCCGCCTCAATGCTCTCGGTGCGAAGATTATCCGCAAAGAGTAATGCCTGAAACCACTAAAATCATTAATATTAACCCAAATAAAAACATCTAAGACAATGGGCTTCATTCTTTACATCGTAGGTCTTGTGTGCGCCGTATGGTGTGTGCTTGACGTATTCAAGAAAAACATCGACCTCCCCTGGAAACTTCTCACCGCAGTTGTTATCCTCGCAACCAGCTGGCTTGGCCTTGCTCTCTACTACTTCTGGGCACGCCAGAACTTGGAGGGTTGGTTTGCAAAGAAATAAAAAAAGGCACCCTTTTCAGGGTGCCTTTTTTATTAGGAATTGAAAATGGAGAATTGACGAAAAAATGCTTTTTTCGTCTAAAATGCTCACGCTCGGCAGAGAAAACTTGTTTTCTCTACTCTCGCTTAATCGCATTTGCGAGGATTGAGGTGTGCCTTCGGTGCAGAGGTTTATTAAGGGCTTTAAGGACTTTAATGTCCCTAACCTC
Organism: Tidjanibacter sp.; assembly: GCA_045657545.1. Classification (GTDB taxonomy): domain Bacteria; phylum Bacteroidota; class Bacteroidia; order Bacteroidales; family Rikenellaceae; genus Tidjanibacter. The sequence goes on from JAZOTH010000028.1 coordinate 11,600, forward strand.
CCTAAATTCCCCAACCTCTCTAATTAGGGCAGAGCAAAGTCAATAGCGATACGAAGTATCGCATAAAAGTTTTTGGTGAAGCTTTTTACAAAAAGGTGCCGTTACGGCACTCTTGTGCTGGGATTGCTAGTGTAAGGCGTAGCAAAGGCTACACTAAAAGTTTTTGGTGAAGCTTTTTACAAAAAGCTTCGAAAAAAGGCGCGAAAAAAAGAGGGCTCGGAATGTTTTCCGAGCCCTCTCTTTTTGGAAACCTATGCGTGGTTATTATTTAACGCGGTAGATTTTCTTGTAGCCATAAACAGCCTCATCGCCCAACTCTTCCTCGATGCGCAGGAGCTGGTTGTATTTAGCCATACGGTCGCTACGGCTCATCGAACCGGTCTTGATCTGGCCCGAGTTGGTAGCAACAGCGATGTCTGCGATGGTAGCATCCTCGGTCTCGCCCGAACGGTGCGAAGTTACCGAAGTGTAGCCTGCGCGGTGAGCCATCTCGATAGCGTCGAGAGTCTCGGTGAGCGAACCAATCTGGTTTACTTTGATAAGGATGGAGTTACCGCAACCCATCTCGATACCCTTCTTCAAGAACTCTACGTTGGTTACGAAGAGGTCGTCGCCTACGAGCTGGCACTTGTCGCCGATAGCGTCGGTAAGCATCTTCCAACCTTCCCAGTCGTTCTCAGCCATACCGTCCTCAATCGAATCTACGGGGTATTTCTCAACGAGGCCTTTGAGGTACTCAACCTGCTCTGCGGAGGTGCGTTTTGCGCCCTTCTCGCCCTCGAACTTGGTGTAGTCGTAGATACCATCTTTGTAGAACTCGCTCGATGCGCAGTCCATACCGATAGTGATATCCTTACCTGCAACATAACCTGCTGCCTCGATAGCCTTCAAGATGCTCTCGATAGCATCCTCGGTACCATCGAGTACGGGAGCGAAACCACCCTCATCACCCACTGCGGTGCTAAGACCACGAGCGTGAAGAACTTTTTTGAGGTTGTGGAATACCTCAGCACCCATACGGATTGCCTCACGGAAGGTGGGAGCACCTACGGGGCGAATCATAAACTCCTGGAATGCGATGGGAGCGTCAGAGTGCGAACCACCGTTGATGATGTTCATCATAGGAACGGGGAGGCTCTTAGCGTTTGCACCACCGATATAGCGGTAGAGAGGCATACCGAGCTCAGCAGCAGCTGCGTGTGCAGTTGCGAGCGATACGCCGAGGATAGCGTTTGCACCGAGATTGCTCTTGGTTGCAGTGCCATCGAGTGCGATCATAGCCTTATCTACGCCTACCTGATCAAATACGTTCATACCGATGATCTCGGGAGCGATTTTGTCGTTTACATTAGCAACAGCCTTCAAAACGCCTTTGCCGAGGTAGCGACCTTTGTCGCCATCGCGAAGTTCGAGAGCCTCGTTCTCACCGGTCGAAGCACCGCTGGGAACAGCAGCACGACCAACATAACCGTTTGCGGTAGTTACCTCTACCTCGATAGTGGGGTTACCCCTCGAATCAAGAATCTCTCTTGCGTGTACGCCTAAAATTTCAGACATTTTTAGTGATTTTTTAGTGAATTAATAAATTAACCTAACGTGTTTTATAGCTTCGCCGTGGGGAGGATACCTCTGCACCCTCCCCACAACTTTGTTTGCTTTGTTTAGCTGCGGAATTTAGCTTTCAAGTACTCACGGTTGAGGCGAGCAATGTGGTTGATGGTAATGCCTTTGGGGCACTCTGCCTGGCAAGCACCGGTGTTGGTACAGTTACCGAAGCCGAGCTCGTCCATCTTTGCAACCATTGCTTTTGCCCTGCGTGCGCCCTCTACCTGACCCTGAGGAAGTTTAGCGAGCGACGAAACTCGAGCAGCTACGAACAACATAGCCGAGCCGTTCTTGCAAGTTGCAGCGCAAGCACCGCAACCGATACAAGCAGCTGCGTCCATACTCTCCTCAGCGTCATCTTTGGCGATAGGAATAGCATTTGCGTCGGGCACGCCACCGGTGTTCACCGATACGAAACCACCGGCTTGGAGGATGGTCTCGTATGCAGTGCGGTCAACAACGAGGTCTTTGATAACGGGGAATGCGCGGCTCCTCCAAGGCTCAATAACGATTTTGTCGCCATCCTTGAAGTTACGCATATGCAATTGGCAAGTGGTAATCTCGCTCTCGGGGCCGTGTGCGTGGCCGTTGATGCGCAACGAGCAAGCACCGCAGATACCCTCACGGCAGTCGTGGTCGAATGCTACGGGCTCTTTACCCTCGTGGATGAGCTGATTGTTGAGGATGTCGAGCATCTCCAAGAAAGAACTTTCGGTCGAGACATCTTTCACAACATAGGTCTCGAATTTTCCTTCTGCTTTGGCGTTAGGCTGACGCCAGATTTCAAGTGTTAAATTCATATTCTGTGTTCTGTTTTTTCCTTGTTAATTGTTTGAGTTCTCTTGTCGACCGAAATTAGTCTTTGTAGTTACGCTGCTGCAAGTGGATGGTCTCGAAGGTGAGAGGCTCTTTGTGGAGAACGGGCTCTTTGTCCTCACCCTGGTACTCCCAAACTGCAACGTATGCGTAGTTCTCGTCGTCACGCAAAGCCTCGCCCTCGGGAGTCTGGTACTCCTCGCGGAAGTGGCCACCGCAACTCTCATTACGGTTGAGTGCGTCGCGAGCCATCAGTTCGCCCAATTCGAGGAAGTCGGCCAAGCGGAGAGCTTTCTCCAACTCCTGGTTGAACTCATCGGGTTTGCCCATAAGTTTGAGGTCGCTCCAAAACTCTTTGCGGAGTGCCTGAATCTCAACGATTGCCTGCTCCAAAGACTCTTTGGTACGAGCCATACCAACCTTCTCCCACATAATACCGCAACCGAGTTTCTTGTGCAACTCATCGGGAGTCTGGGTACCCTTGATTGCATAGAGTTTCTCGATTTTTGCGCGGATAGCGTTCTCTGCCTCCTCAAATGCGGGATCGTTGGTATCTACCTTAGGCGACTGAATCTCTTTGGAGAGGTAGTCACCGATGGTGTAGGGCAATACGAAGTAGCCGTCTGCCAAACCCTGCATCAGAGCCGAAGCACCAAGGCGGTTTGCACCGTGGTCGGAGAAGTTGGCCTCACCGATGGAGTACAAGCCGGGGATGGTAGTCATCAGGTTGTAGTCTACCCAAGTACCACCCATTGTGTAGTGAACTGCGGGATAGATCTGCATAGGCTGCTCGTAGGGGTTCACAGCGGTAATCTTCTCATACATCTGGAAGAGGTTGCCGTAACGCTCACGAATCTTGTCGATACCGAGGCGGTTGATTGCGGTCTTGAAGTCGAGATAAACAGCAAGGCCGGTCTCATTTACGCCATAACCTGCATCGCAACGCTCCTTTGCTGCACGCGAAGCCACGTCACGAGGAACGAGGTTGCCGAATGCGGGGTAGCGACGCTCCAAGTAGTAGTCCCTATCCTCCTCAGCGATGTCCGAAGGCTGTTTGATACCTGCGCGGAGAGCCTTCACGTCGGTGAGGTTTTTGGGAACCCAGATACGACCGTCGTTACGGAGCGACTCACTCATAAGGGTAAGTTTGCTCTGCTGAGTGCCGTGTACGGGGATACAGGTGGGGTGAATCTGGGTGAAGCAGGGGTTAGCAAATGCTGCACCTTTCTTATATGCCTGCCAAGCCACCGAACCATTGGAGTTCATTGCGTTGGTCGACAGGAAGAATACGTTGCCGTAGCCACCGGTTGCCATAACAACTGCGTGTGCACCGTGACGCTCCAACTCACCGGTAACCAAGTTACGGGCAATCACACCCCTTGCTTTGCCATCAATAAGAACGATGTCGAGAATCTCGTGGCGGGGGTAGCTCTTTACGGTCTTAGCTGCAATCTGACGGTTCAAAGCAGCGTAGGCACCAAGCAAGAGCTGCTGACCGGTCTGACCACGGGCATAGAAGGTACGCGATACCTGTGCGCCACCAAACGAGCGGTTGGCCAAAAGACCGCCGTACTCGCGTGCGAAAGGTACGCCTTGTGCTACGCACTGGTCGATAATGAGGTTCGATACCTCTGCAAGGCGGTATACGTTTGCCTCCCTTGCGCGGTAGTCACCACCTTTGATGGTGTCATAGAACAGACGATAAACCGAGTCGTTATCGTTCTGATAGTTCTTTGCGGCGTTGATACCACCCTGTGCTGCAATCGAGTGAGCCCTACGGGGCGAGTCGCTGATGCAGAATACTTTTACGTTGTAGCCAAGCTCACCGAGCGAAGCAGCAGCTGCGCCACCACCAAGACCGGTACCGATAACGATAACGTCCAATTTGCGTTTGTTAGCGGGGCTAACGACTTTGATATCACCTTTATGTTTCGTCCACTTGCCTTCGATAGGGCCTGCGGGAATTTTGGAATCAAGTTTAATCATATCGCTTTAAGTATTTTTGGTTTCAGATTAGAAAAGGGGGTTGGGAAGGATGCCGTTACCCTGCAAGAAGAGGATGATGGTGCAGAGTGCAAAACCACCGCAGATGAGGGTAGCAACTGCCCACGAGATGCATTTCATACGTTTGAACCAAATCTGGTTGTTCAAACCAAGCGAGTGCATCATACTCCAAACACCGTGGGTGAGGTGCAGCCAGATGCCACCAAACCATACGAGGTAGAGGAGTGCATAGGGCCACTGCGAGAAGTAGTAACGAACGATAGCTGCGCCATCGGTGGGAGCAACCATTGCTGCGCCAACAACCACTTCGTGAGCACCCATAAGCTCGGCAAACATCATCTTGTACCAGAAGTGTACAAGGTGCATAACAAGGCCGATGATAACCACGAAACCGAGAACAAGCATATTCTTCGAGCTCCACTCAACGCCATTCTCGTGTGCGTTTGCACGGTAGCGGATGGAACCACGAGCCTTACGGTTCTGGATGGTCAGAACGATTGCAAGGGCAAAGTGCAACAAAACAACCAATGCCAGCAATACGGTTGCGGCAACTGCATACCAGTTTGCACCGAGAAATCCGCAGATAGCGTTGTAGGCACTATCCGAGAAAACAAGGGCCAAGTTCATACACATATGGAATGTGAGGAACAAGATGAGGACACAGCCCGAGATGCTCATAAACATCTTCTTGCCGATTGAAGAGGTAAAAATACTTCCACTCATAATTTATTAGGTTAAAAAAGTTAAAATTGTTTGTGTGTTTTCGTGTTTGTTGTGTGGCCCAGCTATCCGTAGGATAGCCTATTAATTCCGCAAAGTTATCATTGTTTTTTGAATAACACAATTATTTGGGTAACTTTGTCACAACCAAACGCAACTTTTGTCTATGAAAAGATACATCTTTGCATACCTCCTTACCCTTGTGGTGTTGTGTGGTGGGGTAAATGCCCAGCCTCGTGAGGGTTTCCCATACCCCATTGCTCCCTCAATGATTGGCGAAGGGAGGGCTCTTGCGGAGTGGTATGCACTCCATTTTTGGGATCGCTACAACTTCTCCGAGGCCGAGCAGAGGTATGCCCCCGAGGAGAATAAGCAGGGCTTTCTGGCCTTCATAAATGGGCTCTACGCAACCTCACCCGAATACTCCGAAAAGGCGATAGGGGAGATGTTGCGCCGAGCGGCAGTGAGCGAGGATGGTTATTGGTATTTTTTGGAGATGGCGGAGGTGGTGCTCTACGACCCCTCGTCGCCTATGCGCAACGACCTGCTGTGGGAGATGTTTCTACGCTGCGCGGTGGGTAAGAGTAGCCCTCTCGATGAGGATTCTCGGGTGCGCTATCGCTCTATGCTTAAACTTGTTAGCCGCAATCAGCAAGGCTCCGTAGCCACCGATTTTGTCTACACCCTTGCCGATGGCTCCCAGGGCAGACTCCACAATATAAAATCCCCCTTCACGCTCATCTTTTTCTACAATCCCGGGTGTAGTGAGTGTGCCCGCACGAAGGCGCAAATTGATGCCTCGGGGGTGTTGGAGAACTTGCGTGCGCGAGGGATGATTAAGGTGTTGGCACTACACCCCGATGGCGACATCTCGGAGTGGCGCAAGAGGTTATCCGAGAACCCTTCGTGGTGGATTTCGGCATACGATAAGGGAGAGCAGATTCACAAGGGCGACCTCTACGACCTAAAAGCCATCCCCACAATCTACCTCCTTGATAGTCAAAAACGTGTGATGATGAAAGACCCCACGGTTGAGGATCTTATCGGTGTGTTGTATTCGCTGTAAAATCTACGCCAGCGCAAAGGACAATTCGCCCCTGCAACAGAGTTTGCCACCTACCGAGAGAGATGCCTCGCAGAAGAAGAGCATACCTCGTCGGTTGGTGAGTCGAGCAGCCACTTCGCACACGTCGCCCGGACGTACAATCTGCTTGAATCGCATCTTGTCGATACCACTGAAAAGGGTTGTCTTTCCCTTCACCAAATCTTTGGTGAGCATCGTGCAACTCTGCGCCATAATCTCACAGAGAATCACCCCGGGAACGATGGGGTTACCGGGAAAATGCCCTTGTAAGAAGTGTGCATCTTCGGGTACTCGATAGCGGGCCCTTACCGAGCCGTCATCCAAAATATCAACCTCATCAACAAGCAACATCGGCTCCCTGTGAGGGATGTATTCTTTGAGTTCTTCCCTGTTCATAATTAGTCTGTTAGGTGGTTTCGTGCGGTCTGGCGCATAACTCGTTCGGCACCCTCCACAAGGTCGAGGATGATATCCTTGGCACTCTCGCGCTTTTTGACCATACCCGCACACTCACCGGCCATATAACTACCCATCTCGTCGCCCTCCTGCGCGGCCTTGCGCAGCGAGCCACCACCGAAGGCCAACATCTCCTCGGGGGTTACCGATGGATCGCTCTCCATCTTGGCAAATGTTCTCGAAAATGGGGTTTTGAGTGAGCGCACGGGGTGCCCGAGGCTCTTGCCCGTAACTATTGTGGAGATATCGGTGGCGTGGAGAACTTTTTCCTTGTACTCCTCGTGCACATTACACTCCTCGGCCACCAAAAAACGTGTGCCCAACTGCACACCCTCTGCACCGAGCATTAGTGCCGCAGCCACACCACGACCATCGCAGATACCACCCGCTGCAACCACGGGAATGGTGACGGCATCGACCACCTGAGGGATAAGTGGCATTGTGTTGAGCTCCCCAACGTGACCACCCGACTCGGCACCCTCCGCCACCACAGCGTCGGCACCCGCATTCTGCATCTTCACAGCCATTGCAACAGAGCCAATGACGGGGATGACTTTGATACCCGCAGCCTTCCACATCTCCATAAATCGAGCAGGGGAGCCTGCTCCGGTAGTCACAATCTTCACTCCCTCCTCCACAATCATCTCGGCAACCTCCGCAGCGTTGGCGGCTTGGAGCATAATATTTACACCAAAGGGCTTGTCGGTTAGGGTTTTACACTTGCGAATCTCTTGTCTTACGGCCTCGGTGTCGGTGTTGATGGAGGTGATGAGTCCCAGACCTCCCGCATTGGAAACAGCCGCAGCCAGCGAAGCGTCGGCAACCCACGCCATACCACCCTGAAAAACGGGGTAGGTGATACCCAAAAGGTCACATATTCGAGATTTTATCATAACTATCGTTGGTTGGTTCTTTTGTCCGTTGGGAGCTATATGAAAGTCGCGCCCCCGAAGGGGCGCAAACTCTCAAAAATTCAATTTTATTTCAGGTTCTCTCTCTCAATATCCTTGAAATATTTATAGGTATTGACTTTGAGCTCGCCTGCTGCACCTTCATCTGCAACAAGTATGCCGTGACGGTGGGTTTGCAGACCTGTGATTGTCCATTGGTGGCTGTATGCACCCTCCACACCCTCGCGCACCGCACGAGCCTTCTTGGGGCCAAAGGCGAGGATGATAACCTCGTGGGCCGAGAGAATTGTTGCCACGCCAACGGTGAGTGCGAGCTTGGGCACCTGATTTACATCGCCATCGAAGAAGCGCGAATTGACGATGATGGTGTCCTCAGTGAGAGTTTTTACGCGAGTGCGCGACGACATCGACGAGAAGGGCTCGTTGAAAGCGATGTGGCCATCCTCGCCAACACCTCCCAAGAAGAGGTCGATACCACCGGCACCCTCAATGCGTTTCTCGTAGTCCTCACACTCCTTCGCCAAGTCGGGGGCGTTGCCGTTGAGGATGTTTACATTTGCGGGGTTGATGTCGATGTGCTGGAAGAAGTTCTCCTTCATAAAGGTGTGGTAGCTCTGGGGGTGCTCCTCGGGGAGTCCCACATACTCATCCATATTGAAGGTGATAACATTTGCAAAACTAACATAGCCCTCCTTGTTGAGGCGGATAAGCTCGCGGTAGGTTGTAAGGGGAGTGGAGCCGGTGGGCAATCCCAAAACAAAGGGTGCGCTGGTTGTGGCTGCCTTGCGGTTGATTGCATCGGCAATGTAGCGTGCTGCCCAAACGGAGCCTTTTTCCTGATTTTCGTGAATAAGAAGTCGCATAGCGGATTTGTTTTTGTGGTCGATTTAGAACGAGATGAGTGAATAGACGGGTGCTACCTTTTCGAGGAGCTCTTTGCCGTTGAGGAAACTCAAATCGGCAAGGAAGATAAACTCCTTGACCTTTACGGGGTACTCCACACCATCTTTGGTTACGGTGAGGGCCTCCAAGTGTTCTGCCATTTTCAGTGCGGTACCACCCGTTGCGAGGATGTCGTCGAGGATGGAGATTTCAATCACACCGTTGGTTACTTGTGCATTTTGGAGGTCGCTCTTGCGGAAGAAGAGGCTGTCCTCGCCATACTCTTTGACGATAGCCACCTTTTGGAGGTCGCCCTCATTTGCGGGCAACTTGCCATTTTTGCGGAAGGTGATGAGGTTTTGAGCCTTCGAGTCGGTCACCAAGAGGGGTGCGGCAAAGAGGAAGCCGCGAGCCTCGGGGGCTGCCACATTGGGGGTTGTAACGTGTTTGCCTAAGTCCTCAATTATGACGCTGAAAGTTGCAGCGTCACTCAACAGGGGTAAGAGATCCACGAAATTTACACCCTCTTTGGGCCAATCGGGATAGAATTGGATAAGTTTTTTCGCCTCTTCGAGCGTAACTTTGTTGTTTTTCATCGTGCTATTGTGTGATAAATTATTTGTCAAAAAACCATTTCCAAAGGTAATACATTTTGCCGAAAAAACAAAATTTCGTACCTTTACACCTCACAAAACAACAAACCCTATGAATTTGAAGAGAGTTTTATGTATGATTTTGCTGTGCGGAGCCTCTGTTGTGGGTGTCGATGCGCAGGAAAAACGAGTGCTAACAATGGAAGAGACAATACTTTCGCGCGAATTAACCCCGCAAACTCGTCCCGTTATCTGGGGTGTGGACGCCAAAGGTAAAACACTCTACGGCGAAATGGTTGGCCGTGGGGAGATTAATTGGTTCTACCCCGCCAATGGTAAGCCTGCAACCCCCGCCGAGATGTCCGCACCCACCGCACCTCGCTACTTCACCGAGGAGAACAACCTCTTTGCAGAGGTGGAGGGGGTGAAGATTGCCATCACAGCCAACGAGGATAAGAATATCGTGAGCGGCTCCCACGTCAGTCGCAACGAGTTCGGCATCACAAAGGGTATTTTCCCCTCGCCCGATGGCCTTTCGGTGGCTTTCTACCAGAAGGATGAGAGCAAGGTTTCAACCTTCCCCCTCTTGGATATCACCACTCGCACGGGCTCTCTTGTGGAGATTAAGTACCCAATGGCGGGAATGCCCTCCGAGAGGGTGAGTGTTGGTGTGTGGGATAGTCGCACGCAGCAGACCGTGTGGCTCAAAGTTACCGACTTCGACGAGGAGCGTTACCTTACTAATATCACTTGGAGCCCCGACGGAAAACTCATCTACATTCAAGTGCTCAATCGCCAGCAGAACGAGATGCATCTCAATAGTTACTGCACCGCAACGGGCGAACTTGTAGAAAAACTCTTTACCGAGAGCGACAGCCGCTATGTTGAGCCCCTCCACCCCTTGCAATGGGTGGGTGACAAGGGCGATAGGTTTATCTACTCGACCAATGTGCGCGATGGCTATTGGAACCTCTACCTCTATGAGCGTGGCAAGGATGGCGCGTGGAATTCACGCAGGCTCACAGTGGTGGATGCCGATGTTACCTTTGTTGATTTGAAGGGCGAGTGGGTATACTACTACACCGCCGAGTTCTCCACTGCCGATCAGCACCTTGCAAAGGTGAGCATCAAGAGTGGCAAGAGGGTAAGGCTCACCCACGAGCCTGGTTGGCACGCTTGCGTCATCAGTCCCGATGGCAAATATTTTGTGGATTACTACTCCTCGCTCCGCGTGCCTCGCATTGTGAATCTCGCCTCTACAAAGGATGGTAAGGTGGTGCGCAACATCTTCACCGCCCCTGATCCCGCCGAAGGATACAACTTCACCGAGATTGAACTCGGCACAATACCTACGGCCGACGGCAAGTGGGAGAATTGGTATAGGCTCATTTACCCCATCGACTTCGACCCCGCGAAGAAATACCCCGCCATTGTCTATGTCTATGGCGGCCCCCACAGCCAGATGGTCAATAACTCCTATCAGGCCAACCTGCGTCGTTGGGAGATGTATATGGCACAGCGAGGCTATGTGGTCTTTGTGATGGACAATCGAGGAACACTCTGGCACGGTGCCGAGTATGAGAAGGCCATCCACCGCCAATGTGGCAAGTGCGAGATGGAGGACCAGATGAAGGGTGTGGAGTGGCTCACCTCCCACGAGTGGGTGGATGCCGACCGCATCGGTGTGCACGGTTGGAGCTATGGCGGCTTTATGACCATTTCGCTCATCACGAACTACCCCGATGTCTTCAAAGTGGCTGTTGCGGGTGGCCCCGTGATTGATTGGAAGTGGTATGAGGCTATGTATGGCGAGAGGTATATGGATACCCCCGAGGAGAACCCCGAGGGATATGAGGCAACCTCGCTTATGAATCAGGCCAAGAACCTCAAAGGCAAACTGCTCATCTGTCAGGGCGGAATAGACCCTGTTGTGTTGTGGCAGCACAGCCTCAATTTTGTGCGTGAGTGCGTGGTGAATAACATTCAGGTGGATTACTTCCCCTATCCCTGCCACGAGCACAATGTGCGTGGCAAAGACCGCGTACACCTGATGGATAAGGTGACAATGTACTTCGAAGACTACCTAAAATAGGAATAAACGAGAAACAATATGAATACTATCAAACGTCTGACACTCTTGGCTCTGGGGATGATAACTCTCCTTACGGCCTGCAAAGATCCCGAGGTTACCGAGGTGCGCTATCTCGCCTCGGCGACCACCACTGCAACACTCTACACCCTCGATGAGGAGGCCCAAATGCTCCACCCTGCGGGCGATTTCCTGCGCGGTACGGCTGTTGTGGCCTATCCCAACTGCATCAAAAAGGCCGGGGATGTGCGCTATTGGAAGGTAGCACACGAGGGAATGGAATTCTATGTTCACGAGGATGCACTTGTGCTCACTCCCCGCGAGGTGGTCAAGGAGCAGAGTGTGTGGGTACGCACCCCCGCGACCATTATTGGCAACCCTGAGAGCTCGACCATTGCGGGCTTTGCCGATAAGAGTGCCGAGCTGACCGTCTTGGGCTACGACTCTCTGCGTACCGATGGTTCGGTGGCAACCTACCGCGTGCGACTTGGTGAGGTGGAGGGATACGTCTATGGCAAATATACGGTCTTCTCGCCCGAGGAGGCGGCACTGCGCTATAAGGCCGACCTCTATGACCCCATCCACAAGAGGGTGAAAAACTCCTTTGGTGGTGGCGAGGCCATCGGTTGCGACTTCTACCCCGTGGAGAAGCCCGCCTTTGAGGATAACAAGATGCCCCACGCCTGCTATTCGCTCTACCTCAATTCGGGCACCAATGTGCTCAAAAACATCGAGGCCTACATCACACTTGCCAAGCAGAGCTGCATCAATACCTTTGTGATTGACATTAAGGACAATGAGAGCCCCGGCTATAAGGCGGAGGCTATGAAGACATACTCGCCCACCAACTATAAGAGGGCGGGCGATAAGGAGGCCCTCTACCGCAAGGTTGTCAGTCGTCTGCACGAGGAGGGTTTCTATGTTGTGGGCCGTATAACCTGCTTCAAGGACTCCTACTTTGTGAAAGACAACCCCCAGAGTGCTATCACCGAGAGGGCAACGGGTGAGCCCTTCAAACACAATAAAGCCTATTGGCCCAGCGGCTTCGATAGGAGGGTGTGGGAGTTCAATGTGGCTCTCGCCAAGGAGGCAGTGGAGAAGTTTGGCTTCAATGAGATAAACTTCGACTATGTGCGCTTCCCCGACCGTATGACCAAGGTGGAGAGTATTGTGGATTACCACAACCGCTACAATGAGAGCAAGGTGCAGGCCATCCAGCGATTTGTGCAGTATGCTTGCGACGAGATTCACAAGGTGGGTGCCTACGTCTCGATAGATGTCTTTGGTGAGAGTGCTAACCCCGGCTACACCACCGCCTATGGTCAGTATTGGCCCGCAATCAGCAATGTGGCCGACGTTATCAGCGGTATGCCCTATCCCGACCACTTCTCCAATGGCTACTACGGCATCCAGAAGCCGTGGAATAACCCCTACGAAATCCTATATGAGTGGGGCAAACGTGTGCAGGGCCGTCAGGAAATCACCCCCACTCCCGCAGTTGTGCGCACTTGGGTACAGGCCTACAATGTTATGCGACACGTCGATAGGAATGGCATTGCCTACGATGCGGAGAATGTGGCAAAGGAGATCCGCGGTCTTTATGCTGCGGGACTGACGGGTGGATATATCACTTGGCTTGCCTCGTCGAACATCGAGAAATATGGCCAGCAACTCGACGCCTTCAAGATTGATTACTACGCCGAGTGGCTCCAAAAATAGGCCGAGCGCATCTCGCGGGTGAATTTTTCACCAAATTTCAAAAGCGACATCCTCATTTACGTTTAGTAAACTGCGGTGTCGCTTTTTCATTTCGCAAAAAATTCCCTCCACGATATGCACTCGGGGAGTTGCGGACTCGCTCCCTCTTTTGGCACAAAAATCCCTCCGCAAAACCCGATCGTTTTAACCGTCTTCAACTATCCACCTACCCCTCCCCTAATCTAAGATAGGGAATAAAAGAAAACACCTCCCCTTTATCGGGGAGGTGAATAAAACTTTCAATTTTCAATTTTCAACTTTCAATTATAGAGATTAGGCTACCTAATCTCTATCTGGCGTTTTTCGTGCTTTTGTTCTGCCTCGGGTTTTTTGGGCAGGTGGATGCAGAGGATGCCTTTATCGACGTGGGCTTCGATTTTTGCGCGATCCACATCGTCGGGCAGGAGCATTGTCTGCTGGAACTTCGAGTAGGAGAATTCGCGGCGCAGATAGTGGCTCTCTTTGTCCTCTTCTTTGTTTTCGCTGTGGTGTTCGAGGCACACTACGAGGTCGTTCTGGTCGTTGAGGTGCACCGAGAAATCCTCTTTGGTCATACCGGGTGCAGCCACCTCCACTTTGTACTCTTTTTTGGTCTCTTTGACATTGATTGCGGGGGTTACACCTGCACCTTTGTCGAGCCATTCGGCGGGTAGGAGGTCGCCGAAGAGCGAGGGCATCCACCCCTGATTGCGTCTTACGATTGCTGCCATAAGTTGTAGATTTAGTTGGTTATTAATACGTTAATGGATTTATGAAACGGTGTGCATCTGCACAGCCCCAAAGGGTGCAAGTTTTGTGCCAAGAAATAAGTCTAACGTCCAACGTCTAACGTCTAACGTCGCGGGCGCATTGCGCCCGCGACAAAGAGCGGTAGATGCCAACCGCCTCATCTGCGATGAGTCGTGGCAAGACGAATATAAAACTCTGCGCCGAGGCGCACCACAGAACCGCACTTCACATCGGCGGCGGGGAAACGACCGACTTGTGCGGTCGTGGCTGGCGAGAGCCACAAAGGCGTGAAAAACAAAGACGGTAAATGCTTTACCCGCGTAGCGTTTGTTTTAGGCTTTGTGGCTCTCGGCACCGCCAGAGATGTGGTGCGTGGCTTTTGCGCCACTTTTGCCACCAAAAGTGGCAAAGAAAATGGGCAACCACGTTGCCCGCAATAAAGAGCGGTAGATGCCAACCGCCTCATCTGCGATGAGTCGTGGCAAGACGTGATTATGACGGACCTCACCCGAGCTTTGCTCACCCTCCCCTAACCTAGGGGAGGGTATGAGTTTTCGGGCTCGCACCCGCAAGTCCGCGACAGGAGAATAAAATTTTCAATTCTCAATTTTCAATTCTCAATTTTATTCGTATATTTGTGGTGCTGTTAGGGGTGCCAAGTCCTCCGCGGGCTGGCTGAGATGATACCCTCCGAACCTGATATGTATAATGACAGCGCAGGGAAACGGTTTATATATGTTTGGATAGTCCGCCAAAAAGGGTGGGCGAAAGGAACAATTTTTTAGACGTGTATGTAGCCGTATTCCCGAATATTTGAGGGGATGCGGATTTTTTTGTTTCATACAACACTATAAAACTATGAAAACCACAATTCTACACGAAAGGCTCGCCTCGGCTCTCGGCGCAGTGCGCGCAAAGAGCCCACTTGTTCACAACATCACAAACTATGTGGTAATGAATAACTCGGCAAATGCGCTGCTTGCCATTGGAGCCTCGCCCGTTATGGCCCATTGGACCGACGAGATGGAGGAGATGACCGCCATTGCGGGGGCTTTGGTTATAAATATAGGTACTCTCGATACGGAGTGGATTGAGGGTATGTTTGCGGCGGGTAGGGCTGCCAATCGCAGGGGTGTTCCCATTGTTTTGGACCCCGTGGGTGCGGGTGCAACCTCCCAGCGCACCGCCACAGCTCTGCGCCTTATCGAGGAGTGCAAGCCTACGGTTATTCGTGGCAATGGTAGTGAGATTATGGCCCTTGTGAATGCCGACGTGAAGAGTAAAGGTGTGGATAGTAGCGCGTCGAGCCACGATGCACTCTCGGCAGCCAAGACGCTGGCACACAATACGGGTGCTGTGGTGGTTATTTCGGGCGCTACGGACTACATCACCGATGGCACAACAACCTACACGGTGGAGGGTGGTGACCCGATTATGACCTCTGTGACGGGTATGGGTTGCACCTCTACGGCTCTGGTGGGTGCCTTCTTGGCGGTGGAGCGCGATGTAATGGTGGCCGCTACGAGCGCAATGGCCATTATGAGCCTTGCGGGTGAGAGGGCTGCTTCCTACTCCAAAGGCTCGGGCTCTATGCAGGTGAATTTCCTCGACGAACTCTACAATCTCACCCCCGATACATTATGAAAAACGCCCTGAAACTATACCTCGTGACCGACCGCCCCTTGTCGCTTGGTCGCCCCTTGGAGGAGATTGTCGAGGGTGCGGTGGAGGGTGGCGTTACCATCGTGCAGCTCCGCGAGAAGGAGGCTCCAACGGGCGAATTCGTAGCCCTCGCCAAGAGGCTCAAAGCGGTGCTCGCCCCACTTGGCATACCACTGATTATAAACGATAGGGTGGATGTGGCCCTCGCCTCGGATGCCGATGGAGTCCATATTGGCCAGAGCGATATGCCCTATGAGGATGTTCGTAGGTTGCTGGGCCCGGACAAAATCATCGGCCTCTCGGTGGAGAACTTCGAGGACTTGGAGAGGGCCAATGCGATGGATGTCGATTATGTGGGCATCTCGCCCGTATATGGCACCCCAACGAAGAGCGACACGGCCGAGCCCTTCGGTTTGGAGGGGTTGCGTAGGGCGGTGGCGATGTCGGTGCACCCCACAGTGGCGATTGGTGGAATGAACTCCTCGACCATAGCCGAGGTTATGCAGGCAGGTACGGATGGTGTGGCTGTGGTGTCGGCCATCTGCTCGGCTCCCTCACCCCGCAAGGCTGCCGAGGAACTTAAAGAGATAGTAACACAAAATACCAAATAACTATGAGTTGGACCAAGGAGATATGGCAGAAGTCACTGCCAATTTATGAGCGTATAATTGCGCACCCCTTTATCAAGGAGTTGGCAGAGGGCACCCTCGCCACCGAGCGTTTTGTGCGCTACATTGCACAGGATGAAATCTACATCAAAAACTATGGCGAGGAGATGTTTCTTATGGCCGATATGATGCCCGACGAGAAGATGCGTGAGATGTTCCGCGCCTTTGCCAAGGAGGGTATGGAGGCCGAGGGGGCTATGCACCAACTGCTCATTGACCGCTTTGGCATTGATACAGCTGTGGAGCCTTCGGAGGTTACGGCCGGCTATATGGCCCACACCCGCCACCACATCAACAGTGGTTCGCTTGCCCACGCAATGGCCGCAATGTTGCCCTGTATGTGGATCTACAACGAGGTGGGACTCTACATCTATGCCCACCGCAACCCCAATCCAAATCCCTATGCCGAGTGGGTGGCAACCTACGCCTCGGAGGACTTCACCGAGGGTACACGTCTGATTTTGGACCTCTGTGACCGTATTGCCGAGGAGGCAACCCCCGAGGTGAGGGCCGAGATGGAGGAGGCCTATCTTGTGGCTGCCGAGTATGAGTGGGCATTCTGGAATTGGGGCTACTTTGGCGACAAATAGCAGAAAACTATGGCAAAAGGTGAATTCGGACTAATTGACTACATCAAAACGCACTTCGAGGTGCCCGATGGAGTGGTGGGTATTGGCGATGACTGCGCGACGCTTCCCGAGGGTGGTGGCGATAGGCTCATCACAACCGATATGCTCCTCGAAGGGGTGCATTTCTTGCGCTCCAAATCGGAGCCCGAAGATGTGGGGTGGAAATCGGCAGCGGTCAATTTGAGTGACATTGCTGCTATGGGTGGCACTCCCATCGCAACATTCCTCTCCATTGCGCTCCCCAAGGATGCGCAGGGCGAGTGGGCAGAGCGTTTTGTGAAGGGCTATGCCGACATTAGCAACCGCTTTGGTGTGCCACTGTTGGGTGGCGATACCACCTCCTCACTCCGCGATATTGCCATCAATGTGGGCGTTGTGGGCCGATGCGAGAGGGGTAAGGCCCTCGGCAGAGGTGGCGCAAGGGTGGGTGATACAATCTTTGTGACGGGCACCCTCGGTGATTCGGGTGCGGGATTGAGAGCACTCTTGGATAGCTTGGAGCGCACACCCGATGTGGAGTTTCTCATTGGCAAACATCTGCGCCCACTTCCGCGCATTGAGGAAGGACAAAAACTCCTCGCTACGGGTGTGGTGGGGGCGATGATGGACGTTTCGGATGGCATAGCCTCCGACCTCGGACACATCCTCCGCGCCTCGGGCGTGGGAGCGAGTGTGGAACTTGATGCGCTCCCTGTTTCTCCCCAACTCGGAGCCATCTGCCAGCAGCAAGGGTGGGATGCTCACGAACTTGCTCTCTCGGCAGGTGAGGATTATGAGCTACTCCTCACCGCCCCCGAAGAACTCGCCACGATGGTCGATTTTCCCCTCTTCCCCATTGGCAAAATTACCGAAGGAGAGCCGAAAATAGAGTGGCGCAAGGGGGGCGCGAAGGTTGAATTCAATGGTAAAGGATATACACATTTTTAGACTATGAGCAGAAAACAATACAAGAGAGTACTCACCATCGCAGGTAGTGATTCGGGCGGTGGCGCAGGCATTCAGGCCGACATTAAGGCCATTTCGGCAATGGGTTGCTTTGCCACCTCGGCAATCACAGCCGTGACGGTGCAAAATACCCTCGGTGTGGAGGCGGTGCACCCCATCCCCATAGATATTCTGCGCGGGCAGATAGATGCAGTGTTGTCGGACATTGGCACCGATGCAGTGAAGATTGGTATGCTCCACTCATCGGAGGTTGTGGAGGTGGTGGCAGAGGCCCTTGTGCGCCACAAGGTGACAAATGTGGTGCTCGACCCCGTTATGGTATCAACCTCGGGCCATAGACTCATTGAGGAGAGTGCCATTGAGACACTCAAACGTGTGCTCCTGCCCCGAGCAAGGGTTATCACCCCCAATCTTCCCGAGGCGGAGATTCTGGCGGGCGTGGAGATAACCTCTGCCGAGCAGTTTCCCGAGGTGGCTCGTCTGCTCTCGCAAGGGGGCACGGTGTCGGTGTTGCTCAAAGCGGGCCACCTGACCGATGCAACCGTTGTGGATATATTCTATAATGCCGAGGATGACACCATTGTGGAGCTGCCCTCACAGCGCATCTCTACCCCCAATACACACGGTACGGGTTGCACCCTATCCTCGGCCTTTGCAGCCGCTCTTGCACAAGGCCTCCCACTTACCGAGGCGGCACGCGCAGCCAAGGATTACATCGACTGCGCCATTCGCTCGGGTGCCGACTACACCATTGGTGGTGGTCACGGCCCTGTCAATCACTTCTGGCGATTTGACAAGTAGGGATGGTGAAAACACAAAAAGGGCGGTCAATCGACCGCCCTTTTTGTGCTATGTGTAATTGGATTATTTCTCCAACTTGGGACCAGCTGCAACGAGAGCTTTACCCTCCTCGTTGGTGGTGAACTTCGAGAAGTTCTTGATGAAGCGACCTGCCAAATCCTCTGCCTTAACAGTCCACTCTGCCTCGGTTGCGTAGGTGTCGCGAGGATCCAAAATTGCGGGATCAACACCGGGAAGTGCGGTAGGCACGGTGAAGTCGAAGTAGGGAATCTGTTTGGTAGGAGCGTTGTCAATCGAACCATCCAAGATGGCGTCGATGATACCGCGAGTATCCTTAATCGAGATACGTTTGCCGGTACCGTTCCAACCGGTATTTACGAGGTAAGCGGTAGCACCCGAAGCCTGCATACGTTTTACGAGCTCCTCACCGTACTTGGTGGGGTGGAGCGAGAGGAACGCTGCACCGAAGCAAGCCGAGAAGGTAGGAGTGGGCTCGGTGATACCACGCTCGGTACCTGCAAGTTTAGCGGTGAAGCCCGAGAGGAAGTAGTACTTGGTCTGCTCGGGGGTCAAAACCGAAACGGGAGGCAATACGCCGAATGCGTCAGCCGAGAGGAAGATAACTTTCTTCGCAGCGGGAGCCTTCGAAACGGGTTTAACGATGTTGTTGATGTGGTAGATGGGGTACGAAACGCGAGTGTTCTCGGTTACGCTCTTGTCTGCGAAGTCGCAGTGGCCCTCTGCATCAACAGTTACGTTCTCCAAGAGAGCGTCACGACGGATAGCGTTCCAGATATCGGGCTCGCTCTCCTTGTCGAGGTTGATAACTTTTGCATAGCAACCGCCCTCGAAGTTGAATACACCCTCGTCGTCCCAGCCGTGCTCGTCGTCACCGATAAGCTGACGTTTGGGGTCGGTCGAAAGGGTGGTCTTACCGGTACCCGAAAGACCGAAGAAGATTGCGGTCTCGCCCTTCTCGTTGGTGTTTGCCGAGCAGTGCATCGAAGCAATACCCTTCAAAGGAAGGAGATAGTTCATATAGGAGAACATACCCTTCTTCATCTCACCACCATACCAGGTGTTGATGATAACCTGCATCTTCTCGGTGAGGTTGAATACAACTGCGGTCTCGCTGTTGAGGCCGAGCTCTCTGTAGTTCTCAACTTTTGCTTTCGAAGCGTTGAGTACTACGAAATCGGGCTCGCCGTAGTTTGCCAACTCCTCCTCTGTGGGACGGATGAACATATTTTTCACGAAGTGAGCCTGCCAAGCAACCTCCATAATGAAACGGATTTTCAGACGAGTGTTCTCGTTAGCACCGCAGAAAGTATCCATAACATAGAGTTTCTTGCCATTGAGCTGGTCGGTAGCGATTTTTTTGAGCTCTTTCCAAGCCTCGGGAGTAACGGGCTTGTTGTCGTTTTTGTACTCCTCGCTGGTCCACCATACGGTGTTCTCGCTGGTCTCGTCCTTTACAAAGAATTTATCTTTGGGCGAGCGGCCGGTGTAGATACCGGTCATTACGTTTACTGCACCGGTCTCGGTGAGTTGTCCTTTTTCGAAGCCGGTGAGTGCGGGGTTGGTCTCATCCTCGAAGAGCTGCTCGTAGGAGGGGTTGTAGATAATCTCGGCGCCCTCAATGCCGTACTTTTTCAAATCCAAAGTAGCCATAGAAATACTGCTTTTTTATTGTTGATGTTTATGTGTGTTTGATTTTTTTCTAACTAACCGCGTGCAAAGGTAATACCTTTTTCCTATTTAGGCGCGAGGGGTGTGTGAAATTTACATTAAATTTCCCTGTGAGATGTTTTGTCTAACGTCTAACGTCTAATGTCGCGGGCTCGGCGGATTTGCCGAGCCCGAAAATTTTGGGGATTTCTGGGATTTTCCTTAATCTCCCTAAATTCCCTAACCTCCCTAACCTCTCGCTCTGCCCTGAACACAAAAATTTTGAATTTTGAATTTCTTTACGTACTTTTGTGCCTATGAACTCATCACTCTACATACACATCCCATTCTGCAAAAAGCTCTGCGGATACTGCGATTTCTTCAAGACTATGTCGCTTGCCAAGAAGTTGGAGGTGCTTGCGCGTATTGCCGAGGAGATGCGTGAGAGGGCCCCGATGTTGGAGGGTACGGTGCTGAAAACCATCTATTTCGGTGGTGGTACGCCCACGGTTTGTTCCCCCGAAGAGCTGGGTGTTCTGTTGGCGTGTGCAAGGGATGTTTTCGACTGTTCGGAGGTCGAGGAGGTGACCGTTGAGGCCAATCCCGACGACCTCACATCGGACTATCTTGCAGGTTTGAGGGCGTGTGGGGTGAATCGTTTGAGCATTGGTATCCAATCGTTCCGCGATGAGGATTTGAGGATGATGAATCGTCGCCACAATGCCACGGAGGCCATAGCTGCTGTTCGGAGAGCACGCGAGGTGGGATTTGACAATATCTCCATTGACCTTATCTATGGCCTGCCGACCGCAACCCTCGAAGATTGGAGGGAGAATGTGCGCCAGGCGGTGGCCCTCGGTGTGGAGCACATCTCCGCCTACCACCTCACCATTGAGGAGAATACGCTCTTTGGCAAAAGGGGTGTGAAGACAGCCCCCGAGGAGCTCTCCGACAAGGAGTATGAGGTGCTTTGCGAGGAGTTGCGAAATGCGGGTTATGAACACTACGAAATATCCAATTTTGCGCTCCCGCAAAAACGCTCCCAACACAACTCTGCCTATTGGCGAGGCACCCCATATTTGGGCCTCGGGCCGGGAGCCCATTCGTTTGACGGAAAGAGCACTCGAAGCTGGAATCTGCCATCGCTGAAAGGCTACCTTGAAGGTGCCCCTGCCGAGAGTGAAAACCTCTCACAAACTGAGCGTTACGAAGAGGTTATTATGGTGTCGCTGCGCACCTTTGAGGGTGTCGATTTGGGGCTTCTGGAATCTTGTTTCGGAGCCGAAAAATGTGCATATTTCCTGAGCCGCGCAGAGCAATTTTTGGAGCGCGGAATTCTAATCAAAAGGGGTGAAAATATCGCCTTCCGAGAGGAGAGTTGGCTCATCTCCGACAGCGTTATTTCCGACCTTTTTTAGGGCTATAAATCCCACTAAATTTAACAATCAAAATTGGTGTTTTTAGTGTCGAAAATCACCAATTTATTCGCTTTTTGTCTATATCCCCCTGCGTGCCATTCACACCCCTAAAAGTGCCGTTCATCTTACCAAATTGTTAATTATTAAAAAAATTTAATAACCCCTTAAATAATATATTGGTAAGTTTGGAAAAAAGTGTTACATTTGTGACGTTATTTTGGCGTATGGTGTCAAAATGCAAACAAAAGCGAATAAACAAATTTATAAATCACAAAAAATAAGAGAATTGGTTGGGCAGTTGTCCCGCTTGTCGATAATCAAAAGAGGCTGGAAATAAACAGGTTAGGTGGCCTTGACGACAATGGACAATGTTCGACAATCAAAAAAACAGGTATGAAAAACGAAACAGTACAAAAACCGGATTATTTATTTGAGGTTAGTTGGGAGGTCTGCAACAAGGTGGGCGGTATCCACACAGTAGTATCGACCAAGGCGCAGACAATGGTGCGCGAATTGGGTGATAAGTATATGCTTATCGGTCCCGATATCAATCGTGAGGGTGCAAATCCCGAATTTAAGGAGGATCAAAATATGCTCCGCGAGTGGAAGCAGGCTCTCTATTCGCAGGGTTACCGTGTGAGGATTGGTCGCTGGAATACCGAGGGTGAGCCCGTGGTTGTTCTGGTGGATTTCTCGTCGCTCATCGGCAAGAAAGATGATATCTTGAAGTTCCTCTGGGAGAACTATAAGGTGGATAGCATCAGTGGTCAGTGGGACTATGTTGAGCCCGTAATCTTTGGTTATGCAGCAGGTAAGGTTATTGAGAGCTATGTCAATACCTTCTGCTCCTCGACCGAGCGCACCGTTGCTCACTTCCACGAGTGGATGACCGCAAGTGGTGGCCTTTACCTCCGCTACTCTTCGCCCTACGTTGCAACCGTATTCACCACTCACGCAACCGTTATGGGCCGTTGCATCGCAGGCAACAATCTTCCCCTTTATAGTGGCTTGGGCTCGTTTGGTGCCGATGACTACGCACGTCAGTTCAATGTTGTGGCCAAACACTCGCTCGAAAAGGTGGCTGCTCGCAACCACGATGCCTTCTGTACCGTAAGCCGTATCACTGCCAAGGAGTGTAAATATCTGCTCGGAACCGAGGTGGATGTTGTTACCCCCGATGGTTTCGAGGATGGCTTTGTATGGAAGGGTGAGGAGGCTACCAAGCGTCGCAAGGAGGCTCGCAAGGCCCTCATCAGCGTTGCCGAGGCTTGCTATGGCAACAAGTTCGAGAAGGAGCCCCTGATTGTGGGTACCTCGGGCCGCTATGAGTTCAAGAATAAGGGCTTGGATGTTCTGTTGGAGGGTTTGAAGAAGGTGGCCGGTCGTCTGCCCGAGGGCCGCGAGGTGTTGGCAGTTATCACCGTACCCGCAGGCAATGAGGGCCCCCGTCGCGATTTGATGGCTCACTTGGCCGACAAGAAGAACCCCATCGACCCCGCACAACTCCGCTATATTACCCACGAGCTCACCAACCCCGCAAATGATCCCATTGTGAAGAGCATTTCGGGAAGCGTGCTCGATAGTGCAGATTCGAAGGTTAAGGTGCTCTTTGTTCCCTCCTACTTGCAGGGCGTGGATGGCATCTTCTCGATGAACTACTATGAGTGCTTGGCAGGTATGGATTTGACCGTGTTCGCATCCTACTACGAGCCTTGGGGCTACACTCCCCTCGAAAGTGTCGCTTTCTCGATTCCCACCGTTACCACCTCGCTTGCAGGCTTTGGTAAATGGGTAGAGGATTTGGTTGGTGGTCACAAGGGTGTGACCGTTATCGCTCGTAACGACTCCAACGACGCTTCGGTAGTTGAGGCTATCGCCGATGTTGTGGAGCGTTATGCAGTGATGGGCACCAAAGAGTATGAGGAGACCCGCAAGTCGGCATATGAGGTTTCGCAGTCGGCATTGTGGAAGAACTTTGTGAATAACTACACCGAGGCTTATGGCGTAGCTCTGGATAGGGTTGTAACCCGCACCAATAAGGTTGTTCACGATGGTGGCAATGCCTTCGAGCAGGTGAACTTCGTGCGCCAGCAGCTCGTTAGCAGCCAGCCTTCGTGGAGCCGTCTGATGGTTGAGAAGAGCCTTCCCGAGCGTCTGCGTGCATTGGAGATTCTCTCGAAGAACCTCTGGTGGAGCTGGACTTTGGGTGCTCACGAGCTCTTTGAGTCGATTGATGCCGAGTTGTGGGCTGCGACCGCAAAGAACCCCATCGCTCTGTTGGATAAACTCGCCTACGCAAGGGTTAAAGAGTTGGAGCAGGATAAGGAATTCCTCGCCAAACTCGACGATGTATATGCACAATATTGCGCCTATATGGCTAAGAAAGCCGAGGCAAAGGGCCCCCGTATTGCATATTTCAGTATGGAGTATGGCTTGCACTCGTCGCTCAAAATCTACTCGGGTGGTCTTGGCATCCTCGCGGGTGACTACATCAAGGAGGCTTCGGATAAGAACGTACCTATGGCCGCTGTTGGTCTGCTCTACCGCTACGGTTACTTCACACAGAAACTCTCCGCACAGGGTGCTCAGGAGGCTGCATACGAGGCACAGAACTTCCAGAAACTCCCCATCTCGCCCGCACGCGATGAGATGGGCAACTGGTGCTCGATTCAGGTGGCACTCCCCGGCCGTACCGTAACCGCCCGCATCTGGAAATGCGAGGTTGGTCGCACCGACCTCTACCTCCTCGATACCGACCACGAACTCAACATTGAGGAGGATAGGAGCATTACCCACCACCTCTATGGCGGTGACTTGGAGAATCGCTTGAAACAGGAGCTCTTGTTGGGCGTTGGCGGTATCCGCGCTTTGAATGCACTCGGTATCAAGTCAGATATCTACCACTGCAATGAGGGCCACGCTGCCTTTATCGGCTTGGAGAGGATTCACAACTATGTGAAGGGTAAGAGCCTCTCGTTTAGTGAGGCATTGGAGGTTGTACGCTCGTCGTCGCTCTACACCACTCACACCCCCGTGCCCGCAGGTCACGATGCATTCCCCGAGCAGATGATTCGTCAGTATATGTCGCACTATCCCGATAGGCTCGGCATCACTTGGGAGCAGTTCATCAACCTCGGTAAGACCCGTCCCAACGATCCCACCGAGAAGTTCTCGATGAGCTTCCTTGCTTGCAACCTCTCGCAGGAGGTCAATGGTGTGAGCTGGTTGCACGGTGAGGTGAGCAAGGATATCTTGGGCGATATGTGGCCCGGCTACTTCAAGGATGAGTTGCACATTGGCTACGTTACCAATGGTGTTCACTTCCCCACTTGGACCGCATCGGTGCTCCGCAGGCTCTACGCAAAATACTTTGCCGAGGGCTTCAACAAGGAGCAGTACAATATTCCCGCTTGGCAGAAGGCTAACGATATTCCCGACAAAGAGCTCTGGGATGCTCGTATGATGCTCAAACAGCGTCTTTTCAAGACCGTGGGTAAGATTATGAGCGACAAGTCGAAGTCGGCAATCGCTTCGCCCCGTCAGATGGTGGCTGTGAAGGAGAATTTCAAGGCCGATGTTCTGACTATCGGTTTTGCTCGTAGGTTTGCGACCTACAAACGTGCTCACCTGCTGTTCACCAACCTCGAAAGGTTGTCGGCACTCGTGAATAACCCCGAGCGTCCCGTGCAGTTTGTATTTGCAGGTAAGGCACACCCCCAGGATATTCCCGGTCAGGAGTTGATCAAACGCATCGTTGCCGTTTCGCAGATGCCCGAGTTTGCAGGTAAGATTCTCTTCTTGCCCAACTACGATATGGACATCTCGCGCAAGATGGTACAGGGTGTGGATATCTGGCTCAACACCCCCACCCGTCCTTTGGAGGCTTCGGGTACCAGCGGTGAGAAGGCCGTTATGAACGGTGTTATGCAGTTCTCTGTACTCGACGGCTGGTGGGTTGAGGGCTACAAAGAGGGCGCAGGTTGGATGCTTCCTATGGAGCGCACCTATGCCGATCAGGGCCACCAGAACGAGCTGGAT
The DNA here is from genome assembly GCA_045657545.1 of Tidjanibacter sp. Taxonomy (GTDB): domain Bacteria; phylum Bacteroidota; class Bacteroidia; order Bacteroidales; family Rikenellaceae; genus Tidjanibacter. The sequence continues at coordinate 37,076 of JAZOTH010000028.1, forward strand.
GCCGAGATGATTTACCGCACCATCGAGGAGGAGATCGTACCCCTCTACTACACCCGCGATGAGGAGGGTATGCCCCGCGGTTGGATTAAGAGTATGAAGAGCTGTATTGCCGACATCGCGTCGAACTTCACCACCAACCGTATGATTACCGACTACGAGGAGCGATTCTACAATCCCCTCTATGCTCGCCACCGCGAGGTTGTCAAGGGTGACTTCCTTATGGCACGCGAGATTGCCGCTTGGAAACGCAGGGTGAGTGCCGCTTGGGACAAAGTGAGGGTTGTAAGCACCAAACAGGCCGATATGACCAAACAGCCAATGGTTGTTGGTGGCAAATACCGCTTCGAGGCAACCATTGATGTTGATGGCCTCCGTCCCGAGGATATCGGCGTAGAGCTCTTGTTGGCAAGCCAGATTGAGAGCGGTCGCGACGTGAAGATTGCCAAGAAGGTAGATTTGGAGGTTGTGAGCGTAAATGGCTCGGAGGTGGTTTATGCAGTGGATGCACTGATGGAGCACACCGGCTCGTATGACGCGGCACTCAGGGTTTATCCCAAGAACGACAAGTTGCCACATCGTATGGATTTTGCCCTTGTTAAGTGGGCTTAAAAGTTTGTTTGGCGGGCTATTGTGGCGTCTGCCTCGTTCTCGGAATCCTCATTTGCGTCAGCAAACTGCGGTTCCTCGAACTTCGAGCAGCCTCAAAATAGCCTCGCCAACCAGAACTTTTACAGAGGGTGTAAGGTGAGAGATTGTCGCACCCGAAGAGGGGGGGTAAAATAGCCTCGCCAACCGGAACCTTTACAAGAAATGAGGGGTGTGGTAGTCGCACCCGAAAAGAGTAGGGAGTGGGCGAGTGCCCTCCCCCGAATAAAAAAGGCTTTGAGGAGTTTGGAGAAGTTGGGGACTTCCGGGAGTTTAGCATCGCTAAATTCCCAACACTCCCTAAATTCTCTAAACTCACATCAAGGCAATAACCGAAGACCGAAAACTAACAAAATAACCTAATTGTTGAACCAGACCTCAAAAATCTAAACACACAAGTTAAAGAAGGAGAGAGATATGGCAGTACTTACTTTCGACAAGAACAGTCTGGGCAACCTCGAATACGCCTTGCAGCGTGAGATGCTTTCGACCAACAGAACGGGTGGCTATATGAGCACCACTATCGTATGTTGCAACACGAGGAAGTATCACGGATTGATGGTGTGCCCCATTAAGGAGGGTGATGATAAGAGCTATGTGCTCCTCTCGTCGCTCGATGAGACCGTTATTCAGCACGGCCAGCCATTCAACCTTGCTCTGCACAGATTCCCCGGAATCTATGAGCCTCGTGGTCACAAATACATTGTGGACTTCGAGTACAACCCTACGCCCACCATCACCTATCGTGTGGGTGGCGTGCTCCTGAAAAAGGAGATTCTTTGGCGTCAGCACACTTCCCACTCTCGCCTCTTTATCCGCTACACCCTTTTGGACGCAAGGAGTGAAACTACACTTCGCCTGCGCCCCTTCTTGGCTTTCAGGGAGAAACACGCTCTGAGCAAGGCAAATATGTATGCCAATGGTCACTCGTGGGATGTGAAGGGTGGTGTTAAGTGCCGTCTGTATGAGGAGTTCCCCTACCTCTATATGCAGTGCTCAGATCCTATGGCAGAGTTTGTGGCAGCCCCCGATTGGTACTACGACTTTGAGTATGCCGAGGAGGCAAAGCGTGGCTACGACAACCACGAGGATTTGATGACTACGGGCTACTTCGAGGTGAAACTCGAAAAGAATAAACCCCTCATCTTCTCCGCATCGTTGGAGGAGATTGACCCCGAGATGTTGGATGCAGCCTTTGAGAAAGAGCTCTCGGAGCGTAACTCGAAAATTGACTTCATCTCGCTCCTGAAACACTCGGCACACCAATTTGTGATTCGCTCGGGTGGTCGCAGCGAGGTTGTTGCCGGCTATCCTTGGTTTGGTCGCTGGGGCCGCGATACCTTTGTGTCGCTTCCCGGTATCACACTCGCACAGGGTGATGTTCAGGCTTGTCAGGATGTCCTCGACACCATCACCCGCGAGATGAAAGATGGTCTGTTCCCCAATGTGGGCAGTGCCTACAACTCGGTGGATGCACCTCTCTGGTTTGTTTGGACTCTCCAACAGCTCGAAGAGAACATTGGTCGTAAGGCTGTGTGGGAGAAGTACGGTAAGTATGTCAAAGATATCCTCAATGCCTATCGCAATGGTATAGGTGGCGTGGTGGCACTCCACACCAATGGCCTTGTGTGGGCTTCGCACCCCCAATATGCAATCACTTGGATGGATGCAGTGGTGGATGGCAAGCCCGTGACAGGCAGGGATGGCTATCAGGTAGAGGTCAATGCTCTTTGGTACAACGCTCTCTGCTATGCACTTGACTGCGCTGCGGAGGCAAAGGATATGAAATTTGTTGAGGAGTGGAAGGGTGTTCCCGCCACCACCAAAGAGTCGTTCCTGAGGCTCTTCTGGTTGGAGGATGGTAACTATCTGGCCGACTATGTGGGTGCGGAGGGTGCCAACACCTTCATCCGTCCCAATCAGATTATTGCCTGCTCAATGAACTACAAGATGCTCTCGCTCGTACAGCAGGAGGCGGTGTCGGATGTGGTAAAACGCCACCTTCTGACTCCTCGCGGTCTGCGCACACTCTCGCCCCGCAATCCCCAGTATAAGGGCCGCTATGGTGGCAACCAGAGGGAGAGGGACGAGGCCTACCATCAGGGCACCGTTTGGGTATGGCCCTTGGAGCACTATGTGAAGGCTAAGTTCGATGTTCAGGGCAAAGGCTTCCTCTACAAGGCCGAGGAGATTCTCGAAGGCTTCGAGGAGGAGATGAACATCGGTGGCATCGGCTCCATTTCGGAGATTTACGAGGCAGATCCACCTCACGACGCTCGCGGCTCGATTTCGCAGGCGTGGAGTGTTGGTGCCGTACTGCGCATTTATCAGATGATTGAGAAATACAAAAAATAGGTCACTATGAGAGTATTAATGTTCGGATGGGAGTTCCCGCCTCATATTGCCGGTGGTTTGGGTACGGCTTGCTATGGTCTTACTCGCGGCTTGGCACGCAATGGCGTGGAGGTAATTTTTGTAGTCCCCAAGGCGTATGGCGATGAGGACCAGCGATTCATCAGGGTTGTCAATGCCAGCGATGTGGATGCCGTCTATCGTAGTGGCGAGGCAGATAGCGAGATTTGGCGCAATGTGAAGTTTATGGAGATAAACTCCAATATGGTGCCCTATATCTCGCCTGAGCAGTTCGAGGCGGAGAGGAGCCGAAACGAGAAGGTCGGCACCATTCACCACGAAGGCGATGTTTGGCGCGAGAGGTATAACTTCTCGGGTAAGTATGGTGCCAATCTGATGGAGGAGGTTGCAAGGTATGCCCTTGTGGCTCGTCAGGTGGCCATTGAGTTGGAGGGACAGTTCGACGTGATTCACGCCCACGACTGGCTCACCTACTATGCAGGTATTGCTGCCAAGGAGGTGTCGGGCAAACCCCTGGTTGTCCATATGCACGCTACGGAGTATGACCGCAGTGGTGAGAATATCAACACCCAGACCTACGCCATCGAGCGCGGTGGTATGGAGGCGGCCGACCTGGTTATGGCAGTGAGCAACCTCACGCGCAATATTATTATAGATAAGTATGGCATTCCTGCCGAGAAGGTCATCACCGTTCACAATGCTGTGCGCTTTGCCGACAACAACGAGGTGGAGGAGCGCGGTGTGAAGGATAAGATTGTCACCTTCCTCGGTCGTATCACCTATCAGAAGGGCCCCGACTACTTCGTGGAGGCGGCTGCCAAGGTGCTCAAACGCACACCCAATGTGAGGTTTGTGATGGCGGGTAGTGGCGATATGATGAACCACGTTATCCGCCGTGTGGCAAGGCTCGGTATCTCCGACCGATTCCACTTCACAGGCTTCCTTCGTGGTGCCGATGTGCAGAAGATGTTCGCCCTCAGCGATGTCTATGTGATGCCTTCGGTGAGTGAGCCATTCGGCATCTCGCCTTTGGAGGCTATGAGGTCGAATGTGCCCACCATTATCTCCAAACAGTCGGGTGTTGCCGAGGTTTTGGACTACGCGGTGAAGGTTGACTATTGGGATGTGGATGCTATGGCAGACGCAATCTATGGTCTTGTGACCTACCCCGCACTCGGCGAACTCTTTGCACGCAAAGGCTTGGAGGAGGTAAATGGTCTGAAATGGAACACTGCTGCGGCTAAAATCAAGGCCGGCTATGAGCGTGTTATTAACGAGCAAAAGTAAGGGTTGTTCTATAAATTAGTAAATAAGTAATTAATTAAAAGGAAGAGTTCTGTTTCGGTCGCTTTTGAATTTATTTCGGCATACATCTCATCTTCGCTCGGTTACAATACCCGCATTGCGCCCTCGCGAGAGGATGAGATATCTGACTCGAAATAAAATTCAAAATCAACTCGACCTAATTTATAGAACCTCCCTATAAAAAATAACTAACCGATATGAAAACAGTTTGTCTATACTTTCAGGTTCACCAGCCTTTGAGGCTCAAAACCTACCGCTTCTTCAATATGGGTAAGGACCACAACTACCTCGACGTGAGTGCCAACCGCTCGATTATGCAGCGCGTGGCTGCCGAGTGCTACCTGCCTATGAACAACCTCTTGTTGCGCCTCATCAAGGAGAATGAGGGCGCCTTTAAGGTTACCTTCTCCATCTCGGGCTTGGCTATCGAGCAGTTCCGTAGCTACACCCCCGAGGTGTTGGATAGCTTCCGTGAGTTGGCAAAGACCGGTTGCGTGGAGTTCCTTGCTGAGAGCTACTCCCACTCGCTCTCGTCGCTCATCTCGCCCGAGGAGTTCAAGAGGGAGGTCGATGCACACGTTGAGTTGATGAAGAGTGAGTTCGACTACACCCCCACCTCGTTCCGCAATACGGAGCTTATCTACTCCGACCAGATTGGTGAGCAGGTGGCAGCTATGGGCTTCAAGGCTATGTTGGCCGAGGGTGCCCGCCACGTCCTCGGTTGGAAGAGCCCCAACTTTGTTTATGCCAACGCTTTGGATCAGAAACTCCGCGTTTTGTTGCGCAACTATAAACTCTCCGACGATATCGCTTTCCGCTTCTCGAATCAGGGATGGGGTGAGTATCCCCTCACCGCAGAGAAGTATGCAGGTTGGATTGCCGATGAGAACACCACCGGTGAGGTTGTGAACCTCTTTATGGACTATGAGACCTTTGGTGAGCACCAGAAGTCCTCGTGCGGTATCTTCGACTTTATGGCAGCTCTTCCCAAAGCGATGCTCGCAACGGGGGCCTTGAAGTTCGGTACCGTGACCGAGACCGCAGCGGCAAATCAACCCACAGGCGTTCTCTACTGCACACACGCAATGTCGTGGGCAGACGAGGAGAGGGATGTGACTGCTTGGCTTGGCAACGAGTTGCAGAATGAGGCCTTCGGCAAACTCTATGGCTTGCAGGAGAAGGTTCACGCCCTCAATAACGAGGATTTCAACTATGTTTGGAACTTTATGAAGGCTTCCGACCACTTCTACTATATGGCAACCAAGTGGTTCTCGGATGGTGACGTACATAGCTACTTCAACCCCTACGATTCGGCCTACAATGCGTTCATTAATTATATGAATGTTTTGTCGGACTTTGACAATGAGTTGACCTTGGCGAGCGAATCTCTCGGGTAAATTTTGCACCAAATTTCAAAAGCGGCTTCCTCATTTACGTTTAGTAAACTGCGGAGCCGCTTTTTTATTTCGCACAAAATTTCCTCCGAGATATTCTACTCGCGCTCGCTCATCTCTCTCCCGCGGTGGGAGAACCACCCTCACAAAAGAGGCGTTCCGCCTCCTTGCCTCGCAATCTGCACTCGGAGGGGGAGGAATCCCCTCACCCAGATAGTGCATATCGTTGAGGGTTTTTTTGTGCCAAACAAGAAGGCGAGTCCGCAGCTTACCCCCACCATAAAGCGCAGATTGGCGAGCAGATTTTAGGCGCACAAGAAAACCACCTCCGCAGTTTACTTGGCGTAAATGAGGAGGTGGTTTATCGCAGTGCAACACCAAAGATGCCGCTTATATGCGCTTTATCTGTAAAGGAAACGCTTGATAGACTTCTTGGGAGTCTTCTCAAACTCGGTGGGGCGCAACTCGATGGTGGCCACCTTCTCGTAGCTTGCCACAAGGGTGTTGAGCTCTTTGAGGGTTTCGTCCATCAGGCTCTGCAACTGCGAGTGGGGAATATTGGCGGCATCCAACTGCTCGTAGTCGGGTACCACAATAGCCACAAGCTTGCCATTCCTCTCAACAATAAGGCTCTCCAAAACGTAGGCAAGGTTGTTGAGTTTTGCCTCAATCTCCTCGGGATAGACATTCTGACCACCCGACATAAGAATCATAGTCTTGCTCCTACCGCGCAGGAAGATGTTGTGGTCGGCATCAACCGTACCCATATCGCCCGTGTGGAGCCAACCCTCCTCGTCGATAGCCTGAGCCGTAGCCTCGGGGTTCTTATAGTATCCCTTCATAACCTGCTCACCGCGGATGAGAATCTCACCGGGGATGTGTGCGGGGTCGGGCGAGAGTACGCGACACTCGCAGAAGTCAGTAATGATGCGGCCTGCCGAAGTGGGGATGTAGCCATCGGTGTAGAGTCGGTGGCTGATGAGGGGACCACACTCGGTCATACCATAGCCCACCGTGATGGGGAATTTGATGCGGTGGAGGAACTCCTCGACCTCGGCGTTGAGAGCAGCACCACCCACAATAAATTCATAGAACTCACCTCCGAGGGTTGCCACAAGTTTCTTGCGAATCTGGGCATAGACCACATTGTCAATCAGAGGAATGGAGAGTGCGGTCTTCATCAGACCACTACCGAGGATGGGGAAAATCTGTTTCTTGACAACCTTCTCGATAATCATAGGCACCGAGCAGATGACGTGGGGACGCACCTCGGCCATAGCCTCAATCAAGATTTTGGCCGCAGGAATCCTACCCAATAGGGTTATGTGAGTACCTGCACCCAACGAGCAGAGCATATCAATAGCTGCACCAAAGGCGTGTGCCAAAGGCAGGAAGCACAACACGCGCGAGCCGCGGAAGTGGTACTTCTTGGGCAGAACATAGCACAGCTGTGCCGTAAGGTTGTTGATGGTAAGCATCACACCTTTCGAGAAGCCTGTGGAGCCACTCGTGTAGCTCAACAAGCAGACCTCATCATTGCCAACCTCGGGATATTTGATATCCTCGGCCGAGAAGCCACGGGGGTAGCGGGTGCGATAGTGCTTAACGATATTCTTCTGGAAAGAGGTCACCTCATCGCCCTCTCGCTCATAGATACAGCGGTAGTCGGTGAGCGAAAATACAGCCTTGATGGCAGGAATCCTATCCTCATCAATCACATCCCAGAAGGAGTCACCCAAGAAGAGGAGTTTCGACTCCGAGTGGTTGATGATGTGGTTGATATCATTGGGGTTGAAGTCCTGCAAGATGGGGACAATAACGGCACCATAGGTGATGGTTGCGATGTAGGTGATTACCCAACGGGGGTTGTTGCGACCAATCAGAGCAATCTTGTCGCCCTTCTCAATCTGGCACTGCTCAAAGAGCATATGGAGCTTTGCAATCTCCTTTGCCATCTCGTAGTACGAAAAGGTCTCCTTCTTGAAATAGTCGGTCAGCGCGGGGAGTTCGCGATTGTCGCGAAAACTCTGCTCATAAATCCTAATTAAGTTCTCTTGTAACATAATTATATATTGCTTTTTACATTTTATCGTGCTTGTGGTTTGTGGTGCAAAGATAACCCCTGCCTCTGAACCTACAAACTCTCACCCTCCCTTTTGGAATCCTCTTTACTATGCCCAAAGAGATATGTTTTGTTCTCTGTTCCGTGCAACAGCCTTCCGATATTGGTGCGGTGGGTGTAGAAAATCAGGAGCGAAACGGCACCCATAAAGAGCATCAACTGCCACTCCCCATCGCCACACAGAGCCGAGTAGAAGGGGAGCAACAGACCACCCACCATCGAGCCCACCGACACATAGTGAGTCGAGGCCACAATCACAAAGAAGGTCGCCAACGCGAGCAGAATACCGCCCGTCGAAAAGGCAAACATACAGCCCACCAGAGTGGCAACACCTTTGCCTCCGCGAAAGCCCGCAAAGATGGGATACATATGCCCCACGACAACCATCGCGCAAAGCCCCATTTTGATGTAGAGCCACGCGGGGGTGTGAGCCTCAAAACCACTGAAACCCACCAACATAACAGCTGCATATCCCTTCAAGATGTCTATCGCAAAGACGGGCAAGGCAGCCTTTGCACCCAACACGCGGAGCACGTTGGTCGTTCCTGCATTGCCACTTCCTTGTGTGCGAACATCAACACCATAGAAGGCTTTACCAATCCACACGGCACTAGGAATGGAGCCCAATAAATAGGCACCTGCCAAAGTTAGTATTATAACTATCCAACTCATCTTTTTCTGCTTTTATCCAATTAGTTTTCCACCCCATCCTTGCCTCAATTTTGGGTGCCTATCACGCGGGTGTATGAAGTGTTGTAAAGTACAAAGATACAACTTTTTTGGCAAATTACCATATCGACACCTTACCCTCACCCTTCGGCCCCCGTTTGGGCAAATTTGCTACGATGCCCAAAGTCATATCGAAGCTGGTGGTTACTGCTTTCTCAGACCGCAAGAAGGGTGAAATGTGGGCTTGCTTGTGTGAAATAAAAAACAAAAAACACTTCACCTTGTTGCTATCCTTAACAAAAAATCTCTATATTTGTCAGTTGTTCCCAACAGTGTGCCAAATCGGGCGCAATTTGGTAATGCCGCATAACAAAATGCGCAAAAAACGTGGCCGATGTCGGGATTTTTACAGCCCCGATAAAGTAATAACTAACTAATACTACTTAAAATTTCTATGAGCGCGAAAATTGATTTCAGAACAAGATTAAAATTGTTCTTCACCCCCAAAACCATCCTCTCGTGGTTGGTTGTAACCATTGGTGTTGTTGTGATGTCGGCAGGTTTTGCCCTCTTCACCAACCCCTACAAAATCATCCCCGGTGGTGTCTATGGTCTTGGTCGCGTGTTGCACGACATCTTCCCCAGCATCCAGACGGGTACCTTCGGTTTTATGTTCGATGTGCCCCTGATGATTATCGGTCTGCTGGTATTTGGTGGCAGTTTTGGTGCCAAAACCATCTATGCAGCCCTCATTTCACCCCTTGTGATGAATGGCCTTACGTCGCTTGTGGGCGAGGGCCCATACTACGATAATGGTTGGATTACCAACTACTTCAACTTTTCGGCCGACCCCTTGATGGCCTCCATCTTTGGTGGCTTGCTGATTGGTGCGGGTGTGGGTATCATCATTCGCGGTGGTGCAACCTCGGGCGGTACGGATATCGTGTCGATGATTATCAGCAAGTTCTGCAAGATGAAGTTCTCGACCGCTATGGTTATGGTCGAGAGTGCAATTGTGGTTATCGGTATGTTGCGCTTCCAGGATTGGCAGCTGCCCCTCTACTCGCTCATCAGTATCTACATCAGTAGCAAGGCTGTGGACTTTGTGCTGGATGGTGCAACCTACGAGAAACTGCTGTTTGTCATCTCGGACAAGAAGGAGGAAATCAAGCACTACATCCTCGACGAGCTTGGCAGGGGTGGTACCTATATCAAGTCGAGCGGTATGTACACCGGTAGTGAGAAGGAGATGGTCTTCCTTGTTGTGAGCCGCAAGGAGATTGCCGCCGTTAAGAGCAAACTTCGCGCGATTGACGAGCAGGCCTTTGTGGTGGTTGTGGATGCCCACGAGACCTACGGCGACGGCTTCAAGAAGTTCGAAATTGACGAGAATACCAACGCATAGCAAAAACCAAGGCGCAACCCCAAAAAGGTTGCGCCTTTTATTTTGTCGACCGACGACCGCCAACCGACAAACATCCATCTATTGATTAGAAATTATAGCCCAACGAGAATATCAAGTCGTAAGTCCTCTCATAGGGCTTGCCATTAAAATCTCTGCAACTCAACGCTTGCACACTCGTTCCTATTTGGATATTCTTATACTCTATGCCGAAGGTTGGGTGAAGTGCAAATAGTGCCACCCCTTTGGCACAGAACCATTGCAGGCCCGCTTTTATCTCAAAATAGGGAGTGACGGATTTGATATGTGCAATATCATTTCTGACGGTGAGATACAGAGGTATGTAGACACCGAACACACTATCTTTCGAATCAACACCCATACGCACAAACTCCCTATCCGAATTATAGCCAAAACCATAGCTCAAACCAAAGTAGAAATCCTGATAGGCCAAACCCTGCGAGGTGTTAAGTGCTATCATAGATGGCGAGCCCAAAAGATCAAATTGGCTCCACCTTCTGATTTTAGTTTCCTCTTGTGCAAACGCCCCAATCGACAAAAGCGTTGCCACTACTGCTAATAAAACCTTTTTCATAATTTATACACAGCTTTTGGATTAGAAATAATTAAACACAATTCTCGAATGAGTAATATAGCACGAGAGGACTACAAAAATGCGACACAAGAGCGAGGGTTGGTGGTCACAAAATAAACTTAACTCCTACAAAGTTAAACATTTTGTTAGGATTCCACAAGCAGATAAGGATAAATTATTGCCACAAAAAGGTGATTATTCGGGGGAATTGGGTATTTTTGTGGCACGAAATAGAAACAAAACACAAGACCACAATATGAAAATTGCAAGAGCCACAACGGGTGGCGGACGAAAACTCTACATCGAGACCTACGGTTGCCAGATGAATGTTGGCGACAGCGAGATTATACTCTCCATTATGCAAGCCGAGGGCTACCTCTACACGCGCAACATCGAAGAGGCAGACATAATCCTTGTGAACACCTGCTCCATCCGCGACAATGCCGAGCAACGCATCTGGGGCCGACTCAAAGAGTTCCAACGCTACAAACGTGCCAAACGCACCCTCATCATCGGCATTGTGGGCTGTATGGCCGAGAGGCTCAAAGCGCAACTCTTGGAGCGCGAGCCCATTGTGGATATCGTAGCAGGCCCCGATGCCTACCGCGATATGCCCCGTTTGGTGGATGCCGCCTCGGCAGGTGGCAAGGGTGTCAATACCGCCCTCTCGCAGGAAGAAACCTATGGCGACATTCGCCCCGTAAGGCTCGACAGCAACGGAGTGAGTGCCTTTGTGAGCATTATGCGCGGATGTATCAATATGTGCGCCTACTGCGTGGTGCCCTACACCCGAGGCATTGAGCGTAGCCGTGACCCCCAGACCATCATCCGCGAACTCCACGAAATCTACGACGCAGGCTACCGCGAGGTGACACTCCTCGGTCAGAATGTGAACTCCTACCGATGGAAGAACGAGCAGGGTGAGGTGGTGGTTGATTTCCCCCGCCTTATGGAGATGGCTGCCGATGTGGCCCCCGACCTGCGCGTGAGGTTTGCGACCTCCCACCCCAAAGATTTGAGCGACAGGCTCATTGAGGTGATGGCCTCGCGCCACAACATCTGCAAGGCTATCCACCTGCCCGCACAGAGTGGTAGCACCCGTATGTTGCAGATTATGAACCGTAAATACACCCGCGAGTGGTATCTCGACCGCATTGCCGCCATCCGTGCAGCAATGCCCGATTGCGCTATTACCACCGACCTCATAGCAGGTTTCTGCACCGAGACGCTCGAAGACCACGCCGACACCCTCTCGCTGATGAGGGAGGTGGGCTACGAGAGCGCCTTTATGTTCAAGTTCTCGATGCGCCCCGGCACCTACGCCTACCGTCATATGACCGACGACGTGAGCGAGGAGGAGAAGACTCGCCGACTGACGGAGATTATCAACCTCCAAAACGAGCTCTCCATCGCCTCCAACCGCCGCGATGTGGGCAAGACCTTCGAGGTGTTGGTGGAGGGCTTCTCCAAGCGTAGCGACAAGCAACTCTGCGGCAGGACTTCGCAGAACAAGATGGTGGTATTCGATGCCCGTGAGGGATTGGGAGCTGGCTCCTACGCCACTGTGCGCATCACCGACTGTTCCTCCGCAACACTCTTCGGAGAGGAGGTAAGATAATAAGTATAAACACCTTTGTTATGAAAATCCGCACTATCTTTTTTGCGACACTTGCGACACTTCTTGTGTGGGGGTGTGATTCGTCCGACAACATCAATCCCGATTCGCCATATCCCACACTCAAAGAGGTGGTCTATACCCCCTACACCTACGAGGAGGAGTTGGCGCACAACCCCCGAATATGCAATCCCGAGCGTGGATTCTACGCCCAGACCACCTTTGTTAAGCCCGATAGGCTTGTGGAGGCATCTGTCTATCAGAGCCGAGTGCTTGGTCGCACCCTCCATCTGATATTCTTCTACCTGACCGATTATATCGATTGCGATATCGCTCCCGACTATCTGGCTGCGATGCAGGAGACCTTCGACAACCTCCGCAAGAGGGGCGGTAAGGCGATTGTTAGGTTTGGATATAAGAGCGATATGGATGCTTCGTATGCGCCTTTCGACGCCACACAAGAGTTGATGGTTCGCCATATTGAGCAGGTGAAGCCCATCCTTATGAAGAATGCCGATGTGATATTTGTTGTGCAGGCGGGGTTCATTGGTGCGTGGGGCGAGTGGCACACCTCCTCCAACTTTGCAATGGGCACCGAGCAGGGTTATGCCGATGCAAAGAGGGTGGTTATAGATGGCCTTCTGGGTGCTCTGCCCAAAGACCGCCAAGTGGAGGTGCGTACCCCCAAGCAGAAGATGGCGATGTATGGCCTCGCCCTGAAAGATACCATAACCATTGCTACCGCACACAACGGCAGCGACCTCTCGCGTGTGGCGGGACACAACGACTGCTTCCTCGCATCAACAAGCGACTATGGCACCTTTGGCGACAAGCGAGGCAAGGGCGATTGGCTCTTCTGGGATGCCGAGACACGCTACACCATTATGGGTGGCGAAACGTGTGGCACGGGTGCGGGACTCCACCACTGCGACAATGCCATTGCCCGAATGCAGGAACAACATTGGAGCTATCTGAACATCAACTACCACAGCGATGTTATCGGTGGTTGGAAAGATAATGGGTGCTTTGCGGAGATCTCTGCCCGTATGGGTTACCGCTTTGTGCTTCAAACCTCCTATTTTACCCCCGAGCGAAAGGTAAAAGCGGGTGGCGACTACCGAGCTGTGATTAATATTCTCAACGATGGTTGGGCAGCTCCAATGAACCCACGAGGTGTGGAGTTGGTGCTGAGAGATTCCAATCAGAAGGAGTATGTCTACAAAATAGATAGCGATCCACGTTTCTGGTTTGAGGGTACAATCACGACCATTGATACAACCATTACCCTCCCCAAGGATCTGCCCGAGGGTGAGTGTAGGCTCTACCTCAATCTGCCCGATGGGTACCAGAGCCTTGCGGGCAACCCCCTCTACTCCATCCGAGTTCTCAATAAAGGGGTGTGGAATGCAAAGGGGGGCTACAATCTGCTCAACGTCTTCGAGATTAAATAGTGTGTCGTATCGACGCGAACAAAAAAGACCACCGAACTTTTCGGTGGTCTTTGTTTTATAGGCAACGCCAAATGCGCCGCTTATATGCTACTCTTCTTCCTGGCGGTGCAACTGCTCTACATATACAGCGTGCTGCATTTTCTCGCGTTTTGCCCAGCTGGGTTTGATGAAGTACTGACGTGCGCGGAGCTCTTTGAGAACGCCGGTGCGCTCGTATTTACGTTTGAATTTTTTAAGAGCGCGCTCAATGTTCTCGCCCTCTTTTACAGGCATAATAATCATAGTCGTATAAGTTTTTTAGTTTTTGTATTCGTTTGTTTCGTTTGTGGGCTCTTCGGTGCGCCTTGGGACTATCCCTTGCGCTCCACCCTTGCCTTGTGGGTTTTGGAGTCTGTCTTGTCTGCTACTCTATCTCGACGGAGGTAAACCGGAAGTAGGGGGCGAGTTTTTCTCTCACCTCTTTCTCGAATATGTCGTCATTCAAAAATTCTTCCAGCCCTTTCCAGCCTCCTTTCGTTTGTCGTGTTATGAGTATGCGTCTTAACCTCGGGGTTGTTATGTACGGATGTTCCGCCAACTCCTTTGGGGGTGCAAAGTTAATATCAATTTTTCGAATTTTGCAACTGTCGCACCAAAATTCTTCTTTGAAGAGCTCATAATTATCCTTTGTAACCACCCGAAGGTCGCGCAGTTGGCTCACAGAGTAGTAGCCACCGAGCCTTTGGCGGTAGCGCAGAATGTCGGATGCGGTGCGGGGACCTATGCCTGTTACCCCAATGAGGGTGAGCGAGTCGGCACTGTTGAGGTCAATGAGTTTGCGCGGGATGGGGGAGAGGCGCAGATAGGCCTTTGTCTGCTCCCAGAGGGCACTGTCAATGAGGTAGCAATCCCGCCACTCCAACTCGCTGCGGAATCCGCCCTTGCGTGTGCGATACTCCACGAGAGCCTCGGCCTGGCGTGCCGAAAAACAGCCCAATTCGTAGAACCCTTCGGCCGAGAGTGTGTTGGGGTCAAAGGGGAGGTTGCGGAATGTGCGCGAGTGGTGTGTGGCGGTATCTTTGGGCTTAACTGTCAGGGTGATGTATGGCTTCATCTGGGCAAATAGTGTGCTGTCGATGAGGTAACAATCGGCCACCTCCAAGAGGGAGCGGAAACCACCTATGCGGTCACGATACTCCACAAGGGCCTCGGCCTGGCGTGCAGAGAAACAGCCCAAGTCGTAGAATCCCTCGGCCGAAAGGGTGTTGGGGTCGAAGGAGATGTTGCGGAAGGCTCGCTTGGGGGAGGTGGTGGTGTTCGAGGGGTATGTTTTGGGTTTTATGCGATACTCGGGTGCGATGCGGATGTAGGGTTTGAGGAGGGCGTAGAGCGAGTCGCTGATGCCGTAGATTATGGCCACATCTTCGGGTATGGCGTAGGTGCGACCACCCTCACGATACTTTACAATTCCGCGTGCAACGTATTTTTCGATTCCCATTGTGCGCAACTCTTCGTAGGTTATGGTGTTGGGGTCGAAGGGTGCGAGGGTTGGCGTGGGTGACTCGGTGATGTTGGGCTCTTCTTCGGGCGTGGAGAGCTCTTTTGTTGTGAGCGCCCCGATGAGTAGCCACACAGCCACCACCACTATTGGGAGCAGTAGTGCTATGCCACGAATCTCTTGTTTGGTAAATAGTCGCGCCATTGGTTTTGGGTGTTTCTCCTCACAAAAGTAAAAAACATTCTCCGAAAAAGGTAACACTGTATCAATAAAATTATTATATTTGCGCACTTATGTGCGTATGGTAACGAAAACAACATCAAACAACTAACAATAAACTCACAACATTAACAAAAAGTTATGGCAAACAACAAGTACGAAAGGTTGTTCGACGAGTTCCCCGCAGTCTCGACAGAGGCGTGGGAGGCTGTCATCGCAACCGACCTCAAAGGCGCCGACTACCAGAAAAAATTGGTATGGCGTACCGCCGAGGGCTTCAATGTCCGCCCCTACTACCGCGCAGAGGATTTGGCAGCAGTTAATTTCCTCGGTGCTTCGGCAGGCGAGTTCCCCTATGTTCGCGGCGTGAAAAACTGCAACAGGTGGAAAGTATTCCAGACTATCTATGTAGAGTGCCCCGCAGAGGCCAACAAGAAGGCTCTCCACGCACTCGACTGTGGTGCAGAGAGCATCGCTTTCGAGATTTGCAAAGAGGTGGACAAAGAGTTCGTTGAGGCTCTGACCGCAGGCATCGACCCCACTAAGAATGAGGTTGTATTCTACATCTGCACCTCCAACACCACCATCGTGGAGCCCGTTATGGAGTGGGCTGCCGGCTTCGACAAAGAGGCTGTACGCATCGCATTTGACTTCGATCCCATTATGTGGGGCCTTACCCGTTTCGGCAAATTCTGCTGTGGTAAAGAGCGTGGCGAGGAGTGCTTCGACAAGATTGCAGGCTACATCAAAAACTACAAAGAGTTCAAACACGTCCGCTTTGCAGGTGTTGATGGCTCCATCCTTGGCAATAGCGGCTCGACCATCGTTGAGGAGCTCGGCTATATGATGGCCGCAGGTCACGAGATGCTCGTGGAGCTCGTAGAGAGGGGCGTGAGCGCAACCGATGCAGCAAAGAGCATCCGCTTCACCACTTCGATTACCTCCAACTACTTTATGGAGATTGCAAAACTACGCGCAGCTCGCCTCTTGTGGGCTAACATCACCAAGGCCTACGAGCCTGAGTGCAAATGTGCAGAGAAAATCTACCTCCACGCTGTTACTTCGAGCTGGAACCAGACCGTCTATGACTCGTATGTAAATATGCTTCGCGGTACTACCGAGGCTATGAGTGCTGCTATCGGTGGCGTTCACTCGTTGGAGGTTTTGCCCTTCAATGCTGTGACCACCAAGAACGATGAGTTCGCAGAGCGCATTGCTCGCAACGTACAGCTCCTTTTGAAGAACGAGGCTCACTTCGACAATGTGGTTGACCCCGCAGGTGGCTCCTACTACATCGAGAACCTCACCGCTTCCATCGCTGAGGAGGCTTGGAAACTCTTCAAAGAGGTTGAGGCAGAGGGTGGCTACATCGCTGCTTTCAACAACGGCACCATCAGTGCAAAGGTTAAGGCTTCGGCAGAGAAGAAAAACAAAGAGGTTGCTACCCGCCGTATCACCCTCCTTGGTACCAACCAGTACCCCAACTTCGGTGAGGTTTTGGAGGCACAGAAGGCAGAGTGCGCTTGTGGTTGCACTTGCGAGGTGAGCGACAAGGCACTTGTTCCCTACCGTGGTGGCGAGCAGTTTGAGGCTATGCGTCAGGCTGTGGATGCAAGTGGTAAGGCTCCCAAGGCATTTATGCTCACTTGTGGTAGCTTGGCTATGGCTCGTGCAAGGGCACAGTTCAGCTGCAACTTCTTTGCTTGCGCAGGCATCAAGGTTCAGGACAACACCTTCTTCGCTTCGGTTGAGGAGGGCGTGAAGGCTGCCAAAGAGGCCAAGGCCGACATCGTTGTTGTATGTTCGTCGGATGACGACTACGCAGCACTTGCTCCCGAGGTTGCAAAACTCATCGGCGAGGATGCTATTGTTGTAGTTGCTGGTGCTCCCGCTTGTGCTGAGGAGCTCAAAGCTCAGGGTATCACCCACTTCATCAGCGTAAGGGACAACGTACTCGAAACGCTCAAAGCTTATCTTAAAGAGTTGGGTATTTAATCGGAGGAGAAAAGAATTATGAGAGCACAATTTACAGATATGAAATTCGCTGGCGCAGCCGAGGGTTGCTGCCAGAGCAAGTGCGCTGCTTCGGAGAAAGAGTGGATGACTGCCGAGCAGATTTCCGTTAAGGGTCTTTACAGCGCCGAGGATTTGGAGGGTATGGAGCACCTTAACTATGCAGCAGGTGTAGCTCCCTTCCTTCGTGGTCCTTACAGTACTATGTACGTTATGCGCCCCTGGACCATTCGCCAGTATGCAGGTTTCTCGACCGCAGAGGAGAGTAACGCCTTCTACCGTCGTAACTTGGCTTCGGGCCAGAAAGGTCTGTCGGTTGCATTTGACCTTGCAACTCACCGTGGCTACGACGCTGACCACCCCAGGGTTGTTGGTGACGTAGGTAAAGCAGGTGTGAGCATCTGCTCGGTTGAGGATATGAAGGTGTTGTTCGATGGTATTCCATTGAACCAGATGTCGGTTTCGATGACTATGAACGGTGCGGTACTTCCCGTATTGGCGTTCTACATCGTTGCAGGTTTGGAGCAGGGTTGCACCCTCGACCAGCTTGCCGGTACCATCCAGAACGATATCTTGAAGGAGTTTATGGTGCGTAACACCTACATCTACCCACCAGAATTCTCGATGCGCATTATTGCCGATATCTTTGAGTACACCTCGAAGAATATGCCCAAATTCAACTCGATTTCTATCTCGGGTTACCATATGCAGGAGGCTGGTGCAACTGCCGACATCGAGTTGGCATACACCTTGGCCGACGGTTTGGAGTACCTCCGCGCAGGTGTGAACGCAGGTATGAGCATCGACCAGTTTGCTCCCCGCTTGTCGTTCTTCTGGGCTATCGGTATGAACCACTTTATGGAGATTGCCAAGATGAGGGCTGCTCGTCTGTTGTGGGCAAAGATCGTAAAACAGTTCAACCCCAAGAACCCCAAATCGCTCGCATTGCGTACCCACTCGCAGACTTCGGGTTGGTCGCTCACCGAGCAGGATCCTTTCAACAACGTAGGCCGTACCGCAATTGAGGCTATGGGCGCAGCACTTGGTCACACCCAGTCGCTCCACACCAACGCACTCGATGAGGCCATTGCACTTCCTACCGACTTCTCGGCTCGTATTGCTCGTAATACCCAGATCTACATCCAGGAGGAGACCAACGTTTGCCGCTCGGTTGACCCCTGGGCTGGTTCGTACTACGTTGAGAGCCTCACCAACGAGATTGCTCACAAGGCTTGGGAGCACATCCAGGAGATTGAGAAACTCGGAGGTATGGCTAAGGCTATCGAGACCGGTCTTCCCAAGATGCGTATCGAGGAGGCTTCGGCTCGCAAACAGGCTTGGATCGACTCGGGTGACGAGGTTATCGTTGGTTTGAACCGCTACCGCTTGGAGAAAGAGGCCCCCATCGACATCCTCGCTGTGGATAACACCGCAGTTCGTGAGAGTCAGGTTAAACGCCTCAAAGAGCTTCGCGCTAACCGTGATGAGGCTGCCGTACAGAAAGCTTTGGCGGCTATTACCGAGGCTGTGAAGACCAAGACCGGCAACCTCTTGGAGCTCGCTGTTGAGGCTGCAAAAGTTCGCGCATCGTTGGGTGAGATTTCCGACGCTTGCGAGGTTGTTGTAGGTCGCTACAAAGCAGTTATTCGTTCAATCTCTGGTGTATATTCGAGTGCTATGAAGAATGATGCAGATTTCGCCAAGGCGAAAGAGATGGTTGAGGAGTTCGCAAAACGCGAGGGTCGTCAGCCCCGTATTATGATTGCCAAACTTGGTCAGGATGGTCACGACCGTGGTGCAAAAGTTGTTGCTACCGGTTATGCCGACCTCGGCTTTGACGTGGATATGGGCCCCTTGTTCCAGACTCCCGAGGAGGCAGCAAAACAGGCTGTGGAGAACGACGTTCACGTTGTAGGCGTATCGTCGCTCGCCGCTGGTCACCTTACGCTCGTTCCTCAGATTATCGCTGAGTTGAAGAAACTCGGTCGTGAGGACATCGTTGTTGTAGTAGGTGGTGTAATCCCCGCACAGGACTACGACCAGCTCTACAAAGATGGTGCTGCTGCAATCTTCGGCCCTGGTACCCCTGTGGCTACTGCGGCTATTAAGATGTTGGAGATTTTGGCATAAGCCATACATCTACAATTAATACGCGCGTGAGGGCAGGTCAAGCAGATCTGCCCTCACTCATTTTACTATAAGTTATGTTTATGGTTGCATAGAAAAATATCATCGAGAGAAAGAGTATCAATTCGCGAAAATTGCACTATATTTGTGATAAGAAAAAAACAATAACGAATTAACCAATAAAACACGATACACTATGAAAAAGAACATTAGCGACCGCCTTGTAGCGGCTATCAACGACCAGATTAACGCCGAACTTTGGTCGGCATATCTCTACCTCTCGATGTCGATGGATCAGGAGGCAAAGGGTAACAAAGGTTTTGCAAATTGGTTCTTCATCCAATTTCAGGAGGAGCAGGATCACGCACGCATCTTTATGAATATGCTCAACTCGCGTGGCGCAGAGGTTAAATTGCAGCCCATTGCAGAGGTGCAGACCGAGTGGGAAAGCCCTCTGGCTGCGTGGGAGAAGACTTTGGAGCACGAGCAGGTTGTGACCGCTCGCATCAACAACCTTATGGCTATTGCCAAAGAGGAGCAGGACTACGCTTCGGAGAGCTTCCTCAAATGGTTTGTGGATGAGCAGATTGAGGAGGAGGAGAACGCTCGCGATATTATCGACATCTTGGAGAAGATTGGCGACAATAAGTACGGCCTTTACGAGTACGACAAGGAGTTGGCTGCACGAGTTTATAGCGTTCCTTCGCCCCTTGCAACCGCAGAGTAGGCGTTGGTGCGATATAGAAAGAAGGAAGGGTGTCGATAGCTATCGACACCCTTCCTTGTGTTTATTACCCCCCCCGAGATTAGAACAACACCGAGTAGGTTGCGCCCACAGTGTTGGAGCGGTGGGTTGTGCCGGAGAGTGTGGGGCCACTCACGAGAATCTCCTGTGCGCTGTCGGCATAGTAGTAGTCATACATCACACTGTTGGTGAAGTGTGCCCTCGAAAGTGTCCAAGCCAAATCGAGCGACGAGCCCGAGGCAAATCTCCAACCAAGACCGAGCGAGAAGTTGTCGCTGTGGGTTTTGTAGGTGCCAAAGAAGGCTCCACCTTCGTCGTTGTACTTCTCGGCATCCGAGTTGAGGGGCGAGCCATAGTAGGCATAGCCACCGCGCAGGTAGAGGTTCTGGAAAGGTACCACCTCCACGCCCACGCGGAAGTTGCTGGCGGCACCGAGGTCGGCCTTCACGTCGTTTGCAAAGGCCTCCTCCATACCATCGGAGTCCATACTCATACCATCGTACCAAACCCTATCCCAATCGACCGAGATAATGGCCCTATTGGCAAGTGTTATTGATGCGCCCAATAGTAGTTTCGAGGGCGAGGAGTAGTCGTAGGTGAAGGTGTTGAGATAGGAGTCGCCCTTGAATGCATCGCCATTCACAAAATGGGTTTGCATATATGTCTTGTAGTCCCTCGAAAGACTCACAGCCGTTGGGGAGTGATAGGCAATACCGATGCGTAACGCGCTTATGGGGCGCAGAATAGCACCTATTTTGAAATTCACCCCCGAACCGTAGTTGGCAACCACGGGGGAGAAGGTCATATTCTGCAACTCGTCGCCTTGTGCGCCACGATACTGCTCTGTGTAGTCGTAGTAGAGTATCTGCTCGATGGATTGAACTCCGAGGGTGGTGCCGAGGTAGAGGATGTTGCCAAAGTTGAAGCCCATCGAGAAGTCATACTCGCCAACGCTACCTTCGCTCTCAACATACAGACTCGAATCAATCCTATTCTCCGTTGGTACGCTTCCGACAACGTAGTTGCCGGTGAAGAGCCCCTCTTTGTTCAGCTCAGGGTCGATAAAAAAGGTGCGATAGGCGAGCACGCCACCCCATTGGTCGGGGTAGATGTTGGGGTTGGTGAAGGGGGCCTTCGAGGAGCCCAACTCCGAGGGGTCGATGCCATACATCTGCTCGGCAAAGAACTCACCGATTGTCACCTCGCCATTGTTCCACTTTGCCGCATTGCGGAAGTTGAGGTCGGCGAGTTTGTTGTAGCCAAAGCCGATGGTGAAGCTCACGAGGGCACCTGTGCCCTGATAGAGGTTGAGTGCGGTACCCACTTGGTTGAATGCTATGCCACTTTTGTTGCTGGCAAAACCCACCGTGCCATTTGTGGAGCGAGTGTGGTCGTAGAGCATCGACATCGAGAGCTGAGAGCTACGATACATACCCATACCTGCGGGGTTGATACTCATACTCGACAGGTCGGCACCGAGGGAGGTAAAGGCACCACCCATAGCCGCTACTCTTGCCGTCATAAATGAGTGCTCGGTCTGTGCAAATTTTGCCGACTCCAAGTGGCTCATATTTGCAGGGCTGATGACCTCGCCACCCATAGTGAGGGTTTGTGCTCTTGCCACCAAGGCGGAGAGCACCACCATTGTTGCTATGCTAAAAATCCTTTTCATCTCAATCCGAAAACCTAACTGTTTATATCTCTGTACTCTAACTTCTATCTGCCACCACGCGAGGAGGATGAACGACTGCTTGAAGAGCTACCTCCACCGAAGCTACTACGGCTCGAAGATACGCTACCCCTCGATGTGGAGCTCGACGAGGAGCTGCGGCTCACACTTGAACTGCTACGATTGCTCGATGAGCTACTGCGACTCACGCTCGAAGAGGAGCGACTGCTCGAAGAGGAACTACGACTCACGCTCGAGCTATTCTTGGGTGCAGAACTGCCACTTCTTACGGTCGAGGAGCTACTGCGCGAGGTGCGCGACGAGGAGTTGCTCACACCGCTTGTGGTGTTACCCCTCATTGAGCTGGGCCTGCTTGTGATGGTTGTGCCACTCAGGGTGCCCGAGAGCTCGTTTTTCGATACGGGTTTGGAGATTGTGCTACCCTCTGCGCGAGTGGTTGTACCTCCACCGTTACGAATCTCAGCCACAGTACCTCTTATGGGGCGAGCCGATGTGCCACCCACATTTGCCGAGCCACGATTGGTGGTGCTGTTGGTACCCGTTGCAATCTGTGTGCCACCTCTCGATTCGTCGCGTCCTCCGAGGCGGTCATTATAGGAGAGCACACCTCCGCCGGGGCGCATCGACGAGCCACCACCTGCTCCGCCACCCGTGCCATAACTTGGGCGGTGGGTTACGTTTGGTTTCTTGTGGCCGCCACCACCGTGAGGGCCACCTGGGCCACCGGGTTTGTGGTGGGGGTAGTGGGGATGTCCGTAGTGTGGGAATCCATAGTAGGGGTCGTACCAGCCGTGATAGTGGTAGTGGTAGAATGGGTCGCAGCCCCAATAGGGCGAGTTCCATCCCCAATAGTCCCAATAGGCATAGCTGTATCCATAGTAATATGGGTTGTAGCCATAGCGATAACCATAGTAGTATGGGTTGTTCCAGCTGCCGAACATATTGGTAATATAGCGGGGCTCCACCCACACCTGATCACCCATAACCATCACAGTGTAGAACGCAGGGTCGTAGGCGAGGGTGAGGAAATAGGCATCACCATAGCGATAGTCCCAATAGGAGGAGGGAAGTCGGTAGGTGAGCGAGGAGAATCCCTGCAAGCGGCGAGCATAGGCACTCGCATAGTCATCCACATAGATGTTGTTGTAGGTGATATTCACATCACCACCCTCGGAGGGCATAACGATACCCGCCGAAGTACTCTCGCCTCCCAAGCTACCCAGAATCTCATCAATATCGGCCTCGGCATTGTCGGCGGCAATCATTGCTGCTATGCGTTTTTCCCTCTCGGCCCTTGCTGCGGCCTCCTTTTCGGCAGCAATACGCTCTGCTTCGCGCAGTGCGGCAACATCGTGTACTCCGTAGAGGTCATCAACATAGGTGGCAGCTCCCGAATTTCCACCCAACGCGAGGGTGAGGGATGCGCCACAGCTACTCATTGTAAGAGCCATCGCTACCAATGCGATGCTCATTACTAAGGTGTTTCTCGTTCTCATCATAGTCTTTATACTGTTTTTTGGTGAGATTTCTCGGTTCTCTCTACTATTATAGACGCAAAAAGGGGGCAAATCGTTGCACGCAGGGCGAAAAATAATTCTATTTCCCCTCACATTGCCGGGGAATTGGGATTTTTTTGCCAAAAAAGTGTACCTTTGCGGATGGATTTTTGCATCACACACAAAAGTACAAATTTGGTGCGAAAGAATTGCAAACCTCCACAATATTTTTACCACCCAAGAAACAAAAAATAAGAAATAGAGATAGAAAGCAATGGCAAAAGAACTCAAACAACTCACACCTCGCGAGGAGAACTACTCGCAGTGGTACAACGACCTTGTGGTGAAAGCAGGTCTGGCAGAGAACTCCGCAGTAAGGGGTTCGATGGTAATCAAACCCTACGGCTACGCAATCTGGGAGAAGATGCAGCGTGCCCTTGACGATATGTTCAAGGCTACGGGCCACGTCAATGCCTACTTCCCATTGTTCATTCCCAAGTCGTTTTTCAGCCGTGAGGCCGACCACGTTGAGGGCTTTGCAAAGGAGTGTGCAGTGGTTACCCACTACCGCTTGATGAATGCTCCCGATGGCAACGGTGTGGTTGTTGACCCCGAGGCAAGGCTCGAAGAGGAGCTTATCGTGCGTCCCACCTCCGAGACCATCATCTGGAACACCTATAAGAACTGGATTCAGTCCTACCGCGATCTCCCCATCCTCTGCAATCAGTGGGCAAACGTGGTTCGTTGGGAGATGCGTACCCGCCTCTTCCTCCGCACCGCCGAGTTCCTCTGGCAGGAGGGCCACACCGCACACGAGACTCGCGAGGAGGCTATCGAGGAGGCTCAGAAGATGATTCGCGTCTATGCCGACTTTGCCGAGAATTGGATGGGTGTGCCTGTGATTATGGGTACCAAGAGTGCCAATGAGCGATTTGCAGGTGCGGTTGATACCTTCACCATTGAGGCTCTGATGCAGGACGGTAAGGCTTTGCAGAGTGGTACTTCGCACTTCTTGGGCCAGAACTTCGGTAAGGCTTTCGACGTTCAGTTTGCAACCCGTGAGGGCGGTATGGACTACGCTTGGGCTACTTCGTGGGGTGTTTCCACCCGCTTGATGGGTGCGCTCATTATGTCCCACTCCGACAACAATGGTCTTGTATTGCCTCCCAAGTTGGCCCCCATTCAGGTGGTTATGATTCCTATCTACAAGGGCGACGAGGAGCTCAAAAAGATGACCGAGGAGTTGGAGAAAATTGCAGCCCCCTTGCGTGCAAAAGGCATCAGCGTCAAGATTGACAACCGCGACAATGTTCGCTCGGGCTTCAAGTTTGCCGAGTATGAGCTCAAAGGTGTGCCCGTAAGGCTTGTTGTGGGCCCCCGCGACTTGGCAAATGGCACCGTGGAGATGATGCGTCGCGATACTCTCGTGAAGGAGAGTGTCGCTTTGGAGGGCATCGCCGACCTCGTGGAGAAGACTTTGGAGGATATGCAGAAGAGTATCTTCCAGAAAGCACTCGCATTCCGCAACTCGATGATTACCAAGGTGGATACTTGGGAGGAGTTCCAGGATGTTTTGGAGAACAAGGGTGGCTTCATCCTCGCACATTGGGATGGTACCACCGAGACCGAAGTGGCTATCAAGGAGGCTACCAAGGCGACCATTCGCTGTATCCCCTTCGACACCGTCGATGAGGAGGGCACCTGTGTATTCAGTGGCAGGCCTTCGAAGCGTCGTGTGTTGTTTGCTCGCTCCTATTAAAAAAACGCATATAACGAGCGACTGCTGCGTTATACTTCGATAAGCGGAGTTCCTCATTTACCTCGTGTAAACTGCGGACTCCGCTTTCTCGTATGCCTTGCATTCATCTCGTTCTATGCGTTTTTTGTCCAACGTCCAACGTCGCAAATGCGAGTAAGCGAGGGCAGAGACTGCTTGCAGGCTACGCCGAGCCAGAGCATTTTAGAACAGACGTAGTCTGGTCAAACGTCGCGGGCGCGATGCGCCCGAAAATATATAGGCCCTATAAGTCCTATATAAAAAAGTTCGCGGGTATCTTTTTTAATACCTGTAACCAAGAATGGTGCGCTGATAAAATTTTGAATTTTTAATCCAATAGCGTCTTGCGGAGGAGGTCGTTGTGTTCGCGGAGTAGTCGGGCATTGCGTCTTTCGGTGAGGATGCGGGCGCGCTCCTGTCCCACAAAGTAGGAGGTGCTCAAACCTCCGCAGCCCACAATCCAACCGCTCAGCCATTGGCCTGCAATGGCTTCACTAACAGCGAAATAGCCCAAGGCTCCATTGGCCACGAGTGACACCACACCGCTCCACACCTCGCCCGCATAGAGTTGCCCGACACCGGGGATAAGGCTCAACCACCAAGCGAGTTGTGGGTTGCGCATACGGGGTGTGTCGGAATATAGTTCATTCAAAATATCGCCTTTTTGTTCTCCGTTGGGTTGGGTGGCGAGATACTTTTCGGCAGCCGCTTTGGAGCGTGTCCAATCGCCCTTTTCGCCCGCCGCGAGTGCCTCAATTAGGGTTATGAGGGTGCTCTCTTCGCCCCCACTTGGGATGTAGAATTGTGCCTCGCTACAAGTGGCCAGCGCTTGGTCGAATTTGCCTGCGAGGTAGCCACAAAGTGCCTTCTGGGAGTAGTAGGTGGCCAACTCCTCCTTGCCGAGTGCATAGGTGTAGATGCGCGAGAGTTCCGCCAGAGCCTCATCGTAGAGCCCCTGTTGTTTCCTCACCTCACACTTTGCCAGAAGTGCCGAGTTGTGGTCATAGGGCGAGGTGGAGGCGTAGATTTTACGCTCCAATTCGAGTGCCCGCTGGTCCCACTCGTGGCTCTGTGCGCTACTTGAAAATATTGCGCAGAGGGATATGAATGCTGTACATAACAGCCTGATGGTTAATCTCTTCAAAGTTCTGATAATATACCTTCACGGAAGCGACACTTCCGAATATATTGCTCACATAGAGTAGCGATCCCACGGCACCGTATGTTATGGTGCGCCAATTGGCGGGGGTGCCGGCCTTCACCCAACTATCGGCCGTAAGGGCTGCAAAGGCTCCCACCAAGAGGAACGATGCTACGCCACCGCCCACGTCGCCCGCATAGATTTTGCCCAATCCGGGAACAATGGCACTCGCCACACCGGCCACCCAGGGGGAGAGCTCTTTGGGGCGGTTGAGGGCTATTTGGTCGAGCGTGCGTTGCTCTTCGGCAAGTGCGTAGGTGTTGTAGCTGAACTCTCTCTGCCACTGCTCATACTCTTCGATATTACCCTCCAAGAGTGCAATACCACCCCTCTCAAAGGCCAATAGTTCGGCATACCCACTCGCGTGAGGCGTTGCGGCAAAGGCATTTAGCCGCTCTTTGGCACCCGAAATATCTCCCCCCTCCAAGTCGCAAATCGTGCCATAGAAGGCACTCTTGGGGTAGAGTGGAGATGCTGCCGAAACCCTCGAAAAGTTGTCTGCGGCAGAGGTGAATTTTTGGTTGTGGTAGAGAGTCCATCCCGCCAAGTGACGCATAGTGTCGAGTCCTGCGGGTGTGTAGTCATCGGGGAGGGTGGTGGTGAGGGTGAGTGCGTCGCGCAGCAAACCCTTGCCAATCAGGTAGCCACCAAATTGGTAGTCGGGCAGTGCGTGGCGTTGGGCAAAGCCCACACCAACTCCCATCATAAGGAGTGCGAATATGCAGATGATTCTCTTCATTGTCGGCGGTAGCGTTTGGGATTATCCTCGATGAGTCCTCGGGAGTTTGTGGGTGACGAGTAGCGACCAATCTTGGTGTTGCGCACCGTGCGGTCGAGCCCATAAATCACAGCCGGCAGTGCGCCATACTCCAAAACGAGAGCCTTGAAGTAGGCCGTATTGGTGTCGGTGTAGCCACCCGGGGCACACACATCGGGTGCCACAAGGTTCTCCCACAGCCATAGCGCACCACTCGCTCCGTGGTAGAGTGGCGAGAGAGTTTTGCGCCCGGGCTCAATGCCATAGGGAACGCTCCTATCCTCGCGGGGTGCCTCGAATTGAGCCCCACGCAGAAGCTCTAAGTCGCTCTTCTGGGCCTTTGCGGAGAGTGCGCCAAGCAGAGATAGTGTCACCAATATGAAAACCTTATGTGGGAGAGTTCTCATTATTTTGAAAGGAGCGTTTTGGGGTCAATATCAATGCGTTTGGCATCGGCAGGCACCTGCCACTCGAACATATCCGATGTGGCATCGCTGTCAAATAGTAGGTTGGAGAAGGTTGAGAGCCTTACGAGAGAGTCGCGCTTGGGGGTGTATTCAATCTCCGTAATGCGCATAGGCATAGGTATGCGACCAAACTCGTAGCGAGAGAAATATACCCTGCGCAACACCTCATCTTTGCCGTTGTAGTAGACCATACAGATGGGAAGGTGATTTTGGAAGGCGAGCTCCACCTTTGCCACCGTTGCTGTGCTTGCAGGTATGAAGGTCTTGATAATCATACCCTCCTCACTGCGCACCTCGCTCTGGGTGTAGCCATACATTCCGAGGGCCATATCTGCATAGGCTCCCGAGGCAAAGATTGAAACAATCTCCCGACTCGAAGCCATCTCTTTGTCATTTATAGCCACCACCTCACCCGTGGTGGGTGTGTAGATTCTCATCTCTCCGAGCGAGTTGGAGAGGGTTATGGTATGCGTGGGGCTGTGTTGTTCCGAAACCATCCTACCATCGGGGTGGAGGTAGATGCTACGTTGGCTGGTTACCTTCTTCCCCTCGGCAACCTGCACACTCCTCTCATCTATCGAAAGGCGCACCTGTGCCACCGCCACGATGGGCAGAAGAAACACAAAGAGGGTGAGTAGTCGTTTGCTCATATAGTAATATAAATAGGTATAACAAAAAAATTATGGGGCGAAGGTTTCTCTCGCCTTCGCCCCATAAAGGTAGTAATTTTTTATGGATTAGAACAAGTCTGCCCACATAAGAATTCTAGGGTTGTTGATATATTTACCGCTGATGCTGTTGTTCTCAATGAGGTCGAGAACCAAAACTACCGAATCAATAACATAGAGGAAACCGAAACCACTGCCGGTCAGTGCGTAGGGAAGAGCCATCCACACTTCGGTGCCGAGGTAGTAACGGTGCAATGCAAGCCAGTTGGTTACGGGAATCAGCGACAAAGCAGTTGCGATAATGGGGTTTTTCTGAGCAGCAACAGCGGGCATTGCGGGAGCAGCCTCCATTACCATCTCAACCGAGTTCTCAACGAGAGCGTCGATAGCAGCATCATTTGCAACGTAGTTGTTTGCCGATGCGCAAAGTGCCATAAGGGCAACAGCAAGAGTAAGTACAAGTTTCTTCATAATGGTTATAATTTTTAGTTAAACAAATGTGTTTCAGAATAAAAGCCTTTTGAAGATTCTCCCTTCTTCGTAAAGCACCACTCTCTGTGGAGGGCTTTGTTACCACAAATATAACAAAAAATTCGGATATTATACCCTCTCCGTCCTATATTTTCACAAAAAAACGGGGCGCAACTTTCCGGTTGCGCCCCGCAGTGTTATCTAAGAGTCCTATTTGGTTGCTACGAACTCTGTGCCATCGGGCATACGGAAGGTGATGCTCTCAACAGCCAAAACGTCGTTCTCAACACAGAACGATGCGGTCTTGGTCAGACCATCCCACAACGACTTGAAGTCGCGAGCTACGTTCAGGGGAACATTCACCACAAACTCGCCGTAGTTGTTGTCGGTAACGCCAAAGCACTCTTTCTCGGCATTGTAGGTGCCAAGGGTGAGCTGCAAAACAACGCTCTTGCCACGCTCTTTGATATACTCAACCTCAGCCTCCTCGGTGAGTTTCTCTTTGAGAGCTGCAACGGTCTCCTCATTTACCCTCGAAGCGTACTGAGCCTCGGTCTCGAACTCGTCTTTGACCTCAAACTCGGCAACTTTGGGTGCCATATACTCGTTTGCATAGTTGGAGAACTTCTGATAGTAGAGGAACTCCTTGCAGTTGTCGGCAGCCTCCTCGGGAGTGTAGATGATGGGTACAATCTCTGCACCGGTGCGGTTGATGTAGCCATACAAGCCGTTGATGCTTACGAGTGCAACGCCCTCCTCGAAGTCGGCGATGGTGTCGTACTTGGGAGCGGTAATGCCCCTGCCGTTCTTGTCGATAAGACCACACTTGCCTTCGAGTTTCACCCAAGTGATGCCATCCATAAAGGTGCCAACCTCATCGTAGATAGGAGTCAATACCTCATCATATTTAGCATCTATGAAGCCCCACTTGCCGGCAGCCTTAACTTTGGCAACACCCTCGGTCATCTCGCCAATCTCGCTATATTTCAAAGGAGTAATCTCTTTGCCATCAATGTCGATGAAGCCCCATTTGCCCTCCGAGCAAACTTTGGCAACACCATAGTTGAAGTCGCCAACCTCGTCGTAGATTACGGGGATAATCTCACGATACTTGGTGTTGAGGAAGCCCATCTTGCCACCAATCTTAACCATTGCAAGACCATCGGCAGTGAAGTTGCCAACCTCCTCATACTTGGGTGCAACCACAACTTTGCCATCGTGGTTAGCCCAACCATACTTACCCTCCAAGGCAATCTTTGCCAAGCCGGCAGCATCCCAATCACCTACCTCATCGTAGATTACGGGCAATACCTCTACACCTGCACGGTTTACATAACCCCACTTGCCTGCAAGCGAAGCTTTGGCAATGCCTTTCTCGTCGAACTCGGCAACGCTGTCGTAGGACTTGTTGATGGGTTTGCCATCTACGCCAATCCAGCTATAAACCTCGCCACTCTTAACCATAGCAGCACCCTGCGAGAAGGCCCAAACTGCGTCATACTGTGCGGGGATAACCATAGTACCTGCTACGTTGCAGAAGCCCCATTTGCCATCGAGCTGGATGGGAGCGAAGCCCTCGTCGAAGTGGAGCGAGCCGATGAATTTGGGAGTAACGGTGATGATACCTGCGGTGTTAATCTTGAACCAAGTGTCGCCACTCTGTACCATTGCAATACCCTCTGCGTCGAAAGGCTCTGCACCATTGTATTTAACGGGAACAATCTCCTCGCCTGCGCGGTTGAGGAAGCCCCACTTGCCATCGAGCGATACCCTTGCAAGGCCATTTGCATCGAAGTCATCAGCAACGTCAAACTTCACGGCAATAGCCTCCTGGCCGGCTTTGTTCAACCAACCATACTTGCCATTGAGTTTTACTCTTGCCAAGCCCTGCTCGAAGCTGTGAACATCGTCATACTGAATTGCGATAACCTCGCGGCCACTCTGGTCAATCCAACCATACTTACCTGCCAAGCTTACCCAAGCCAGGCCCTCTGAGAAGTTACCTGCGTCGTTGTATTTGAGTTTGATAATCTCTTTGCCACGAGCATTTACAAAGCCCCACATACCGCCACTGTATTTGCCCTCGGCCCAAGTACCCTTGGTGCTTACGCGAGCCATACCGTCGGCAAAA
Organism: Tidjanibacter sp.; assembly: GCA_045657545.1. Classification (GTDB taxonomy): domain Bacteria; phylum Bacteroidota; class Bacteroidia; order Bacteroidales; family Rikenellaceae; genus Tidjanibacter. The sequence continues at coordinate 67,886 of JAZOTH010000028.1, forward strand.
GCGTCTGCATAGTCGTAGGAGATACGCACTGCGGCTTTGCCCTTGACGTTGTAGAAGCCCCATTTGCCACCGCTATATACGCCATTCTCGTCGTAGGTACCCTTCTGGCTAACCCTTACAAGGCCATTCACGAAATCATCGGCATAGTCGTTCTTTGCGGGGATAACTTTCTTACCCTCGGCGTTGATGAAGCCATATTTACCCTTTGCATCACGGAACTTGGCAAGGCCCTCCTCGCCAAATGGCCAAACTGCAAGGTTGTTCACCTTCAAAATCTCTTTGCCTTTGGCATTTACAAAGCCCCATTTGTTCTCTGCAAGCGAAGCGATTGCAAGACCATTTGAGTCGAAGGTTCCGAGCGAAGTGTATTTGATGGGCACAACATCCTCACCCTCAACATCGAGCATACCATAGAGGTCGCCCCTCTTAACCCAAACGAGGCCAAGGTCGGTCCACTCGCCAACCTCGGAGTACTCAACGGGTGCAATGAGGTCACCCTCGCGGGTAATCCAGCTCATAAGTTCGCCTTTGGCAACCTTTGCCAAGCCGTTGATCTCCCAACCCCAGAGTTTGGTGTACTCAACTTTGGTGATGCGTTTGCCGGTGATGTCAATCCAGCCATAGAGCTCGCCCTGACGAATCCAGTTCAAACCATCCTCGGTCCACTCGCCAACCTCGTCGTTCATTACGGGAACAATCTCCCTACCAACGCGGTCAACCCAACCGATGAAACCATCGGCAGTAACGAGTGCAAGACCATTCTGTGCATACTCTGCGAAGGTGTCGTATTTAACAGGGGTAACCTCCTTGCCGGCGGTGTTGATAATGCCGTATTTGCCATCAATGCTAACCTTTGCAAAACCTGCTGCAAACTCGCCGATGGTGGAGTATTTTACGGGTGCAAGCACTACGCCCATATTATTTACAAGGCCATATTTTCCATCGTTCATAACCTTGGCAATACCCATATCGTTGAAGGTGCCGATTTCGTCGTAGGCAGCTGCGAGAACCTCCTTACCGGATTTGTTCACGAAGCCCCATTTGGTCTCAACCCTCACAAGGGCGGTACCACTCTCGTTCCACTCGCCAACCTCGTCGTACTTGTTGTCCGAAAGACGTTTGCCGGTGCTGTTGAGAAGACCATAGAGGCCCTCCTTTACGCTCCAAGCCAAGCCCTCTTCGCTGAAAAGACCGATGCTGTCGTATTGGGGTTTGTGAATCTCCTTACCATTCTTGCCGAGGATACCAACCAAACCATCAACCTTAACGTGTGCGGTACCATTCTCGTTCCAAATGCCCGCCTCGTCATATTTCACCTTGGCAATAGTCTTACCCTCGCGGTTGATTACGCCCCATTTGTCGGACTGTTTAATCCAAGCCAAGCCATCTGCCGAAAACTCGGTAACCTCTTGGTAGCGCACGCGGATAATCTCCTTACCCTCCTTGTTAATCATACCGTAGTTCTCCTCGATGCGAACAACAGCGGTTCCAGCCTCCGAGAACTCCTCGATGTCGTCATATTTTGTCTTGGCGAGCACCTTGCCGTCACGATTCACAAGGCCGAATTTGTCATCCTCTTTTACCTTGCAGATACCATCGAGCGAGAAGTTGCCGAGCCACTGGTAGCGCAGCCTTACAACCTCGTCACCGGCTTTGTTCACAAAGCCCCATCTGCCCTTTGAGTCTTTAACCTTTGCAAGGCCGTCGGCTGCAAACTCCTCTGCAACCTCATACTTTGCTTTGATGAGCCAATTGTCTTTGCTGTCTACATAGCCCCATTTGCCACGAGCATTTTTCTTCGGGGTTAGTTCTTGTGCCACTGCGGGCAGAGCAAGAAGTGCCGCCAGAAGAACTACAAATAGTTTTTTCATAGTTTTAATTTTTTGGTTATTAGTTATTTGTGTGTTTTGTTCTACTGTTTTGCCGAAAGAGGAAGGAGTGGTGTGTGGCCATTTCTCCTCTCTTTGAATGGGTATAGTTTCCCCAAAAGTAGGATTTTTTGTTCGGATGTCAAAATTTTTTCACCTTTATTTTATAAATAAACCCACGATTGAGGTTTGCGACTCTATTTCAAGGCACGAAAATTGACACCCCCAACAGGGGGTTTCGGCTCATTGTGTTGCGAGGGGTGGTGTGGGTAGAAAATAAAAAAATCGAAAAAAATTGCTACTTGATTGTAAATTAACCAAATAATCCCTTATATTTGCACTCCGATTTGGAAAACAAAGAATTTAACATAAACTAATTTTATAAATCATACAGTTATGACAAAGGCAGATATCGTAAACAACATCGCCAAAGAGACTGGCGTTGAGAAGGCTCTCGTACAGCAGGTTGTTGAGGCTTTTATGGAGAACGTAAAAGGTTCTTTGATTGAGAACGAGCCCGTATATTTGAGGGGTTTCGGTAGCTTCATCATCAAAGAGAGGGCTCAGAAAGTTGCTCGCAACATCTCGAAAGGCACCACTATTACCATTCCCGCACACAACATTCCCGCTTTCAAACCCGCAAAAAGCTTTGCTGGTAAAGTGAAATAAGTTGTTGAAGGAGTTAAGTTTAATAAACCAAACTAAAAATTAAGAGCTATGCCTAACGGTAAGAAAAGGAAAGGTCCCAAAATGGCGACTCACAAACGTAAAAAACGCTTGCGCAAAAATCGTCATAAACACAACAAGAAATAGGTTGTCGGTTTACCTTTAATAGAAAAAATAGAGCTGAAAGCCTATCAAAAGGTTTTTGGCTTTATTTTTTCGTGAGGGGGCTGTTTGTGGAGCCCCGACTGCTTCCTCCCACCTCCCTTGCGGAGTGGGATTACACTCGAAAAAAAGACAATGAACAGAGAACTAATCATCAACGTAACCCCCACCGAAGTAACCATCGCCCTTGTTGAGGACAAACAGCTCGTTGAGTTGGACAAGGAGAGTTGCAAGAGTGGTTTTGCGGTGGGCGACATCTATCTGGGCAAGGTGAGAAAGATTATGCCCGGATTGAATGCCGCATTCGTCAATATTGGTCACGAGAGAGATGCTTTTATTCACTTCCTCGACCTCGGGCCACAGTTCACCACACTGCATAAACTTGTGGCGAACCTCTCGACGAAGAAGAAAAACGTGCGAATCGAGAGTTTGAAACTCGACCAGCCCCTGGGAAAGACGGGCAAATTGGCGAGTTACATTGCGGGCGGACAGCCCATAATGGTGCAGATTGCCAAAGAGGCAATCTCGACGAAGGGCCCAAGACTTACGTCGGACATCTCTCTCGCAGGTCGCAACGTAGTGCTCATTCCCTTTACAAACAAAATATCCATATCCCAAAAGATTCGTTCCAACGAGGAGAAAAAACGTCTCAAACGCATCTGCGACAAGGTATTGCCCAAGAACTACGGTGTGATTATCCGCACCGCCGCGCAGGGTAAGAGTGATGTTGATATCGAGCAGGATATCCTTTCGCTGATTAAGCGTTGGGAGAGTGCTCTGGAAGGAATCAAGACCAAGGTTGCTCCCGTACAGCTTTTGAGCGAGATGAGCAGGGCCAACACCATCATCCGCGACTCGCTCAACTCGTCGTTCAACGCCATTCACGTCAATGACGAGACCATCTACAACGAGATTAAGGAGTACATTTCGGTCATTGCGCCCGAGAAGGTCAAGATTGTCAAACACTACAAGGGCTCGCAGCCCATATTCGACAACTTCGACATCTCGCGTCAGATTAAGTCGCTCTTTGCCAAGTATGTGTCGCTCAAAAGAGGTGCCTACCTCATCATTGAGCACACCGAGGCTATGCACGTCATTGATGTCAATAGTGGCAACCGTGCGAAGGTGGCCGATGACCAGGAGAGTACGGCTATGGATGTTAACCTCTCGGCTGCGGCCGAAATCGCCCGTCAGTTGCGCTTGCGCGATATGGGCGGAATTGTGATTATCGACTTCATCGACCTCCACAAGGCGGAGAATCGCCAGAGGCTCTACGAGGAGATGCAGAAACAGATGGCTACCGATAAGGCAAAACATACCATTTTGCCCCTCACGAAGTTTGGCCTGATGCAGATTACCCGCCAGAGGGTGCGCCCCGAGGCGATTAGCAAGGCGGAGGAGACCTGCCCCACTTGTGGCGGTACGGGTAAGATTTCGCCCTCGATTCTCATCGACAAGCAGATTGAGAATCAGATCGCCTACTATGCCATCGAGAAACGCAAACGCCGTATGGCGGTGGTTGTCAATCCCATTATGGCGGCATACCTCTCCAAGGGTGGCTTGTGGAGCATCCATCGCAAATGGAGGCGTAGATACCTCTGCAACATCAAACTTTTGGTGGATCAGTCGATGGGTATCGTAGAGTTTAAGATTGTCGATAAGAAACGTCAAGAACTTAATTAGTCGTTTGACATATCATTGAAGAGCGATAGTAACTCCATAAAGGATATTGTTCAGCGAGCCTCACGAACAGCCCCTATGAGGGAGTTGGTGAGCCTGATTGAGAGCCGAACCGTGACAGAGATAACCTCTCTGGCAGGTTCGGCTTTTGCTCTTTACAGCTCTGTTGTGGTGCGCAAAGTGGGTGGTGTGCATATCCTTGTGGCGGAGGATAGGGACTCGGCAGCCTACCTTGCGGGCGACCTCTACGGGCTTGCCGAGGAGGAGAGGGTGATGTTCCTCCCTTCGAGCTATAAGCGCTCGATTTGCTATGGTGGCGAGGACCCTTCGAGTGTGGTGCAGCGCACTGCGGCATTGGAGGCCATCCGTAACCATCGGGGCGGCTACCTTGTGGTCTGCACCTATCCCGAGGCTATTGCCGAGTGTGTGGCCTCGCAGGAGAGTGTGGGCGATAGAGTTGTGGAGGTGAAGGTGGGCGAGTGCCTGCCGATGAGCTCTCTGCAAGAGAGGGTGGAGGAACTCGGATTTGAGAGGGTGGATTTTGTCCACGAACCCGGGCAGTACTCCATCAGGGGTGGTATTTTCGACATCTTTTCATACTCGGAGAACAAACCTTTCAGGTTGGATTTTTTTGGCGATGAGGTGGAGAGCCTACGTCGCTTCGACCTCTCATCGCAGCTTTCGACCGAGAGAGTGGGGAGTATTCGGGTGCTACCCAACTTGAAGAATTTTGACAATAGCACAAAAATACCCGTTAGCAACTATGCCGAGGGTGCTGTGTGGTGGGTTGTGAATCTCGACCACACACTCTCGAAGATTGACGATTTGAGGCGTAGGCTCCTCTCGGAGAGTGATAACCCTGCCGAGGAGGCGCGTAGGGTGACCTCAGCGAAGGCCTTTTTGGAGAGCACCGAGGGGTGTGCTATGGTGCTGTCGCGCCAAAGTGCCAAACGCCCGGCGGTGGCACAGGTGGCGTTCAACACCACACCACAAGCGGCCTTCAACAAACAGTACGACCTGCTGGCCGATGATATTGAGGCGAGGGCCGAGCAGGGCTACACGACATACCTCCTTTCGGAGAACAGGACACAGTTCGAAAGGCTCGAAAATGTGCTTGCCGCCACCCATCGCAAGGCGCACTTTGAGCCCCTGAAAATGACTCTCCACGAGGGATTTACGGATAGGAATCTGAGGGTGAGCCTCTACACCGACCACCAGATTTTCGACCGCTATCACCGCTATGCCCTGCGAGGGGAGATTGATAGGAAGGAGAGCCTTACGATTGCCGAACTAAATAGGCTCAAACTCGGTGACTATGTGGTGCATATCGACCACGGTGTGGGACAGTTTGGCGGACTTGTGCGCTCGGTTGAGAATGGCAAGGAGCAGGAGTCGGTCAAGATTGTCTATAAGGAGGGCGATGTGCTGCTGGTGAATGTACATTCGCTCCACCGAATTTCGCGCTATAAGAGCAAGGATAGCGACACCCCGCCACGCATTTATCGCCTCGGTGCGGGTGCTTGGCAGAGGGTGAAGGAGGCAACCAAGAGGGCAGTAAAGGATATTGCCCGCGAACTCATAAAACTCTATGCCGAGAGGAAGGCGAGCGGGGGCTATGCCTTCTCGCCCGATAGTTATCTCCAATATGAGTTGGAGAGCTCGTTCCAATGGGAGGAGACCCCCGATCAGCAGAAGGCTGTGGAGTTGGTGAAGTCCGATATGGAGTCGCGAGAGCCGATGGATAGGCTTGTGTGTGGCGATGTGGGCTTTGGTAAGACGGAGGTGGCCGTAAGGGCGGCTTTCAAGGCTGCGTGCGACAGTAAGCAGGTGGCAGTGCTGGTGCCCACCACAATCCTCTCGCTCCAACACTACCGCACCTTTGCTGAGCGTATGAGGGGCCTGCCTGTGAGGGTGGATTACCTCTCGCGCACACGCTCCTCGAAGGATACAAAACAGATTCTGGCCGACCTTGCAGAGGGTAAAATAGATATAATTGTCGGCACCCATAAACTTTTGGGTAAGGAGGTGAAATTCAAGGATTTGGGACTCCTTATTATTGACGAGGAGCAGAAGTTTGGCGTGGCAGCCAAAGAGAAGTTGCGACAACTGAGCGTGAGTGTCGATACACTGACGCTTACGGCTACCCCCATTCCCCGCACCCTGCAATTCTCGCTGATGGGGGCGAGGGATTTGTCGGTAATCTCCACACCACCACCCAACCGCCAACCAATTGTTACCGAGTCGCACACCTTCGACGAGGGTATAATTAAAGAGGCTCTCGACTATGAGCTCGATAGGGGTGGTCAGGTCTATTTCCTCCATAATAGGGTTGAGGATATTGAGCGCATTGCCGCGCTCGTGCAGAAGTTGCGCCCCAAGGCGAGGGTTGTTGTGGGCCACGGACAGATGCCCGCAGCGACGCTCGAAAGGCTCATTATGGACTTCATCTATGGAGAGTACGATGTGTTGGTGGCCACGACTATTATCGAAAACGGCATTGACATTCCCAATGCCAATACGATAATTATCAACAATGCTCATCGCTTTGGACTCAGTGAGTTACACCAATTGCGAGGCAGGGTGGGCAGGAGCGATAGGAAGAGTTTTTGTTACCTCCTTTCGCCCCCCGATGAACTTCTAACGGGTGATGCAAGGCGTAGGTTGAGAGCCATTGAGGAGTTCTCCGACTTGGGTTCGGGATTCAACATTGCAATGCAGGATTTGGATATTCGCGGTGCGGGCAACCTTCTGGGTGCCGAGCAGAGCGGTTTTATTGCCGATATGGGCTTTGAAACCTACCAGAAAATCCTTGCCGAGGCAATTACGGAGCTTCGCACGGAGGGCACCGAGGGACTCGAAGAGATTCTGGGAGAGGGTGCCGAGGTGACACTCCCCGAGGATGTGCGCTATGTTACCGACTGTCAGGTGGAGACCGATTTGGCGGCACTTTTGCCGGAGAGGTATGTGGGCTCTGCGAGCGAGAAACTGCAACTCTACCGCCGATTGGATGGAATCACCGAAGAGGGTGAGATTGAACGATTTGTGTCGGAGATGACCGACCGATTTGGTCAGCTGCCACCACAGGCACGCACTCTGGTGGATATTGTGCGCTTGCGTTGGAGGGCTGTGGCACTCGGCATCGAGAGGGCAAAGGTCAAAAATGGCCTGATGCTCCTCTGGTTCCCCGCCGATGGAAAGAGCCTCTATTATAAGAGTACCATTTTTGGCGGTATTCTGCGCTATATAACCACCCGTGCCGACAAATTTGTCCTCAAACAGAACAACAATCGCGTCTATTTGGTCGTTAGAGAGGTGGATAGCATAGCTATGGGTTGCGATGTTTTGGATACGTTGAGTGCTGCAATTGCTGCCGAGCAGACCTCTAAATAGTACTCTCGGTGCGTGAAAAATGGCTCTTGGGGTGGAAAAATTCACAAAGTGAGGGTAAAAGCTTTGAAATACGATTAAAAAATACGATATTTGCGAGATTCATATAGACTACGTCTATAAGGAGTGGAAAAATAGGAGATAAAAAGAATGAATTTGAAAGGCAAAATAGTAGCGATTACGGCGTGGGTGTTGATGTGTGGCGGAGCGATGATGGCCTCGGCACAGAGTAGCCTGAATGCCTACTCGCCATATACATTCTACGGTGTTGGTGATATTCATCAGGAGGGCAATGCGGCCATTCGTGCAATGGGTGGCGCAGGTGTTGGCTTCCGCAACTACCTCTATGTTAATACTCTCAACCCTGCATCTTACAGCTCGGTGAGGAGCAACTCGTTCCTCTCGAACTACGATATGGAGGGCCAGAACTTCTATGCTCGCACCACCGATGCAAAAACATCCCACAACACCTTCAACATTAGGGATATCTCGATGTCGTTCCCATTGGCAAAGGGCTTGGGTGTCGGATTGGGTGTTATGCCTTACAGCTCGGTGGGCTACAATGTCAATTATTATGATCCCAATCCTGCGGTTCAGGCGGGCATTGGTCAGATGTTTTACTCCTATGCAGGCTCGGGCGATGTTACGCAGTTTAAGCTGGGCGTTGGCTATGAGGTTTTCAACAACTTCTCCATCGGTGCCGACCTGATATACTACCACGGTAGCATCCTGCGCTCATTCAGCGCACAACCCACCACCATCACCGGCAACGGCTCCTACTACACTCTGAGTGGCACTTCTACCGAGCTGGTCAATAGCTTCTTTGGCAAGTTGGGTATGCAGTGGACTCCGATTGCAAAGACCAACACGGTGCTGACCATTGGTGCAACTTGGCAGATTGGCGGCAAGATGGGTAACGAGATAGAGACTCGCGTGCCTGTCAATAGCACCCTTGCCCCCGGTGAGTATGCAGTGAATACAACTACAATATCGACCTTCTCGATGCCCTCGATTTATGCCGTTGGAGCCTACCTCCACCGTCCTAAATACAGCGTCGGTGCCGATTATGAGTTTGCCGATTGGGGCTCACGCAATGAGGGAGATGTGAAGGCCAATCTCGCCTTCCGTAACACCAACACCGTGAGGGTGGGTGGTCAATATACCCCCAATGCCGGTGATGTGCGTAACGTATTTAAGCGATTCACCTATCGCGCAGGTGTGCGTTGGAGTCAATCTTATGTGGTGCTCAACAATCAGCCTATCAGCGATGTGGCACTCACACTTGGTGTGGGCATACCTTTGCGAATGACAGGCCTTTCGAACATAAACCTCGGATTGGAGTTGGGACAAAGGGGCACAACCCGTGCGGGACTCTCCAAGGAGAACTATCTGAAATTTACCATTGGTTTCAGTCTGTTCGGAGAGGATTATTGGTTTGTAAAAGTCAAATACGACTAAACGGTAGGCTGCGCTTTGCGGGTATTTTCTACGTTACGCTCGGGCTCGGATTGCTCATTTACGCATAGTAAACTGCGCATCCTCGCCCATCGCAAGCCTTGAAAATTCCTCGCAAATCGCACCCTATAAGCGGTGCGAAGAGGATATAGAACTCGCATTATGATATGCACTCGCTGGGGAGATTGCTTATATGGCTTATAGGACTTATAGGGTAGAGCAAAGTCTGCACTAAAAGTTTTTGGGCGACTTTTTACAAAAAGTCGCGAAAGTTGAAGCTTTTTGCAAAAAGCATCGAGAAGAAGAGAAGAAACAAAACAAAACAATATAAACACAAACAAAAGAATACCTAAACACCAATGAAAAAGATTGTAATCAAATTGATGGTTGTGCTTTCGCTCGTATTGGCAGGCACTATGAACACCACCACCCTTTTGGCACAGAGCCAGGAGAGCCAGCAGGTAGAGGAAACCCCCGCAGAGCGCAAGGCTCGCGAGAAGGCTGAGAAGAAGGCGGCAAAAGAGGCTGAGAAGGCTCGTAAGGCAGCTGAGAAGGCCGAGAAAGCTCGCAAAGCCGAGGAGGAGAAAATCGCCAAGATTATCGCTGCACAGAAGGCTGCTGCTGCAAAGAATGGCGTGGTTGAGGAGCAGAAACCCGCAACTACCTATGGTCCCGAGTGGGGTGAGAATGCCACCGCTGCCGAGAGGGAGGAGAATGTTCGCGTATTCAACTTCTTCACCGATGCCTACAACAACAAAGACTACGACAAGGCATTGGAGTATATGAACACCTTGATTCAGAACTGCCCCAAAGCTCGTAGCAGCGTTTATGCTTACGGTGCAAACATCTATCGTAACAAAATCGCTCGCTCGAAGAGTATGGCAGAGAAGGTTACAAACATTGAGGCTCTTATGAACCTTTGGGACTTGCGTTTGGCTGCTTTTGCCGATGACAAGGAGTATGGTGAGGTTTACATCTTGAAGAACAAGGCCAAAGATTACTACAAATACCGCTCGGAGGACAAACAGGGTATGTTGCAGCTCTTCCGTGAGGCTATCGAGAAGGACACCGAGGTGGATGCAACCTTCATCAACCAGTACTTCACCGTTCTCGTTGAGGAGTACCAGAACCTCAATGTGGAGACCGACCACTTTATGAGCGAGTATGAGTTTATGGCTTCGAAGATGGACCAGGTGACCGATCCCGAGGCAAAGACCACTTTTGATGCTCTTCTGATTACTTCGGGTGCAGCTGATTGCACCAACCTTGAAACCATCTTTGGTGATAGGCTCGCAAAGAATCCCGAGGATGCCGCACAGGTTGAGAAGGCCTTCAAACTCTTGGCTCGCAACAACTGCCAGAGCGAGTTCTTCCTTATGGTTGGTGAGAAGTATTACGCACAGAACCCCTCGACCGCTACTGCACAGCTTTTGAGCCGCGCATTTGAGACCAACAAAAACTATGCAAAAGCTCTCGAATACCTCCGCTCGGCTGTTGAGATTGAGAGTGATCCCGCATTGAAATCGAACCTCTGCGTTCAGATTTCGGGTACCGAGCTTTCGGCCGGTGCTTCGAAGGAGGCTGCTGCTTGGGCAAAACAGGCTATCGAGCACAACGCCGAGAATGGTTCGGCATACCTCTGCCTTGCACAGGCTTATGTCGATGGCGCAACCTGCGAGGGCTTCGACAAACAGACCGTATTCTGGTTGGCATACGACTTGGTGGCAAAGGCTCGTGGCTTCTTTGAGGGCAACGAGGCACAGCAGGAGATGTGCACCACCTTGCTGAACACCTATCGCAACTACTTCCCCAAACAGGCAGACTGCTTCTTCCGCGGTATGCAGGAGGGTGATGCCTACACCGTAAATTGCGGTTGGGTGTCGGGTAGCACCACCGTAAGGCCTGCAAAATAGTGTCTGGCGCGAAGATATATAAAATGGCAATGGTAGCATCTCTTGTGGGAGGTGCTATCTTGCTGTTTTCGTGCTCGGGGGCTCCTAAGACCAAAGAGGTCAATATGGAGACGATGATTACCCAGCAGAGCGACACCTTGTCGATGGTCTTCACGAAGAATGGTGTGAAGGAGTACCGCTTCACCACACCACTTATGGAGCGTTATGAGTTCGCTCGCGACCCCTATATGGAGTTCCGCAGGGGTATCAATATTGTGACCTTCGACTCGCTCGGTGGCGATGCCTCGCGCCTTCGTGCCGACTACGCCATCTTCTATGAGAAGAGGGAGTTGTGGGAGACGAGGGGCAATGTTGTGGGCACGGGAGCCGATGGCAGACAACTCTACACTCACCAACTCTTCTGGGACCAAAAGACCGACAAGGTATACTCCAATGTCGATTGTAAGATTGTCGATGGTCAGGATGTCTTTGTTGGCGAGGGTTTCGAGTCCGACTCGGAGTTTAAGGATTGGGTGTTCCGCGAGAGTGAGGGTAGGATGTGGGTTGATGCGTCCCAGGAGTAGCGAGCACATGCGAGCACATCTCGTGGGCGATTTCTGCGTTATGCTTTTGATTTTGCTTCCTCATTTACGGTTTGTAAACTGCGGAGCAAAATCAAAACCAAGCCTTGAACTCGCCTCACGATATGCACTCGCAGGGTAGTGGGATTGGCACAAAAATCCCTCCACAAAACCCACTCGCGGGGGGGGGATTTTATTAAGGGCTTTAAGGACTTTAATGTCCCTAACCTCCCTAACCTCCCTAAATTCCCAGATTGAGGTAGAGCATAGGTTACACTAAAAGTGCCGTAACGGCACTTTTGAGAAAGGAGCTCCGAAGTAAAGCAGTCCAGAGAACCACAATGTGTTGGCTACACTAAAAGTTTTTTGCGTCGCTTTTTTACAAAAAAGTGACAGAAAGGAGCGACTTTTTACAAAAAGTCGCAAGAAAAAGAAAGTCGGTTGACGGTCGACAAAAAAAATAAAAATGCAAAGTTTGTTGAGTATCATAGTGATTGTTGTGGTGTCGGTGACTCTCTCGGCCTTTTTTTCGGGTATGGAGATAGCCTTCACAAGTGCCAATCGCCTTCGTATGGAGATAGACCGCAAGAGGGGTGGTGTCGTAGGGCGTATTATTGAACGCTTTGCGAGCAAGCCCGGAGAGTTTATCACCACGATGTTGGTGGGCAACAACATTGTGCTTGTTATCTACTCAACCTTTATGGCGAAACTCATCCACCTTTTGGCGGCGAAGATGGGTATTGCTATGGCGGAGGATGCGGTGGTTGTGGAGACCCTCATCTCGACGCTTGTCATTATTTTCTTGGGCGAATTTACCCCCAAGAGTATCTTCAAGATGCGCCCCAATGCCTTTTTTAGGGCTTTGTGTGTGCCTGTGTACCTCATCTATCTGATTCTGTTCCCTATTGCCAAGTTTGCCACCGCGCTCTCTTTTGGCATTATGCGTATGGTGGGGCTGAAAGTCAAGGAGGAACACAACATCAAGAGCTTCGGCAAGATAGACCTCGAAAATCTGATTGATGAGAGCACGGAGAGTGAAAAGGCGCAGAATAACGAGATAAAGATTTTCCAGAATGCCCTCGATTTCTCGGATTTGAGAGTGAGGGATTGTATGGTTCCGAGGGTTGATGTGGAGGCTGTGGAGGCAACCATCAGTATCGAGGAACTCACCGAGAGATTTATCGAAACCTCCTTCTCGCGATTGTTTGTGTGGGAGGAGAGTATCGACAATATTGTGGGCTACGTCACGACCAAGAGTCTGTTTCGCAACCCCAAGACTATCAGGGATATATTGATGCCGGTGAGGTATGTGCCCGAGGCGATGCTGACCGAGAAACTTATGGGTGATATGATTCGCTCGAAACAGAGTGTAGCGGTTGTTATCGACGAGTTCGGCGGCACTGCGGGTATCATCTCTTTGGAGGATGTCTTGGAGGAGATTGTGGGCGAGATTGAGGACGAGCACGATGAGCCCGAGATGGTGGAGAAGGTGCTCAAAGACCGACAGTGGGTGTTCTCGTGCCGCTTGGAGGTCGCCTACCTCAATGAGCGTTACGGCTTGGGCCTCTCGGAGGAGGGTGAGTACGACACATTAGCGGGCTATATCATCGACCACTATGGCGGAATTCCTGCTGTGGGCACCGTTATCGAGTGCGAGGGTAGGGAGATAAAAATCCTTAAATCTACCTCTTCGAGGGTAGAATTGGCAAAAGTTAGGATTTTGTGATGAATAGAAGTTTAGCATTTATATTGTCGATTGTGGTAATTGTAAGTGGTTGCACTTTGGAGTGTGGCGATCCAATGTATCCCAATCCTAATGAAAATACCGAGTATGAGTTGGCAAATGTGAGGTTTTTGTGCGAATTGGATGAAGTGCAAAACCGAACAGGGCCGAGAGAGTGGATGCCCGAGGGTGATACAAGTTGCTTTTCTGTTAGTATCTATTATCAACCACACGTTACGGCTTGTAATTTCAATCCCCACAAAGAGAAGACTTATTGTTGGATTGAGCAGGCAAGCGAGAAAAAGCTCCGTATATCAAAATCATTGAATCAAACAGAGGGGAATTATGTGATACTTAAAGCATCTTCGGATGTTGGAAGACATTTTGAGGATGAGTGGTATGCAATGACAGGGCTGTCTTTGGAAGGAGAAAGGGGAGATTGCGAGTTCTATCTGCGTTTTTACATACCCTCAAAGGGATTATATTTGACAACCCGTAGATTACGAGTGAAAACATTATTTGATTATTATTACACATACCCGGATTCTTTGGAAGATTATGGGAGATATATGGATAAAATTATTGTAGAGTATGTGGATGAATAGAAGAATTATCGTATTACTAGTATTGGTGCTAAACTTGGTAGGTTGTACCAAGAATCATCGGGATGATTATGCGACTGTTGTAAAGGATTTGGATGTGGTTGACATGGTAACAAGATCTTCAACTACGTCTATTGTGCGAGATGTGTTAGAAAATTATAGCAATCCCCCAAGAATTAGTCGCCCAACTCTGAACCTTGTGGAGTGATTGAGGGCGCATTGTGTATTTAAAAATATATTTTTACTATGTAATCAAAAAAAATACGTATATTTGAGGCTGATTTTGGGAAAAATACAAAATTTGGAAACAAAGAAACAAAATAAATAAACAAAAAAACTAAACTCAACGTATGGCAACATTAAATGATTTGAGAACCAAAGGTGGCGTTATCGTAACCATCGTCATCGCACTTGGTCTTATCGCCTTCTTGCTGGGTGACTTGTTCAGCAACGGCAGCGTCTTCACCTCGCGTGCAAACCGCGTGGGTAAAATCAATGGTCAGAACATCGAATACCAGACCTATGCATACCAAACCGAGTATGTGAAGAACATCTACACCGCACTCTACGGCAACAGTGCCTTCGATGCAGCACAGTACGATGCAATCTACAATGAGGCTTGGAACGACTTGGTGATGGCTAATGCCTATGCACCCTCGTTCAACCGCCTGGGCCTCACTATCTCCGATGAGGAGGTTGTGGATATGATTAAGGGTGGTTTCCTCTCGCCCGTCATCACCTCTTTCTTCTCGGATCCCGCCACCGGTGGCTACAACCCCGAGTTTTTGCGTAATTTCCTTGCGCAGGTGGAGACCAACCAGATGGCATACGACCTCTGGAACTACATCAAGAAGAAAGCTGCCGAGCAGCGTCTTGTGTCGAACTTCACCGCTTTGGTTGGTGCCGGCTTTGCTGCCAACAATGTGGATGTAGAGAACTCCGTGAAGGCTGCCAACACCGCTTCGGTTGCGAAGGTTGTGGTTAAACCCTACTACACCATCGCCGACTCGTTGGTTGCTGCTCCCTCCAAAGCAGAGATTAAGAAATACTACAACGAGCACAAAGACCTCTTCCGTCAGAAAACCAGCCGCGAGGTAGAGTACGTTGTATTCCCCATTGAGCCTTCGGAGGCCGACTTTGCAGATGCAAAAGAGGCTGTTGAGGCTCTCGCAGAGGAGTTCAAAGCTGCCGACAACGCTTTGCAGTTCGCAACCGCCAACTCGCACAGCAGTGTCGATAATGCATACTATTCGGCAGAGAAGATTGCCGAGGAGTACAAACCCTACGCATTTGGCAACAAACGTGGTCAGCTCTATGGCCCCATCTTGGAGGGTAACACCTACACTATGGCCCGCATTGCTGATGTTCGCAATATGCCCGATGAGATTGGCGCACGCCACATCCTCCTTTCGTTCGACCAGAACGAGTTGGCAGATAGCATCGTGAAAGCCCTCAAAGGTGGCGCGAAGTTCGCAGAGTTGGCAGAGAAATACTCGCTCGATGGCTCCGCACAGAACGGTGGCGATTTGGGCAAATTCGCTCCTGAGGTTATGGTTCCCGAGTTCAGCAATGCACTCTTGGATGCTCGCCTCAATCAGATTGTGAAGGTGGAGAGCCAGTTCGGTATCCACGTTGCACAGCTCACCTACCGCTCGAAACCCGTGCGCAAAGCACAGGTGGCAACCATCACCTACGATGTTGTTGCAGGTGACGCAACCATTCAGGGCGTGGCAAATGAGGCAAACAAGTTTATTGCTGCTGCCAACGATAGCGACCTCTCTTCGGCCGCTGCCGACCTCGGCGTGGCAAAACGCAACGCTCGCATCCGCAATACCGACCGCACCGTTAGCGGCTTCTCGGATGCTCGTGAGCTCGTGCGCTGGGCATACAACAATAAAGTTGGCAAGGTTTCCGACGTTATGGAGATTGATGGCGACTATGTTGTGGCTACCGTTACCACCATCCGCAAGGAGGGCTATATGCCCATCGAGGAGGTGAGCAGCCGTATCGCAAGCCAGCTCCGCAATCAGGCAAAATCGGCTTGGGTTGCTGAGCAGGTTGCAGGTGTTGCTACCATTGATGAGGTTGCCGAGAAGTTGAATGGCAAAGTTGTGGATGTTGCCGAGGTGCTTGGCAATGCAAATAACGTCGTTGGCGTAGGCCCCGATATGAAACTTGTGGGTGCTATTGCCGCAGCTGAGCAGGGTACCATTGAGGGCCCCGTAGCCGGCAACTATGGTGTGTATGTCTTCACCGTTGATGGTCGCACCGATAAGGAGAACGTAACCGCGGAGGATGAGAAGGTACGCCTCGACTCCTACCAGCTCTACTATCTCAATGAGCGCATCGATCAGGCTTTGAACGAGGGTGCGGAGATTGTTGATGAGCGCGTTAAATTCTTCTAAAAACGCATATAACGGGTGCTTTTTGCACCAAAATTCAGAGAGCGAGTTCCTCACCTACAATAAGTAGGCTGCGGACTCGCTCCTTCTTTTGGCACAAAAATCCCTCCGTTCTCTGCGTTTTTTGATTTCTGTTGAAACTTTCGGGAGCACCACCCTCACAAGAGTGCCGTTATACGGCACCTTCGGACTCGCATTTGCGAGCCCGAAAACTCACTAAGGTCCTTAAAGACCTTAAAGGCCTTAACGCCTTTAACAAATATAAGACCTATAAGACTTATAAGTCCTATAAGCCCCAATAAAATGGGATTGACTGCGCCGCGCTTGTCCATCCCCTACGCTCGCCGCGGGGCAGTTGCACAACAACAAAGATAGCCCCCAATGGGGATACTTTCTTGTATAGAGGGGTTGCAATATCCCGTGCAAGCACGACATTGCAACCCCTCTATACAAGAAAACCTCTGCATTAGCAGAGGTCTATCTTTGTTGTTGTACTCGGTATGGGATTCGAACCCATGATTTCAAGAATGAGAATCTTGCGTCCTGGACCAGCTAGACGAACCGAGCATTGTTCCGTTTTGGTGGTGCAAAGATAGAGCAAAAATCCAAACCTCCAAAACTTTTGCCAAAAAAAATGCAAAAATCTTGCATTTTTCTTAAACACCTCCCTCTAAACACCATCTGGGTAGGGGGAATAGCCGGAATATTAGAAAAAACGCATAGAGCGTAGGAAATTTGCGTCAAAAGAAGAAGGCGAGTCCGCAGCTTATGTCATCCCTCCCTCAAAAGTGCAGATAATCGGATGAGTTCAAGGCGCACAAGAAAACCACCTCCGAAGTTTGCTCAACGCAAACAAGGAGGTGGTTTGTCGATGTGTAACGACGAAATCGCCGATTATATGCTCTTTTTTACTCTTCGGGGAACGAAACGAGAATACGTCCGCAATACTCGCAGATGATAATCTTCTTGCCCAGGCGAATCTCGCTCTGACGCTGGGGAGGGATGCGGTTGAAGCAACCACCGCAAGCGTCGCGTTTGATGGGCACAACAGCCAAGCCGTTGCGAACATTGGTGCGGATGCGACTATAAGCGGTCAGGAGCCTCTCGTCGATAACCTCACGAGCCTTCGCCTCCTCTGCCTTCAAAGCCTCAACATCTTTTGCGGTCTCAGCGTCGATGCTGTTGAGCTCTTCACGTTTTGCGTCGAGGTCGATGGTGCGCTCATTCTTGGTAGCGATAGCCTCTTCGAGGAGCTGTTTTTTAGCTTTGAGGTCGTTGTTGTAGTTTTTGATGTGTTTCTCGGAGAGCTGATTCTGCAAATCCTGATACTCAATCTCCTTGCCGATAGCGTCGAACTCGCGGTTGTTGCGCACGTTGTTCTGCTGCTCGGTGTATTTAGCAATCATAGCCTTGCCCTGCTCGATATCCTCTTTTGCCTGACGGAGGAGTGCATTCAGTTCGTCGATGTCGCCCTGAATACGATCGATGCGTGTTTGCAGGCCTGCGACTTCATCTTCGAGGTCGGCAACCTCCATAGGGAGTTCGCCTTTTACTTTGTTGATTTCGTCGATTTTGGAGTCGATTTTCTGCAACTCATAGAGCGCTTTGATACGCTCCTGCATAGTGTAGTCGTTGCTCTCTGCTACTTTTTTGTTGTTTGTTGCCATCTTATATCTCTGTTGAATTATTGCTCTTAAATCATATAACGCACAGGGTTTTCGCAACGTGCGCTCTTGTGGGTTGCAAAATTAGATAATTTTTTTGATAATATATCAAACAAAATATCAATTGCGCAAATTTCCGTCTCAAAATGGCCCGCATCGACCAAAATCATACGGTCGGCATCGACGAAATCGTGGTATTTGAAGTCGGCCGAGAGGTAAAGGTCGGCACCGGCCGCTTCGGCACTCTCAATCAAGGAGCCTCCCGAACCGCTACATATAGCCACCCTCTCCACCTTGTCAATCCTTATGGGGCTGTGGCGCAGGGCCTTTACACCCAGACGCTCCTTGATTGTGGCGAGGAACTCCTCGCTATCCACCGGCTTGGGCAATGTACCAACAATGCCAATACCCACCCCTTCGGTATTCGAGGGCTCCAAGAGCCTCTCCTCCTG
Organism: Tidjanibacter sp.; assembly: GCA_045657545.1. GTDB lineage: Bacteria > Bacteroidota > Bacteroidia > Bacteroidales > Rikenellaceae > Tidjanibacter. Next base: position 86,420 of record JAZOTH010000028.1, read on the forward strand.
TAAGCCGAGCACCCCGGCCAAGTGGTGGCTGATACCCCTGTTGGGTGCGCCATCGAGGTTGGTGTGTGCGGCATAGAGGGCTATGCCGTGGGTGATGGCCTTGGCGATGGTGCGCTGTTGGCGGTTTTCGCAGGCAAGTCGCTTGATGGGGCGGAAGATGATAGGGTGGTGGGTTACAACCATCTGCGCACCCAACTCTATCGCCTCATCCACAACCTCCTCTGTGGCATCGAGAGCTACGAGCACCTTGCAAACCTCTGCTTCGGGGTTGCCCACCGCAAGTCCGGCATTGTCATACGACTCCTGCCACGCAAGGGGCACACTCTGCTCCAATATCTCTACAATCTCTCTGACTTTCATTGTGATATGTGTTTAGAAGAGGGTTTGCTCGATGACCTGCTTTTTGGCCTCTTTGGAGTTCTTCTTTGCCACAGCCAGGCGGATGTCCTCGGGCGAGAAGAGGTCGCCACCGATGAGTGTTCCCATCTTGGGTGTGCGGGCCTTCTTGACCTCCTCCACCTGCTGAGGCTCACTTGTGGGCATCTCCATCTTGAAGTCGGCAAGCTGCTCCTTTGCGGGCTCGGGTTTTGCCTCCACAATGGGCTCTGTTTCGGGCTCTGCCTCTGCGATGGATTCTGTGGGCGTGGTGGGAATCTCCTCCTCCGCGCTCTCCTCTTCGATTTCGATAACCTCCACTTCGTCACCCAACTCAGCACGCAGTGCGGCAAGCATATTGCGTATGGAACGCAAACGCTCGATAACCTCTGCTTCGTGGTTTTCGCCCTCGGGATTCTGGCGCAGACGTTTGCGTGCCCCTTCGAGGGTTAGCCCTTTCTCTTTCACGAGATGATAGATAACTCGCAGGGTATCCACATCGGCAGGTGTGTAGATGCGGTGTCCTCGGCTATTTTTGGCGATTTTGAGAGAGGGGAATTCCGCCTCCCAGAACCTCAAAAGCGAGGCATTGACACCGAAAATGTCACACACCTCACCCATAGAGTAGTAAATTTTACCTTTGGGATGAACAATCTCTTCCATAAAAAATGCGTATATTTGGCGCAAGTTACAAATTTTTTACCACAAGGACAACAACAAATGGCGAAAACCAACCACCAGAGTATAAAAATAGTAGGTCGCGTGACCTATGGCAATGGTTTAGGTCAGAAGCTCGGCTTCCCTACGGCCAATGTGAAGCCCTCGGAGCCGATGCCTGAGGTGGCCGATGGTGTGTGGGCAGGTGTTGCCGAGGTTGAGGGGGTGTGCTATAAGAGCGTGATAAACATCGGTTACAGCCCCTCGGTTGTTGAGTGTGGCGAAAGGCGCATTGAGGCCCACATCGTAGGCTTCGAGGGGGATATTTATGGCCAGATGGTCACCCTCACCCTCCTTCACCACCTGCGCGAGGAGCGTAAATTTGCCTCACGCGATGCTCTCGTGGAACAAATCCGCCACGACCGCGAAGAGGCTATCGCATTGTTAGACAAATAATAATAACTAAAAACAGATACAACTATGGCAAACGAACAGAACAACACCCACAAACTTGAATTTGAACTCTCGCCCGAGGTGGCACAGGGCCAATATGTGAATCTTGCAATTATTGCACACTCCACTTCGGAGTTCATCCTTGATTTTGCGGCAATGCTCCCGGGTATGCAGAAGGCTAAGGTGAAGAGCCGTATTGTGCTCACCCCCGAGCACGCCAAGAGGCTCCTTCTCTCCTTGCAGGAGAACGTCAATCGTTATGAACGTAACTTTGGGCAGATTAAGGTGTCGGCTCCTTCGCACAATAATCCAATGGGTGGCGGCTTCGCGTAAAAACCTCAAATAAGAGGCGTCTGCTACGTTATACTTCGATAAGCGGAGTTCCTCATTTGCGTTCAGCAAACTGCGGACTCCGCTTTCTCGTATGCCTTGCATCCGCTCACTTATTTGAGGTTTTTGGTAAACTGCGGGGGAGATTTTCTTGTGCGCCTAAAATCCGCTCGCTTATTTGCGGTTTTTGCGTTTTTTAGCAAACTGCGGAGCCACTCCTTCTTTTGGCACAAACATCCTATGGGTGGTGGCTTCGCGTAATAAAAGCTACTCGGAATAAAAAAACCTAGCTGAACAATGTTCAGCGCGGGTTTTTGTTGCCCGGACAAGAGGCGAACTTGCACG
>JAZOTH010000029.1:0-11225 GCA_045657545.1 Tidjanibacter sp.
GCTTCAAATAATTCTCAATTCAAAAAGATGCTTCGATTTTCTGTTGCAGACCATATTTTCGAGTTGGCGATGGTGACAATGTGTCGCCCCGTGCCCGTGCCACGCAATTTTCGCCCCTTTATGACCGAGGCGGAGGGGGAGCCCCTCTTTCGCGTGGTGCTCGATGCTGTGGTGGAGCCACGCACCGATGCCCCTTTGCAGACCTTCGACTATGAGTTGCAGGTGGGCGACTGCACACTTGCCATCTACCCCGATGAGTACCGCTTGACGATTCGCTCGGCGGGGGAGGCAACCATTGTCTGCCCCTTTGCGGCGGAGGGCGAGGTGAGTGAATACCACGTTGACCTCTTTGGCGAGGGTAAAAGCCCCAATAGTGTGATGTTTGACCACGCGCTGTGCTTTGCCTACTCGTTTGCAACCCTACCACACAAAACACTCCTCATCCACTCCTCGGTGATTGTGAAGGATGGCCGCGCGGTGATGTGTCTGGGCGAGAGCGGTACGGGTAAGAGTACCCACACCCGCCTGTGGCTCGAAAACATCGAGGGTGCCGAAAGGCTCAACGACGATGGCCCCGTAGTGAGGGCCTTTGAGGATGGCAGGGTGTTGGTCTATGGCTCGCCGTGGAGTGGAAAGGGTGCGGTCTATCGTGCTGAGTGCAGGCCCCTTGCGGGCTTTTTGCGCCTCTCGCAGGCCCCCGAAAACCGCATAAAACGCCTTTCGCGCATTGCAGCCTTTGGAGCTTTGTTGCCCTCCTCGCTGCCCACCCTACAAAAAGAGGAGAGAACCCTCGACCAGATTTGCGGGGCCCTCTCCGAGATGATTATCGCTGTGCCGACCTATGCGCTGGCGTGTCTGCCCAATGCCGAAGCAGCACAACTCTCCTATGAAACAATCTTTGGGGCAAACCTCTAACCGATTCAAAGTCCCAAAAAACTTATGATAAAAAACGACCTCCGAATTTCGGAGGTCGTTTTTGTTTGCTATTTTGTTTGGTTACGAAACAATCTTTGCAGCGTTGGGATAGAGGTAGCGGCGGATGCTCTTCTTGGGAGTCTTCTCGAACTCCGTAGCGCACAGCTTAATGTCTGCCACCTTCTCGTAGGGTGCCACCAGCGTGTTGAGTTTGGTGAGGTTCTCTGCCATCACCTCCTTCAAGTGGGTAGTGCTCCAACCCTCCTTTTGTGCCAACTCGTAGTTGGGAACAACGAGTGCCACCAACTTGCCGTCGTCGGCTTTGAATACGAGCGACTCAACGACAGCTTCGAGGTTGTTGAGTTTGGCCTCAATCTCCTCGGGATAGATGTTCTGACCATTATTGGAGAGAATCATAGTCTTGCAACGTCCGCGAATGAAGCAGTTGGTATCCTTATCTACAACACCCATATCGCCGGTGTGGAACCAACCATCCTCGTCGAAGCAGGCCTCGGTAGCCTCGGTATTTTTGTAGTAGCCGAGAGTTACGTTCTCGCCACGCACACAAATCTCACCGGGGATATTGTAGGGGTCGTTGGAGTCAATCTTCATCTCCATACCGGGAACCAACCTACCGCACGAGAGCGATTTATAGACGGTGTGGTGGGCGTAGCAAATCAGAGGTGCGCACTCGGTCATACCATAGCCAACGGTGAAGGGCAGATTGATTTTTTTCAGCAACTTCTCCACATCGCTATTGAGCGCAGCACCACCCATAATAAGCTCGGTGAGTGCGCCACCAAAGGCATCCATCAGCTGGGTGCGTACCTTCTTGTAGATAACCTTGTTGAGCAGAGGAATCTTCACAAGAGTCTTGACGGGCTGTTTCTCCAAGGTGGGCATAACCTTACCCTTTACAATCTTCTCAATCAGAAGTGGCACGGTCAGAAGAAGGTCGGGTTTGACATCTTTGAGTGCTTTGAGGAGAATGGGGGCTGCGGGCAATTTACCCAAAAGGGTGATGTGTGAGCCTGTTGCCAAGGGGGTGAGCATATCGAATGCGCAACCGAAGGCGTGAGCGAGGGGCAAGATACCCAACACGCGCGAGCCACGATAGTGGAACTTATACTCAATGGCAAATACCACATTGGAGGTGACATTATTGACAGTGAGCATCACACCCTTGCTGAAACCTGTTGTACCCGAGGTGTAGGAGATGATGCAGACCTTGTCGTTGGGAACTTCGGGGTAGCGGATATCCTCCACAGTAAAGCCCTTGGGGTAGCGCTCCGCAAAGAGGCTCTCCACGTTGTTCATAATGGGTGCAAATGTGCCCTCCTCGCGCTCCCAAAGGGTTTCGAGGTTCTCGTAATCCACAATGGCCTCCAACTGCTCAAACTTCTCGGTGTCCAATTTCTCCCAAATGTCGCGGCTCAAAAAGAGTACGCGCGAGTCGGAGTGATTGACAATGTTTGTAGCATCAATGGGGTTGAAGTCCTGCAAGATGGGGACAATTACGCAACCGTAGGTGATGGTTGCTGCATAGCCCGTAACCCACTTGGGAGTGTTGCGACCAATGAGGGCGATTTTGTCACCTGCCTTGATGCCGTATTTCTCAAATACGAGGTGGTATTTTGCCACATTCTCAGCGAGCTGGAAGTAGGTGAGTGTGGTCTTTTTGAAATAGTCTGTAAGCGCGGGGAGCTCGGCATTTGTGCGGAAACTCTCCTCATACATCCTTATAAGATTCTCCTTTACCATTTTCTCTCTTTGTTTGTTAATCTAACCTGCTATGGGATTGTGTGCCCCATAGATATCTTTTTATATCGGTGCGAAATTAAGGCCAAACTCCCAATTGCATCAATCCTAACCACAAGTCACACCGCTGTTCAACCGTGCCAAAATCCCCGACAAGTAGACCAATAAAAAGCCCCAAAGTGTTGAACTTTGGGGCTTTGAGTGCTATTGGGAACATCGTCTGTTGCTACGATGCCCAATGTGGATTTTCATTACTGTTTGGGGAACTTGCGAGGTTTCACCATATTCTCGGGTTTGAGCAGGTTGTCCAACTCCTCGCGGCTCATAAGATTCCTTTCGAGCACCAAGTCGTAGATACCTTTGCCGGTTGCAAGAGCCTCCTTCGCAAGCGAAGTGGAGTTCTCATAACCGATGTAGGGGTTGAGGGCGGTAACCAAACCGATGGAGTTGTAAACCAAGCGTTTGCAAACCTCCTCATTGGCGGTAATGCCATCTACACACTTCGTGCGCAAGGTGTTCATCGCGTTGATGAGCATATCGACATTCTCAAACATCGAGTGAACAATAATAGGCTCCATTACGTTGAGCTCCAACTGAGCAGCCTCACTCGCAAAGGTTACGGTAAGGTCGTTACCGATAACGCGGAATGCCACCTGATTTACCACCTCGGGAATTACGGGATTTACCTTGCCGGGCATAATCGACGAACCGGGCTGCATAGGAGGAAGGTTAATCTCGTTCAAGCCGCAGCGGGGGCCACTCGACATCAAACGCAAGTCGTTGCAAATCTTCGAGAGTTTTACGGCCAAGCGTTTCATAGCCGACGAGTTCATAACAAAAGCACCGGTGTCATTGGTGGCCTCAATCATATTGGGCGACACAACCATAGGAAGACCTGTTACCTCAGCCAAATATTTGCAGCAGAGAGCGGGATAGTCGGGGTCGGAGTTGATACCGGTACCAATAGCAGTAGCACCCATATTCTGCTCATAGAGAAGTACTTTGTTCTGCTCCAATCGCTCAATCTCCTCACCGAGGGTTGCAGCGTAGGCGGTGAACTCCTGACCGAGGGTCATAGGCACAGCATCCTGCAATTGGGTGCGGCCCATCTTGATAACATCCTTGAACTCCTCACCCTTCTTTGCAAACGAAGCAACCAACTCTTTGAGGGCAACGATGAGTTTGTTGATGCTCCTAACGGTTGCAATCTTCACCGAAGTGGGGTAGGCATCGTTGGTCGACTGCGAGAGATTGACGTGGTTGTTGGGGTGGCAGAATTTATACTCGCCCTTGGCGTGACCCAGAAGTTCGAGCGCACGGTTGGCGATAACCTCGTTGGCGTTCATATTGGTGGAGGTACCTGCACCACCCTGAACCATATCCACAACAAAGTGTGCATCGAGCTTGCCCTCGGCAACCTCCTTGCAAGCCTTAACAATAGCCTCGGCAACCTCGGCATCCATCAACTCCAAGTCGCGGTTGGCCATTGCGGCAGCTGCCTTCACCTCTGCCAAAGCCTTGATAAACTCGGGGAACATACAGAGTTTTACCCTCGAAATGTGGAAGTTCTCGACGGCACGCATTGTCTGCACACCAAAATAATACTCCTCGGGAATCTGTTTGTAGCCCAGAAGGTCGTGCTCCTCTCGGGTCTTGCCCGAAAGTTGAGCCATTGTAATGTCCATCATACTATGTTTTTAGTTTTTAGGTTGTATGTAATATAATTTTGAATTTTGCATTTACTTCGGTGCCTTGCGGTAGATGTAGGTGGCAATAATGGCAAAGAGCAGATTCGGCAGCCACACAAATGCCACCGCAAGTGCCCCCTCTCTACCTTTGGCTATCTCCTCAAATACCCTACCGAGCATAATGTAGGTGAAGCACAATATCACACCAATACCAATATTTACACCTGTGCCACTACGCATCTTACGCGCCGAAAGCGACACACCGATGACCGTGAGGATGAATACCGAAATGGGGTAGGAGAACCTCTTTTGTCGCTCCACCTCAAAGATACCAATCATATCCGAGCCCTTGGCCTTCTGCTGTTCGATGAACTCATTGAGCTCATTAATCTTCATTGTCGTGATGAGGTTCTCGACCTTGCCAAGCTCCTGTTCCGAGAGGTTTATCAGCGTATCCAACCTCTCCTCGTGCAACTCGAAGATGTCATCCTCGCCCACAAAACGGTGGGTTACATACTTGGGAGCCTCCCAATGGCCGCTTTCCTCATTGTAGCGCACATCGCCCGCTTCGAGTGAGGCCACAATTGAGCTGCCCTCAAACTTCTCGATGGTCATAAACGAAGCCCTGTTTGTCGCAGGGTTGTAGTTGCGCACATAGGCAAAGACCCCGGGCTCAATCTGGCGGAAAATGTTGGGCTCATACTGCACACGCTTGTTCTTGCGCATATATTGGCTCTCAAAAACAACCCTCTTGGCATTGGCACTCGGAATAACCTCCAAGTTCAAAAAGAGTGAAATGCCCGTGATGAGCATTGCCGAGAGAAAGTAGGGCCACAAAAGCCTGCGAAAACTCACACCACTCGCCTGAATTGCCGTAATCTCCGTGCGTCCCGCCATCTGCGAGGTGAAATATATTACCGCAATAAAGGTGAAAAGTCCACAGAAAAGGTTGATGAAGTAGGGTATGAAGTTGATGTAGTAGCCGAAGACAATCTCCTTCAAGGGGGCCTTCATCTCAATGAAGTCGTCGATTTTCTCAACGGCATCAAAAACCACTACAATGATGATAATCAGTGCAATAGCAAGAAAAAACGTGCCGAGGAATTTGCGCGTGATGTAGCTGTCCAGAATCTTGAATCCGGGCCATAAACTCCTACGATTTTTCTCTTCTTGTCTGTAATCTGCCATATTCTTTGCTACGCAAAGCGTGTATTAGAAACTACAAAGATAAAAAATAAATCAACAATCTAATATTTGTTGGGTTATTTTTTGTCGGCCGTCGACCGTTGACCGACTGCGGGCTCGCAACCGCGAGCCCGAAAATCATTAAAGTCCTTAAAGTCTTTAATGCCACTATAAAAAGTTCGCGGGTATCTTTTTTAATACCTGCGCCCCAAACGGACCTCACCCGAGCTTCGCTCACCCTCTCCTAACCTAGGAGAGGGAATAAAAACAAAACCCCTCCCCTAACCTAGGGTATGACTTTTAATTTTTAACCGATTGATTTTCAGTGTTATTTTTTACAGAAATCGCTAAATCCTACATATAAGGCTACATGATGGTCGTAATTAAGCAAACTAACTGCGAGTACAAAGGTATATAAATCTTTTGAAAGTAAAGCACTGAAATCAAGCATCTTCCAAAGATGCATTGTGAATAAACAAAGATGGCGTATGAAGAAACTACATAGTTTCCTACATACGCCATTTATATCATTACCTTATCCTTTGAGGGCTATCTTAATATCTTCCCATCTACGATAAAAAGTCTTTTTGATTATCCCCATTATATTTGAACTTATACCTCATATGTTCAGGGATATCTTCGTACATTAATCCCCACAGATCATGATTTGGCTGATGATGGTCAATGTGCTGTTTGTATTTAAGATATCCATTATAGGCATATATTAAACCTATTTCATGATCAGTTTGTTCATTAGTCAAGTATTTGATATCATTAACATTTGTACATTTGGTATCTGATATAAAAGAGACAATCAGCGAAACATACTTAATATATGGTATAAATCTTGGTCTATGCCCATCAAAGTATTTTATGTTATTATAACGATAATCTTTCAAATACTCCACTCCGCTTTCGTTGTGTTGATCATCATAAGCCTCACTCTTTCTTTGGTATGAGAGTAATCTATTTCTAAGTTTTGTTTTCCCTTTTTTTGTTATGATTGCTTCATCAATTGTTGTGTCAATCTTATTGGCACTCACGCCATTTATGAAATATGTAAAAGCAATATAATTTATAGTTTCATTATCTTTATTAGCAATTTCTGCTAGTATATCATTACTATTCTTAATGATATTGAAAATTGCTTTATATTCATAAAACATATAATGGAACGCTACTTTACCACTACCAACATTGTGAATTGATGTATTGTGGCAAATATCTCTGTATACATCTAATAGGTGAAATAACTTATTTTCATATCTTTCTTGCACTATATCTTCTTTTTGTCTATTGTTATATTCGTATTGAACATAAAAGGCAATAAAAGTTAAAACAGTTCCAATAATAGCTACTATCCAATTACCAACATTGATACGAGTTTGATAAAGATTAAGTAATAGATTATATATGTCATTATCCAAATTGTCTGCACTTGGCAATCTTTGAATAAAGTCTTTTTCAAAACCGTAGTTGATAAATAATATTCCCGTTACTATTAAAATGCTAACTATGACTATTATTAGTGCATTTTTTACAAATAATTTACCTTTCATCTCTTTTCAAAATGCTGATAATCTTTTCTTGTTTCCCAATCACCCCCCCACTCAAAGCCATGTCGAATAAATAATTTATAGCATAAGTCTGATGAATCTATCTTGTAATCAAAGTCTGTACTTCTATCTACATATAATTGAGCATTACTAGGTTCTATGTGTAATAGTCCATTAGGCAAAACCTTAACATACGGATTGTATAACGGATTAATGTCGACCGCGAGTCCCAAAGCATGCTTTGACAATTTACCTCCTCCTGTAATCATTCTATAATTAAATGAAGAAGAATTGTTATTACTCATTGAGACTTCATCATTTGCATTATATTCATCAATGAGAATCATTCTTTCTATTGGGTATTTAGCCTTATACAATTCACGAAAGATTGATATTAAGTCATTAGCTATCATTTTATTGCAAATCATCTCTCCTAGGCGAATATCCCCTGCAATATCGTAGTGTAATATTTTAAGATAGCATAAATCAGTCAATGGGACAATACAATCTGTTTTATACGATTTGCCATATATACGATCGTAAATATCTTTTGTAATATTACTACTTACAAAGACTTTGTCTTCTCCATAAATCTTTATCGCTTCAGTAGAAACAACCGCCCCTGCATTCCATTTTTTTAGATTCTCAACCTCTACAAAGTAAATATCACATGAACACATAATTAATGTAGCTATGACGTTGATTGTTATATTTATACACTTGTACATAATAGCAGTACTTCTTGCTGCTAATATACTAAATTTTGAACAAATAGCCAAACTTTATTTTAGTCGGTAGCACTAATTTGTCTTAATTTAGACTACATAGAAGACTACATGAGAAGAGTAGATCTTCGTAAAAATAAAGTTTAAACGGTTTTTTAACGGAAAGTCGTTTCACCGTCTAACAACTTAACACTTTGTCAATCAATCAATTCGGAAGTAATGTGCTATTACTTCCGAAAAAGGGCTGTCCGTATCGGGGAGGGTTATGTTTTTTCGGGCTCGCCAAAATGCGAGCCCGCGACGTTGGACGTTAGACATTGGACAAAAAAACGCATAGAACGAGATGGATGCAAGGCAGAGGCGTAACGCCTCTTTTGTGCTGGGAATCCTCCCGAAAGTTTCGGGAGAAATTAAAAACGCAGATAACGAGATGGATGCAAGGCATACAAGAAAACGGCTTCCGCAGTTTACTAAACGTAAATGAGGAAGCCGTTTATCGAAGTATAACGCAGCAGACGCTCGTTATATGCGTTTTTATTAGATTACGCCCTGCTCCAACATCGCCTGAGCTACCTTCATAAAGCCTGCGATGTTTGCACCCTTAACGTAGTCTACCGAGCCGTCAGCCTTCTCGCCGAAGCGTACGCACTGCTCGTGGATGCTCTGCATAATGAAGTGGAGTTTGTCATCAACCTCCTGTGCCGACCAGCTGAGGTGAGCAGCATTCTGAGTCATCTCCAAGCCCGAAGTAGCAACGCCACCAGCGTTCACAGCCTTACCGGGAGCGAAGAGGATACCTGCGTTCTGGAAGGTAGCGATAGCCTCAGGGGTGCAACCCATATTGGAAACCTCGCAGCAGCACCAAGTACCGTTTGCCAAGAGCTCTTTTGCGTCGTCACCGTTGAGCTCGTTCTGGAATGCGCAAGGAAGAGCGATGTCGCACTTCACGCTCCAAGCCTTCTTGCCGGGGGTGAACTTGGCAGCCTCGGGGAATTGGGTAGCCATATCCTCAACTTTGTTGCGGTTGGAAGCACGCATAACGAGCATATAGTCGATCATCTCTTTGGTGATACCGTTGGGAATCTCGCAAACGCCGTCGGGACCCGAGATGGCGATTACCTTACCACCGAGCTCGGTAGCTTTGGTAGCAGCACCCCAAGCTACGTTACCGAAGCCGGAGAGAGCGATGGTTTTACCTTTGATATCTTTGCCGGCTTTTGCCAAAACGTGCTCGGTGAAGTAGAGAGCACCGAAACCGGTAGCCTCGGGACGGAGGATCGAGCCACCCCAGTTCTGACCTTTGCCGGTGAGAACGCCTACGTTGTACTCGCGAGCGAGTTTGGTGTACATACCGAAGAGGTAGCCAATCTCACGACCGCCAACACCTACGTCACCTGCGGGAACGTCGGTATCGCCACCGATGTTGTGCCAGAGCTCCAACATAAATGCCTGGCAGAAGCGCATAATCTCAGCGTCCGATTTGCCAACGGGATCGAAGTCCGAACCACCTTTACCGCCACCCATAGGAAGGGTAGTGAGGGCGTTCTTGAAGGTCTGCTCGAAACCGAGGAACTTCAACATCGAGGGGTTAACAGCTTTGTGGAAACGAAGACCGCCTTTGTAGGGGCCGATAGCTGCGTTGAACTGAACGCGATAGCCGAGGTTGGTCTGCACCTCACCCTTGTCGTCAATCCAAGTTACGCGGAAGGTGAAGATACGGTCGGGCTCAACCATACGCTCAACGATTTTTGCTTTCTCAAACTCGGGGTGCTGGTTGTAAACCTCCTCGATAGATTCGAGAACCTCTTTCACTGCCTGCAAATACTCGCTTTCGCCGGGGTGCTTACGCTCCAACTCTGCCATCAAATTCTGTACGTTCATAATTGATAATAGGTTTTAAGTTTGTAATGATGTATTAGGTTTTGAAAACTTGTTGCTCGTTAGTGTGTGCAGTTTGCACCCCCAAAAGTAGTTATTTTTATTGTAAATTGTAATCTTTTGGAGAAAAATAGTCGTTATTTTTTCACAAATCATTATCTTTGGAGTGGAATTAACCTCAATTGGATAACAATCAATAGAGATAAATAACCTAAAACCTTTCTAAAACATTATGGAAAACCTCAAAGTTACACCCTTTACGAAGTATCACATTGCCGCAGGTGCCAAGATGGCTCCCTTTGCAGGCTTCAATATGCCCATCGAATTTACGGGTATCAATGCCGAGCACCTCTGGGTGAGGGAGGCTGTGGGCGTCTTCGACGTGAGTCATATGGGTGAGTTGTGGGTGAAGGGCCCCAAGGCCACCGCGCTCCTCCAACGTATTACCACCAACAACGTGGCAGCCCTCACCGACGGTAAGGTGCAGTACACCTGCTTCCCCAATGGTAAGGGTGGTATCGTGGATGACTTCCTGCTGTATCGCTTCAATGAGGAGTGCTACCTCTTGGCTATCAACGCTGCCAATATCGACAAAGATTGGGCTTTTGTGTGCGAGCAGGGTAGGGAGTTTGGTATGGAGCCCGGTAAAGAGCTCTTCAACGCTTCGGACGAGACCGCACAGCTTGCAATTCAGGGCCCCTTGGCTATGAAACTCGTGCAGAAGATGTGCGATGAGCCCGTTGAGGATATGGTTTATTACACCTTCAAAACCCTCAAAGTGGGCGGTTGCGAGGCTATCCTCTCGACCACAGGCTACACCGGTTCGGGTGGTTGCGAGGTCTATATTAAGGCAGAGGATGCCGACCAGCTCTGGGCAGAGTTGTGGAAAGCTGGTGAGGAGTTTGGTCTGAAAAATATCGGTCTTGGTGCTCGTGATACCCTCCGTCTGGAAAAGGGCTTCTGCCTCTACGGTCACGAGATTAACGACGAGATTTCCCCCATCGAGGCGGGCTTGGGTTGGATTACCAAGTTTGTGGATGGCAAGGATTTCATCGACCGCGAATATATGGAGTCGCTCAAAGCGGGTGGTCTGAAACGCAAACTCGTGGGCCTCAAACTCATCGACCGTGGTGTGCCCCGTGCCGGCTACCAGATTGGTGACGAGAATGGTAACCCCATTGGTGAGATGGTGTCGGGTACTATGTCGCCCTGCTTGAAGGTGGGTATCGGTACCGGCTATGTCCCCAAAGAGTATGCAGTTGTGGGCAACATCCTTACTATCATTGTGCGTGATAGGGCTTTGAAGGCGGAGGTAGTTAAGTTGCCATTCTTGTAGCGAGCGAATCTCGCGGGTGCTTTTTGCCCCAAAATTCAGAGAGCGACATCCTCATTTGCGACGAGCAAACTGCGGTGTCGCTCCTTTTTTTGTGACAAAAATCCCACCGCGATATTCTACTCGCGGTGGGAGATTCTCAAATGTCACAGGCTCGCGGTTGCGAGCCCGAAATGGTTGATGGTCG
>JAZOTH010000030.1:0-52788 GCA_045657545.1 Tidjanibacter sp.
AGGCCAAGCGGTCTTAGGAAGACAATACTCAGGAACAACTCCTTGGCTCACAGAACGACATGGCTACATCCGACTTACATTGCCGTTTCGAAGAGCGTAAAGACTGCAAATGGTTTGGGTTTGGCAGTTACGTTTGTAATGCTTATGACTGTGCCCCTGAACTACTTGCTCGAAAACTACGTACTCAAAAAAGGCGCACTCGCTTGGGTTAGCCCCGAGTTGGCGAGTGTCGATTTGAGCTTTTTGAGTTTTATTCTCTTTATTGCAGTGATTGCTGCATTTGTTCAGTTGTTGGAGATGGTGATCGAGAAATTCTCGCCCTCGCTCTATAACTCGCTCGGTATCTTCTTGCCTCTGATTGCTGTGAACTGTGCAATTATGGGTGGCGCACTGTTTATGCAGCAGCGCAACTTCCCCACAGTGGGCGAGGCTACCGTGTTTGGTTTTGGCTCGGGCTTCGGCTGGTGGATTGCTATCCTTGTGATGGCTGCCATTCGTGAGAGGCTCTCGTACTCCAACATCCCCGCAGGACTTCGTGGCCCCGGTATCGCATTCATCATCACCGGCTTGCTCGGTATGGCGTTTATGATTTTCTCGGGCTTCCAATTGTAGAACTTTTTTAAGGCAATAGAAAGAGAATATGAATAACACACTGATTATTACAGTTGCCATCGTGGTATTCCTCGTGTCGCTGTTGCTGCTTGTGGCTCTGCTGCTTGTAGCAAAGGCTAAACTGACAAGCTCGGGCGAGGTTACCATCAACATCAACGATGGCGAGAAACAACTCAAAGTTGCAAGCGGCAACTCGCTGCTGACCACTCTGGCGCAGGAGAAGATTTTCCTTCCTTCGGCTTGTGGCGGTCAGGGTAGCTGCGGTATGTGTAAGGTACAGGTGCTCGATGGTGGTGGCGAGATTTTGCCCACCGAGGTAGGCTTCTTTACCCGCAAACAGCAGAAAGACCACTGGCGTTTGGGCTGCCAAGTGAAGGTTAAGAACGATATGGACATCCGCATCCCCGAGAGCGTTTTGGGCGTTAAGAAGATGGAGTGCGAGGTTGTATCGTGCCGTAGCGTATCGACCTTTATGAAGGAGTTTGTTGTAAAACTCCCCGAGGGCGAGAGGCTCAACTTTAAGAGCGGTGGCTATATCCAGATTGATATTCCTAAGTATGAGGGTATCAAGTACTCCGATATGGATATCGATCCCAAGTTCCACGCCGACTGGACCAAGTTCAAGATGTGGGATTTGGTGGCAAACAACCCCGAGCCTACCTTCCGTGCATACTCGATGGCCAACCAGCCCGCCGAGGACGATATCATTATGCTTAACGTGCGTATTGCTACTCCTCCCTTTGATAGGGCAACTGGTGGCTTTATGAACGTACCTACCGGTATCTGCTCGTCGTATATCTTCTCGCGCAAACCTGGCGATAAGGTGACCATTTCTGGCCCCTACGGTGAGTTCTTCATCAAGGATACCCCCAATGAGAAGATGTTTATCGGTGGTGGTGCAGGTATGGCACCTATGCGCTCGCACATCTTCCACCTCTTCAAGACCGTGAAGAGCGACCTGCCCATCTCGTTCTGGTATGGTGCTCGCTCGAAGCAGGAGATTTTCTATCAGGAGCAGTTCGAGGAGTTCGCAAAAGAGTTCCCCAACTTCAAGTTTGCTATCGGTTTGAGCGATCCTCGCCCCGATGATAACTGGGATCCCAAGTATATTGGCTTCATCCACAACGTTATCTACAACAACTACTTGAAGGATCACCCCGCTCCCGAGGATATCGAGTACTACTTGTGCGGTCCTCCTATGATGATTTCGGCTGTGGTGAATATGCTCGACAACTTGGGCGTACCCCCCGAAAATATTATGTATGACAACTTCGGTAGCTAAAAAAATTAGGGACTCGTTTGAGTCCCTAATTTTTTTTAACTACCAAACGAATTGAAAAATGAAAGTTGAAAATGGAAAATTTTGGAGTGCCTGTGGTACAAGTATTAGAAAAGATACCTGCGCCCATTGGGGTGCTCTTCAATTCTCAACTCTCAATTCTCAATTATAACAAAAGCGGTTGCCGATGTATTTCGGCAACCGCTTTTGTTTAGTACTCCACTTTGTCCTCTTTTTGTTCCCAGAGGCGGAAGGCTTCGAGGCCCTCGGCTCGCATCAGGGGTAGGGAAGGAACCGTGCGCTCGGTGGGCGCGAGAGGTATCTGGTCGTAGATGAAGGCATCATCAAATCCGATATCTGCCGCATCGGAGCGTGTGTTGGCATAGTAAATCTTCTCGATGCCCGCCCAATAGATGGCACTCAAACACATAGGGCAAGGCTCGCACGAGGAGTATATCTCGCAACCTTTCAGGTTGAAGTCACCCACCGCCTGACAAGCAGCACGAATGGCGCTCACCTCGGCGTGTGCTGTGGGGTCGTTGAGAATAGTGACACTATTGGAACCTGTGGCCACCACCTCGCCGTTGCGGACAATCACCGCACCGAAGGGGCCACCACCTTTGGCGACGCTCTCCTTGGAGAGTTCAATCGCCATACGCATAAATTTGTTTTCGCTCATAGTAATAAAGTTCAATAATAAGTCGGTTGTATGACAAATATACGAATTTTCTTGATATATTCCACCACAAAATGTTCGGAGTGTCAAAATTATTGCTAACTTTGCTATGTTGAAACAAACACCAAAACATATTTTTCTACTATGGCAAGTTTAAGAGACATCAAAAAAGAGATTGACTACACCGTAAATGAGGTGGTTTATGATTGCTACCTCTCGCTCGGTTTCCACAGCGACAAACACGAGGAGATTATCGCCCTTATGCAGGGAGCTGTTGATATGCGCAACAACCTGATGGAGCTGGTGAACAACCCCGCAGAGAAACACAACCCCTCGTTGGTTCGCAAACACTATGCCTACATCCGCGCACAGCTCGTTGAGCGCACCGAGGAGCTTTGGGGCAAATTGAGCGAGATCTGCAAGTTTGAGTAGTCATCATTACCCACAACTTCAAGAAAATAGAGCGGGACTGCCACAGAAGGTAGTCTCGCTTGTTTTTTGTTGTGCACTCCATTCTCTCCCAAGATTATAAAAAATTGCGGGTATCTTTTTCGATACCCGCAATTTCTATTAGATTATATTAAAGTCTTAAAACTCATATGGATAGATGTATGGTGCAAGATCCAACCACTGTCTCTTGTAGGCAACTTCGCTGCTTGCCGGAACGTATATACATAAGTCACATCCATCAAATTTGAAGAATGCATTATCACCAATAGTTGGAGGTACTATGGCTTTGCAATAAAAGGCACTCGCTCCCATTTCGTTGAATGCACCATCGTCTATTACGGTGACATTTTCAGGAATGGTGACAGATTCTAAATCATTATTAAGAATAAATGCATATTTTCCAATTCTCGTAATACTATTTGGAAGAGTTATGTTACATAAGCGTGATTGGATGGCGTTGTTGCTATAATAAGCATTGTCACAAACCTGCTCAACCTCATCATCGAACAAAATGACCCAACATCCCAATGTCTCATTATATCTGTGTGCTATAATATTTGCACCCCAATCAGACTCGTCACTGAAAAATGGGGGACAAATGTATCCATCAAATGTTTGATAACGGATTTCATTATTTGGAATATCTATTGTGTTATTAAACATTGGAGTTTCGGTACTGCCCTTAATAATTGGCAACAAGTTAAACCAATTAAACCAATTGTCGTAGTTATCTCCATAATAATTTATGTAATTAGGAAGGGCTTTTGCGGTAATGAAAATATTAAGTTGATCACTATTACCACCAAATGAGTTAGATTCGATAGTTGGTGGCATTAACGAATAAAAATAAAGATTTACTGTCACACGATCATCATTACAGTAATCATATACACAACTTCCAATCTTCGTAATAGTGCTTGGGAAAGAAATTGTAGAGAGTTCCATACAGCCACGGAATGCGTAGTCTCCAATAACCTCTACACCTTCCTCTAAAATAATCTCATCAACTCTCCAACTTTCAGCAAAAGCCCAACTTCCAATTGTTTTAACACTGCCAGGTACAATAATGCGTTCAAAATCATTAAACCAAGTGCAGCCACAACCACAATCATCAATAGTGTGAACACCATCGGGAATCCTATATTCAGACAATCCTGCACATGCAATAGCTTTGAGAACACCATCAATAATGAGGCAGTGGCCATCAGAAGATGCAAATTTACCCTCAAATTTTTCAAGGTATCTATTTCCCTGAAATGCATTGCCTGCAATGGTAGTCACACTCTCTGGAATAATAATACTTGTTAGCATTTCATTGCAGTTAAAAGCACCATCTCCAATAGATGTGACATCTCCATCAAAGAAGATAACGCCCTCTCCGGTTGTGCTATCCCAGGCGGAGGATAGATAATTTGCGCCGAAATCAGCATAGCTACTTGGTTCAATCTTTTCGAGTGCAGTATACCAAATCTCATTGTTTGGGATAGATATCTCTTCTCGTGCCTTTTGATTAATCGTAACACTAATGCTCAATGGACCAAATTTCATTATAATCTTACCGCTACGTTCAGGACCATCGTTGGGCGCAATAGTGAAACCTTGACCAGGACCCTCGTGGGTTATGTCAAAGGAGAGCCAGTTTCCTTCATTACCCTCAAAACTAGTTGCTATAACGCTATAATCCCCTGTGGCTTCGTATGTAACAATGACCTTGCCACCCTCTGCATCAATCTCTACAACTTCGGGAGAGGTGAGTGTAAATGTAGATTTAATAAATTCCACTTCAACCGCCGCCATTGGCTGAATGTCGTTGCGGGTGATAACAACCTCTTTATTGGTTGATTTATTGAATACACCACCTTCCGAGTCTATAACCCTAATTGTTATACCATCAGTAAATGTCACCTCGGGCAGAACAATCCAAAACTCGGTTGCAGTTTCGGCCGTTGTGCCAAGTTCTACACCATCGCCACAATCGAGTGTTACGGTTTGGGTTGGGGTAGGGGTAGCCACTACCACACCGTCAGGACTTGATATTTGTGTCATAGTTATGATAGGCACACCGCCAAACTCAATAGTCGCAGTGGCCGAACCCGCAATCTTCTCAGTATTATTGCCCCTAATCTCAATGCTCTTCACATCGCCACCATCGGGGTTGTAGAGTTTCAACTGCAAGTAGCCACAAGCATTCTTGAAGGGCAAGAAGGTGTCTTCTACACTCTCGGTAACGGCAATCATAGTGTTAGCACCACGGCCAAAGGAGTTCTCGGCATAGTATTGTGTTGCAGGCAGGGAGAGCGAAATCTCGCCTTTGTCGGTGATGGTGGCACCCTCAGCGTAGGGGTAGATGGCGTAGATAGCCTCCAAGGCGTTACCCGTACCGAGTTCGCCACTTGGAACAAGCGAGAAAGTACCGCTATTGTCGCCTGTTTTGCCCTTGAATTCATACTGGCGGTTGAGAGTGTTACCATAGAAAGCGGTGATGAGGTCGGCCTCGTGCCAACGGAGGTATTTGCTCTCCTCTACATAGGTTTTGGTTACATCATCATCTGCAAAACCTGCCGTAAGGTCGGGTAGGGTAATTTCGTTATTCACCTCGGGGGCGATATTGTCCAAAGTGTTCTCTGCGCAACCACTCAACACAAGCGTCAGGAGGGTTGCAAAAATTGCAAGTTTCTTCATAGTTTCAGGAGTTTTTACCATTCGATTTCATCTTTTACATCACCAAGGTGCTCCATATTGGATTGGGCGATGCCTTGTTCTACTTCCACCAAATTCACCTCAATTTCGGGGGCGAGGTAACCCACGGGTTTGTTTGTGCACATAAGCATTTATGTTTTGAGTTAATAATTAAATTGTTGCAACTCAAAACCATACAACTCCTCTATGGCGTAATGTAAAAATAAAAAAGAAAGTGTGGAGTCGATTAGTTTATCTGAATGGAGGTTCTGGAATACCCTGGCACAAATAAACAATACTCCACACCCGTATTAGACGGGGCATAGAGTATGCCACGAATGATTCTAATACAAGGTGACGAGTGTGGTTGCTCTCCTTGTGCCAATGTAAATTTTCCAGATTTCCATTCAAGGATAAAAGCTAATACACTTTCATCAAAAATATGTCTGCCTACGGGCGGTTAGGCCGTAAAGCACTACAAATATAGCGATTGTTTTCGGAAAACAAAAAAAAGATGCACTACAATAGCGCATCCTGAATTTCCATTTCCCACCCTCATCTTACCCTCCCATAAGTTAGGGGAGGGTGCCTGAAAGGCGGGAGAGGTCTGTTTGGGTTGTTCCCATTTCACTCGTGGTGATGGTCGCAGTGCTCGTGGTGGGCGAGGACGGTGTGGGGAACGGTGCCGTGCGAGATGACCTGGATGGGGCAGTGGTAGTTCTCCAAGAGTTCGGGCGTAAGCTCGGCAGTGGGGTGGCGGTGCACAGTGCGATTGACGCACACCACGCTCCGCACAAGCGAGGTTATGGTGCCCACGTCGTGCGACACGACAATTATGGCCATACGCTCCGAAAGCCTTTCCAAAAGGGCGTAGAGTTCGCCCTCAAATTGGTTATCAACAAAGTTTGCGGGCTCGTCGAGAATCAACAATGCGGGCTCCGAAATGATGGCACGCCCAAGCAAAGCTCTCTGCAACTCACCGCCCGACAATTCGCCTATCTGCTTATTAGCCAAGCGACTAATGCCAAGTTGTTCAAGTATTTCTACAACCTTTGATTTGTCTTTGCGCGTGTAGCGTCGCGCACCCTTGCTCGCCTGCAATCCACTCAAAACCAACTCCGCAACCGAAATTGGGAAGCTCTTGTCGAAGAGGTTTTGTTGGGGCATATAGCCAATTTTGTGCCTCCCTTCGAGTGCTCCGAGGAACTCAATCTGCCCGGAGTAGGGGATAAGTCCGAGAATACTCTTCACGAGGGTGCTCTTTCCACCACCATTGGGACCAATAATGCCCACAAAATCGCCCTCATAGAACGAAATATTAACATCGTGCAACGCCTCGCACTTGTCGTAGGCGACCGACAGCTCCTTGATTCTGATAATTTCCGACCTATTCATAACTGTTAGTAAGTTGCTCTACAATGTAATTGAGTTCGTCAATTATATCTTCGCTCAAAGGGTTGATATTAACTAATTTAACATTAAGTATCTCCGCAATTGGTTTAACCACATCGAGCGGATACTCTTGTTGATAAAGCATTACTTTAATGCCACTTTCTGCGACCTTATCAACAACTCCCGCAAGGAATGACGGAGTAGGGCTTTTACCTTCATTTTCGAGCGAAATCTGCTCCAAGCCATACTCGTCTGCAAGGTATCCGAGGGCAGGGTGGTAGATAAGAAACTCGCGCGGAGCCCCTGCCAATCGCTCTCGAAACAGCTCTTTCCGTGCCGCTATTTTGGATTTAAGAGCCTTATAATTAACAACATAGCGCAATGAATCAGGATTGGCCGCAATGATTGCCCCTGCAATATTGTCAACAATCACGTCCAAAGTGCCGGGTGAGAGCCAGATGTGTGGATCTACGGCGTGATGATGGGTGTGCCCCTCCGAGTGGTGCTCGTGGCCACAATCTCCGCCCGAAAGCAACTCAATGCCGTTACTAACATTTGTTAATAATGCGCTATTTTGCTCTCTATCAAATCGTTGCAGTAGTTCATTTTCAAAATTCAGCACTCCTGTGTAAAATAGGTGCTCAGCTGTCGATATACTTGCAATTTGACGAGTAGTGGGGGAGTAACTCTCTGGTGAAGAGCCACTTGGCAACAGCGTAATAACCTCGAAATCTTCGCCAACAATCTCACTTACAATACCTTCGAGTGGCGGTATCGACACCACAATTTGGCGATTATTGTTCGTAACATTGCCACCACAAGCAACAAGCGTTAGCAATACAATAGAACTAATAATCGTTGCTAAATTATTCATAATCAACCTTATATTCATATAATTAACTCAATCTATTTTAGCTCCACACAACATACTTCCAACACATCGTATCGCACGCACCCCAACACCCCACTTTACATAATACATATATTTTGCAGAATCCAAAATATTGATTTGGCGATAGTTATGCGGGGGTTGTAGCGAGTACCTTGTGATCCAATAATATATTTATATGGTATTTGAGAATATAAAATTTGTGTCGTCGTGTACGGGCGACACAACGACACAAATATACAAAATATTTTGCGACTATTGATGTGTGTATTCCTGATATGTGCCGTCCGGAAAACACACAATTAGTTTTGCACCCTCTGCTTTGTTCGCTTCATTGTTCTGTTCCGGATTTGTGGCAGGGTGTTGTTTGCTGCTCTCCGCAAAAGGGAGTTCCTCTTTTGGTGTTTGAATAGAAGATGTGTAGATGCTTCCTTCGCCGAGGATTAACCAGCGAAGGTTATAGTGCGGGAAGCGCTTTGCAATTTTTGCAATAATCTCTAAGCTCGGATTGTTGCGGCCCGCAAGCAGGTGTGTAACCGATGCTGGGCTGATTTCTACAATCTGCGCAAACTGTAAATTACTCAAATTCTCTGCCTTGATGATGTGCTGAATCCTATCTTTCATACTCTCTAAAATTGTTTTACAAATGTAAAATTTATATTTGTAAAATGCAAATATGAGCAAATTCAATAACTAAATTATTCAACAAACCAATCAAATGTATTTATATAAAGCTAATATTTATATAAAAGGCGTTAAAGTACTGATATTCAGTGTGTAAATTATGCAATATAGTAATTGATGAATTGTTTTTATTACCTACTACGACTATATCTTAAAAATATGTAATTCAAGACTTTAATTAAGCTATTACAATATATTGGTTTTCAGTATTTTATATTTATGTAATTAAATTATTAAACTCCTGAATTTGGGTGGAGATAAAAAGAGGGGTGCATAAATATTTATGCACCCCCTAAATTTTATGAATGTAAAAGTATTACTCCCCTACTCTACTTTGATTTTGTTTGCAATTTCTGCGAACTCTTCGGGAGTGAGTTGAAGTTTAGGTTTGCGGAAATCTACATCGGCTTCGCTATTCATAGGAATCAGGTGGATGTGTGCGTGGGGAACTTCCAGGCCGAGTACGACCATCGCAACTTTCTTGCAACCGAATACGCACTTCTGCTTCTCCGCTACCCTCTTTGCAAACTTAACCATTCCTGCGAGTTCCTCATCGGTGAGGTCGAAGATATAGTCCTCTTCGCGCTTGGGAACTACAAGTGTGTGTCCCTTTGCAAGTGGGTTGATATCCAAGAATGCATAGTAGTTCTCATCCTCAGCCACTTTGTAGCTGGGGATGTCGCCATTTACTATCATCGAAAAAATAGTTGCCATATCTTTTTGAATTTAATTGATTAAACACGTTCTACCTTATCTATTCCTTTAATCTTATTCACTTTGTCCATCAGCGAATACAGACTCTCCGTGTCGGTCACATAAAGGCTAATCTTGCCCTCGAAAATACCGTCGTGGCTTTGGATTTTCAGCTCTCGGATATTGATGTCGAGTTCAACGGTGATGACTTGTGCCAAATCGCGCAACACACCTACCCTATCCAGACCTCTCAACTTAATCTCCGCAAGGTAGGATTCCGCCTTGTAGGTTGACCATTTGATATTACCCACAAGATTCTCACCCTTCTGTGCCGCGAGCCTGATAAGCTCCTCACACTCGGTCTTATGTACGATAATATCTCCCGTGCGAGGGTCCTTGTAGCCAGTAATATTGTCGCCAGGGATGGGATTGCAACACTCGGCAGCAACAAACTTTTGTTCCTCCATACTCTCCACATCTCGCGATCCCTTCACGACAATCTCTTTTGGTTTGTTGCTTGCCAACTCAAATGTCCAGAATTTCAACACCTTATTCTTGGAATTCTGGCGCAAGACACTGTCGATATCTTTAAGGTTGATAATCTCCGAGCCGAGCTTGCTGTAAAACTCATCCTTGTTTGTACAGTCATAAGCCGGCAAGAGCTTCCTAAAAAGTCGCGCACTTGGAGTGATGCCAAACTCACGCATACGATTTTCAAACACCGAGATTCCGTGTTCTATGTTATTCTGCCTTACACGTTTAAGGTATGTGATAATCGCCTGCTTTGCCTTCATCGTGGCAACGTGATCGAGCCACTCAATATTGGGGTGAGCGGTCTCAGCAGTGAGAATCTGCACCTGGTCACCACTATTGAGTTTTGTGTAAATCGACTCAATCTTGTGGTTAATCTTCGCACCGATAGCCGTATTACCTACATTGGTGTGGATGTCGTAGGCAAAATCGAGAGCCGTGGCTCCAACAGGGAACTTTCGCGCCTCGCCTTTGGGGGTAAAGATGACCATCTCGGTCATATAGAGTGTCATCTTGATATTCTCCAAGAAGTCGGCCGCATTGCCAGCCGGGTGGCGCAGGGCGTTGCTCACATCTTTGAGCCACTTATCGAACTCATCCTCACCATCGTGCTCTTGTTTGTATTTCCAATGGGCGGCAAAACCTCTTTCGGCCACCTCCTCCATCCTCTCGGAGCGAATCTGCACCTCTGCCCACACACCGTCGGGGCGCATAAAAGTTGCGTGAAGTGCCTCGTAGCCATTAGCCTTGGGGAAGCTCACCCAGTCGCGCACCCTATCGGGTTTGGGAGTGTAGATGTCGGTCAGGAGCGAATAGATGTGCCAACATTGCGCCTTTTCTGGTGCCAAGTTATTGGGCTTAAATACAATACGCACAGCAAAGAGGTCATAGATTTCCTCGAATGGAATCTGCTTGCGCTGCATCTTCGACCAGATGGAATAGACGGTCTTAACTCTACCCGATATGGTAAATTCCACACCAGCCTCGGAGAGTTTTTCCTTGATAGGTTGTATGAATCGCTCAATAAACTCATTACGCTCGGTTGCCGTTGCATTCATTTTCTCCTCGATGGCGGCGTACTCTTCGGGGTACATATATTTGAGCGAAAGGTCTTCGAGCTCTGTCTTAATCGCGTACAAACCAAGGCGATAGGCCAAGGGGGCGAAGAGATACATCGTCTCGCTGGTAATCTTAATCTGCTTATGGCGAGGCATCGAGCCGAGGGTGCGCATATTGTGCAGACGGTCGGCAATTTTGATAATAATCACCCTGATGTCGTCAGAAAGGGTTAGCAACACCTTCCTGAAACTCTCTGCCTGAGCCGTAACATCCTCATTCAGAGCGGCTGCAACTTTCGTCAAGCCATCTACCATTGAGGCGACCTTTGCACCGAAGAGGTTTTCGATATCCTCCACAGTGTAGCTCGTATCCTCCACCACGTCGTGCAGAAGTGCCGCAGCAGTGGACTTCACACCCAAGCCCTCCTCTTTCACAACAATCTTTGCAACAGCCAGGGGGTGAAGAATATAGGGTTCTCCCGAGCGGCGACGCACACCTTTGTGAGCCTCCTTTGCAAGGAAGAAAGCCTTATTAATCATCTCCCAATCTGCCTCGTTTTTGCAGATTTTGTCACACGCAGCCAAAAGTTCGCTAAACTCTTTGCCGATTATCTGCTCATCTTCTGCCGTATAGCCTGCCATAGTTTGTGTAGAGTTGTTTGGTGTGAAAATTGGGCACCGAGTGCCATTGTATAGATACGGCAAGTGGCTTTGCTCCGCAGAACAAAACCACCTACCATTTAATTAGTTAGCCTTTGCCTCTTTGAGTGCTGCTCTAACCTTCTCTTCAACTTCGGAACACAAAGCCTCGTTCTGCTCCAAGAGGGCCTTGGTTGCATCCCTACCCTGTGCGAGTTTGCTGTCGTTGTAGGAGTACCACGAGCCACTCTTCTTGATTACGCCAAAGTCGGTACCGAGGTCCAAAATCTCGCCAATCTTCGAGATACCCTCGCCATACATAATATCGAACTCCGCCTTGCGGAATGGGGGCGCAACCTTATTCTTCACAACTTTCACCTTGGTGCGGGTGCCGAGCTGCTCGTCACCATCCTTAATAACCGAAGTTTTGCGGATGTCGATACGCACGCTTGCGTAGAATTTCAATGCGTTACCACCGGTAGTTGTCTCGGGGTTGCCATAGACGATACCGATTTTATCCCTCAATTGGTTGATGAAGATACAAACGGTCTTGGTCTTGCTAATTGCAGCGGTCAATTTGCGCAGAGCCTGCGACATAAGCCTTGCCTGCAAACCCATCTTCGACTCACCCATCTCGCCCTCAATCTCTGCTTTGGGAGTAAGTGCAGCAACGGAGTCGATAACGATAATATCAATTGCACTTGAACGAATCAGTGTCTCGGCAATCTCCAATGCCTGCTCGCCACTATCGGGCTGCGACACCAACAGGTTGTCGATATCCACACCCAATTTCGCAGCATAGAAGCTGTCGAATGCGTGCTCGGCATCAATAAAAGCGGCGATACCACCTGCCTTTTGAGCCTCGGCAATGGCGTGAATTGCGAGGGTGGTCTTACCCGACGACTCGGGACCATAAATTTCAATAATCCTCCCTTTGGGGTAGCCACCTACTCCGAGTGCATTATCGAGGGTAATCGAACCAGTGGGGATAACGGCCACCTGCTCCACACTACCGCTATTCATTCTCATAATTGAGCCTTTGCCAAAATCCTTCTCGATTTTGTCCAACACAGCGCTCAACACCTTCTGTTTGTCGGGATTAACTGTAACTTTCTCTGCCATAATTATATCTATTTTTATTTTGTTTTTGCCCAATCAATAATCTGCTGATAGTGGTTGGCGGTATTCACCTTGTCGAAGATGTGGATAATCATCCCCTGCTCGTCGATGATGAACGTGGTACGCACAATACCCATATATTTCCTTCCGCACATACTCTTCTCCTTCCACACACCATATGCCTCGGCAATTACCTTTTCCGTATCGGCCACAAGGGTGAAGTTGAGCTCGTGTTTGTTGCAGAAATTCTGGTGCGAGCGCACACTATCGGGGCTCACACCCACAATCTCGAAGCCCATCTCGGCGAGTTGCGCCTTACCATCGCGCAGGCTCTTTGCTTCAAGGGTACAACCCGAAGTGTTATCCTTTGGGTAGAAGTACAAAATGAGCTTTTTGCCGGCAAAATCACTCAATTTAACTCCCTCGCCACTCTGCGTAACGCCCTCAAAATAAGGGGCTTTTTCACCAACTTTCAACATAGTAATTTGCGGTTAAACGAAATTTCGGAAATCTATTGTAAAATTAAAGAAAAAATAGCAAACCACAAAACAAATTTCGCACAAAAAATGCGGGCATCAAAAAAGATACCCGCAAACGAAATGGATTAATAATAAGTAAAAACGAGGGGTAAACCACATTGGTTTGCCCCTCGTTTACTCATACTATCACTATTTTGCCAGCACCATACGGTCTATATCCTCGACCATTTGCAAGAAGGACTTGTCGGTCTCCATAAGGTTGGTAACAGCCTTACAAGCGTGGAGCACCGTTGCGTGGTTCTTGCCGCCGATGGCCGCACCGATGGCCGAAAGTGGCGACTTGGTATGCTGTTTGCAGAGATACATCGCAATCTGGCGTGCCTGTGCAATATCGCGCGTGCGTTTGGGTGAATCGAAGACGCTCTCCTCAATATTGAGATAGTTGCACACAATCTTGCGGATGTGGTCGATAGATATCTCCTTGGGGCTAATCTTCACATACATCTTCAAGACCTCCTTCGCCAGCGTGATGGTAATCTTACGGCCGAGGAACGACGAGTTGGCCACCAAAGCCGAGAGTGCACCCTCAATCTCACGAATATTGGCGTTGATATTCTCCGCAAAGTAGGTCACAACCTCCTCGGGCAACTCTACGCCCAACTTGTAGGCCTTGTTGCGGATAATCTTCACCTTGGTTTCGTAATCGGGCTGTGTGAGTTCCGCAGCAAGACCCCACTTAAAGCGGGTGAGAAGGCGGTCGTTGATGTCGCTCAACTCCGAGGGACGTTTGTCCGACGTGAGAATCAACTGCTTGCCCGAAAGGTGAAGGTGGTTGAATATGTTGAAGAATGCGTTTTGCGTACTTCCCTTATTACCAGAGAGTTCCTGAATGTCGTCAATGATGAGCACATCTATCATCTGATAGAAGTTGATGAAATCGTTGGGCTCCTTGTTCAACACCGCTGTGGTGTATTGTGCCTGAAATTTATTCATCGACACATAGAGCACCTGCAACTCAGGATGACGCTGCTTAATCTCCATACCGATAGCCTGTGCAAGGTGG
Organism: Tidjanibacter sp.; assembly: GCA_045657545.1. GTDB lineage: Bacteria > Bacteroidota > Bacteroidia > Bacteroidales > Rikenellaceae > Tidjanibacter. Next base: position 14,244 of record JAZOTH010000030.1, read on the forward strand.
GTTTTACCCAAGCCCGAATCTCCGAAAATATAGAGAGGGTTGTAGGCTGTCTTGCCGGGCTCAATGGCTACCGCCATACCCACGCTACGCACCAAACGGTTGCAATCACCCTCAATAAAGTTCTCAAAGGTGTAGTTTGGATTGAGCTGCGAAGGTATTTCAAGGCGTTTGATACCGGGAATTACAAAAGGATTTTTTATATTTGCGGTATCCTTCTGCGGATCGGGAACACGAGGTGTGTTCACCACCTCTGCAACGGGCTGACTTTCAGCCGAAGGCACAGAGTATCGCAACGAGGTATTATTACCAAAGTGCTGATAGATGATAGGACGGAGCGAGGGGATGTAGTTGCGCTCAATATGGAAGACGCAATCCTCACTCGGTAGGCGCAGACGCAATGTCTTGCCATCGTAACCAAGAGGTACGATGGGCTGAAACCATTTAACAAACTCCTCTTCGGTAGTTTGCTCCTTGATTTGAGCCAGACAGTTCTGCCACACATCGCTGTATGTTGCCGTGTTCGCTATCATTTATAGAATTGGGTAATGATTGATTTTCGAGTACAAAATTGTGCATAAAATTATTAAAAAAAACATCTTTTTCTATTGCAAAATTAATATTAATTGCTATGGGATAAGCAAGGCAAATTTTCCTTCTATTTTTAATGTGCTGATTTAGAGAATTGAGGAATTTTTTATATATTTGCCTATTGGAATTTTAGATTACGAGAAATAAAACATATAAATAAAACTTATAACTATTTTAACTCGCTATGGAACAGTACATTCTCGACAGAGCTCAGAAATGGCTCGACGGAAATTATGACGAAAAGACCAAAGAGCAGATTCGCGACCTTATGGCCAATGACCCCAAAGAACTCTCCGAGAGTTTCTATCAGGATCTCGAATTTGGCACCGGTGGTCTGCGTGGCATTCTTGGTGTGGGCACCAACCGTATGAACGTATATACAGTAGGTATGGCCACTCAGGGTTTGGCCAACTATTTGAAACAATGCTTTGAAGGACAGGAGATTAAGGTTGCCGTTTCGCACGACTGTCGCAACTTCTCGCGCGAGTTTGCAGAGCGCACTGCCGACATCTTTGCATCAAATGGCTTCAAGGTATATCTCTTTGAGTCGCTCCGCCCCACCCCCGAGTTAAGTTTTGCCATTCGTGAGCTTGGTTGCAAGAGTGGTGTTATGGTAACCGCTTCGCACAACCCCCGCGAGTATAACGGCTACAAGGCATATTGGGAGGATGGCTCGCAGGTGATCGCACCCCACGACAAGAACATTATCGACGAGGTGAACAAGATTACCTCCGTAGATCAGATTATCAGTGGCAAGAATCCCGAGAATATCGAGATTATCGGTGAGGAGTTCGACAAAATCTACTTGGAGAGGGTTAAAGGCCTTTCGCTCTCGCCCGAGGCTGTGGCAAAGTACCACGATATGAAGATTGTTTACACCCCCATCCACGGCTGTGGCCACAAACTCGTTCCCGCATCGCTCCGCAACTATGGTTTCACCAATATTTCGACCGTTGCAGAGCAGATGGTAATTGACGGCAACTTCCCCACCGTGGAGTCGCCCAACCCCGAGGAGAGGACCACTATGCGTATGGCCATCGAGCAGGGTATGCGCGAGGGTGCCGAGATTGTTATGGCTACCGACCCCGATAGCGACCGTATCGGTATTGCTGTGCCCGATGAGAATGGCAACTTTGTCCTCCTGAATGGCAACCAGACCTGCGTACTCCTTACCTATTATATGTGCCGTCGCTGGAAAGAGAACGGACTCCTCAATGGTAAGCAGTATATCGTGAAGACCATTGTTACAAGTGAGATGATGGCCGATGTTGCCAAAGGCTTTGGTGTTGAGTACTTCGACTGCCTCACCGGTTTCAAGAATATCGCAAAGGTTATCCGCCAAGAGGAGGCCAAGGGTAAAGTATATATTGGTGGTGGCGAGGAGAGCTTTGGCTTCCTTGCAGGTTCGTTCTTGCGCGACAAAGATGGCGTTTCGGCTTGCTCGCTTGCAGCCGAGGCCGCAGCTTGGGCAAAGAGCATCGGCACAACACTCTACCAGCTCATCAAGGAGCTCTATGTAGAGTATGGTTTCTATAAAGAGGGCCTCGTATCGGTTGTACGCAAAGGCCAGGAGGGTGCCGCCGAGATTAAACAGATGATGGTTGATTTCCGCGCCAATCCTCCCAAACAGATTTGCGGTTCGGACATCGTGACTATCAAAGACTACCAATCATCTGAGGCTTTGGATGTTAAGAGTGGCAACACTACCCCTATGGATATTGACAAATCGAATGTTTTGCAGTATCTCACTGCCGATGGTACCATCCTTTCGATTCGCCCCAGCGGTACCGAGCCCAAGATTAAGTTCTACTTTGGTGTGAAGGAGCCTCTCGCATCACTTGCAGAGTACGATGCAGTTTCGGCACAGCTCGACGCCAAGATTGAGCAGATGAAAAAAGAGTTAAACCTCGTTTAACTCTTGGTCTAATGTCCAACGACTAACGACAATAGAGGCGGTTGCTTGATTGCAACCGCCTCTATTTTGAATTACACTTTCAGAGTGTATTTTTTTCCTGAATAACTTTTGTCAACGCTAAAATAAAACTCGTCTGATGTAGTACTACCAGCTTCTATTCTACAAACCTTACTTGCAACACATTCGCCATCAATATAGATATATACTGTCGCATATACATCTTCGTCTTGGGGGCAATTAAGATAAACCTTATGTAATGCTGTATCTCCATTTCTGTATACTGTACCTGAGTATTTATTTAAAGAGAACTGGCAAGTGAAGTCATCATTTGAAATAACTGTCTTCTTGTCATTGTTAACAACTTCATTATCTGCGAAAACATTCATAGTGGCAAACACTGCCACGATTGCCAAAAGCATAAACTTTTTCATTTTTCTTTAAGTTTTAAGTAATTTCCCCTACTCTATTTGGTGGGCTTTTCGGGAACTGCCGCAAGCACCTATTTTATATTTATGTCACAATTACGCACAAAAAAAGCGCGGTACTTTTCGTATCTCGCTCTGACAAGGTGTTTGGCGTAACCTGAAAACTCTAAGATAACGAAAAGCCCACGCCAATATACAGCGTGAGCATTTCAATTACCATTCCAGAGTTTATCCTCAAATATCAGTCGCCAAACTTTCGTCAGAGGGGAAGCAATTAAAACGCTTTTTCTTCTATATGTCTAAATGTGCGTAACTATCTTACGCTAATGTTTCATAGGCAAAAATCTGCTTTTAGTCGTTTGTTTTCACAAAAATAGCAAGATGTTCTCTAAATTCCAAACAAAACTTCACTTATCCACCCTCTTTATTCGCGGGTATCTTTTTTAATACCTGCGCCGTAGGCGCACCACAGACCCGCACTTCATATCGGCGGCGGGGAAGCGCTCGCCTCGTGCGGGCGTGGCTGGCGAGAGCCACAAAGGCGTAAAAAACGGAGACGGTAAATGCTTTACCCGCGAATGCGTCCGTTTTAGGCTTTGTGGCTCTCGCCACCGCCAGAGATGTGGTGCGTGGCTTTTGCGCCACTTTTGCCACCAAAAGTGGCAAAGAAAAGCGGGCAACCACGTTGCCCGCAATAAAGCGCGGTAGATGCCAACCGCCTCATCTGCAATGAGTCGTGGCAAGACGGATGTTTTACAGCCCCTCCGTCGCAATGTAACACCTTCCCTATTGTAAAATTTTCAATTTATTTGACGCGAATCAGGTTTATTCCATCACGGATGGGGATTATTACATTCTCTACCCTATCGTCCTCTCTCACCATTCGGTTAAACTCCACAATGCCACGAGTTTGCAGGTCAGAGGGTTTGATATTCACCTCCGTAACTTTGCCATACCAAAGTATATTGTCGGCCAAGATGTAGGAGCCCGAGTGGAGATGTCCGCCATCCATCAGCATACGGTAGTAGTCGGGGTACTCCCTCTTGTCGCCATCCATAAAAACGAGGTCATAGCTCTCCCCGAGCGTGGGTACAACATCGAGTGCCGAGCCCGTGTGGCGGCGAATCTTATGACCATAGGGCGAGCGGGCAAAAAACTCGCTCTGAATACCCTCCAACTCATCCTCAATCTCAATGGTATCAATCACGCCATCCTCGGGCATACCGGCCGCAAAGCAGAGTGTTGCATAACCCGTAAAGGTGCCTATTTCGAGCACCTTACGCGGAGCTATCATACGGGTGAGCATCTCCAAGAATTTACCCTGAACGTGCCCCGACACCATCTGTGGTTGCACCACGCGCATATTACTCTCGCTCTCCAACTCCGCCAAGAGTGCATCCTCTGGCGAGGAGAGGTTACGAATGTATCTTTCGAGTTCTTCGTTTGCTTGCATATAATATTATATATAGGTCAATGATGATAACAAGGTGAGAATCTCGCGAGCAACCTCACTTATATCTTCGGGACGTAGAGCCTCCACCTTTCGATAGACCTCCTCGATGCTGTCAATCCCACCAAACACAAGATAGCTCTTGCCTACACCCAACATATAGGCCTCGTTGTTCTCGGCCGAAATAGCAAATTGTCCTGCAAATTGTCGTTTGGCGATGGTCAATTGTCGTTTTGTAAGAGGCTCATCGACAAGTCTTTGTAATTCGCAAAAGATTACCTTGCGACACTGCTCCAACTTCTCCCTCTCACACGAGAAATAGATTGAGAACATTCCGCAATCACTCAGTGGCGTATAGAGAGCCTCCACGCAATAGGTTAGCGCGCTACGCTCCCTAAGAGCAACATTGAGCCTCGACGCTGCCGATGGGCCTCCCAACAGATTGGTCATCAGAATCAACGCCAAACGCTTGGTGTTATCCAGCGAATAGGCTCGACATCCTATAATTGAGCGTACCTGATGGTGCGAAGGGTGTGAAACTGCCCTATTGAATGGCTCCACAACTTGTGGCGTAACCCTCTCCTGCGCCCTTTGGGTGGCCTTTTCGACACCGAAGTAACGCTCAACGGTAGCTACAAATGCCTTTTGCGAAATGTTACCGATGGCTGCAAACACCATCCTATCGGTCGTATAATTACGCTCCACAAAACGCCTAATATCAGCCGAATGTAACCTGCTGAGCTGTCGCTTGGTGCCCAGAATATTATGTCCCAACTCGGAGCCCGCAAACAGCAAATCCTCAAACTCATCATAGATGCGCTCCTCGGGCGAGTCTTTATACATATTTATCTCATCGACAATCACTTCCTTCTCCTTCTCAACCTCCTCTTCGGGGAATGTGGAGTGGAAAATTATATCATCAATAAGCTCTACTGCCTTGCCAAAATCGCCCCTCATTACGGTGGCGTGCACAACGGTTTCCTCCTTGGTTGTGAATGCATTAATCTCTCCTCCGCGGTTTTCAAGCCTACAATTCACCTGCCAAGCCTTGCGCCTTTCGGTACCCTTGAAGAGAGTGTGTTCCAATAGGTGTGCCACTCCCCTTTCGCCCTCTTTCTCGTCGCGCGAACCTACTCCAATGGTCATAGAGCAATAGCACACCTTGCTACGCACTGTTTTGAGTACGCAACGTATGCCATTGGGGAGAGTATATACAAAAAATTCCTCGCGTGCCACCTCTACTTATTCTCTTTTTGCATTGCAATATGTTCTGCCAGGAAACGCCCCGTATAGCTCTCCTTGCAACGAGCAAGGTCGTCGGGGGTACCCTCAAACACTAAATTTCCACCGTTGTCGCCGGCCTCGGGGCCCAAATCCACAACCCAATCGGCACACTTTATCACCTCCATATTGTGCTCAATAACCACAATCGTATGTCCCTTGCGCAACAATGCATCGAAGGATGCGAGTAGTTTGCTGATGTCGTGGAAGTGCAAACCCGTGGTGGGCTCATCAAATATAAACATCGTACCATCGGTAGTATCCTCCCCCATCAGATAGGAGGCCAATTTTACCCTTTGGAGCTCACCACCGGAGAGTGTCGAAGTTGATTGCCCAAGTTTCACATAACCCAAGCCAACATCTTGGAGTGTTTTGAGCGTGTCTACAATATGTTGATTTAGAGCCGTTTTCTCCTCGCCAAAAAATCTTACAGCATCATCAACGCTCATCTCCAAAACATCCGAGATACTCTTTCCACGGTAGCGCACCTCCAACACCTCCTCGTTGAATCGCTTGCCACCGCAGTGCTCACATTTAAGCTCCACATCTGCCATAAATTGCATCTCCACGCGGATTACACCCTCGCCCTGACACTCCTCACACCTACCACCGGGACGATTGAAGGAGAAATGGGACGATGTAATGCCATTGTGTTTAGCGTATGGTTGCTGGGCAAACAGCTGTCGAATATCATTGTAGGCCTTCGTGTAGGTCACCGGATTGGATCGTTTCGACTTACTAATGGGGCTTTGGTCTACCATCTCCACCGAGCGAATAAGTGACACATCGCCTGCAAGTGACTCATAACCACCCGGTTTATTACCCACCTCATAGATTTGACGGCGCAGAGCGGGATAGAGAATCTCCTCCACAAGCGAGGACTTGCCACTACCACTCACACCCGTCACACAGGTCATCACACCAAGCGGAATCTTCACATCGAATCCTTTGAGGTTATTTTCCCTTGCGCCTTTGATTTCCAGATAGTTACTCCATCCACGACGGCTCTTGGGCATATCAATGGCACGCCTACCCAAAAGGTAGTCGGCCGTAAGGCTTCGTGTAGCCCCCGACAATTCGTCAAGGGTGCCATTAAAGACCACCTCGCCACCATTTTCACCCGCCTCGGGGCCAATATCCACCACCCTGTCGGCTGCGCGGATAACCTCCTCTTCGTGCTCCACAACAATCACCGTATTGCCCAGGTCGCGCAGCTGGCGCAGCACACCAATCAGGCGGTGCGTGTCGCGCGGATGCAGACCGATACTTGGCTCATCGAGGATGTAGAGCGAGCCTGTAAGGTTGCTGCCAAGAGAGGTCGAGAGGTTGATGCGCTGACTCTCGCCACCCGATAGTGTCGAGGAGAGCCTATCGAGCGTAAGATAGCCAAGTCCCACATCTGCAACATATTGAAGTCTTGTGCGGATCTCTTTAAGTACCCTTTCGGCCTTGTTTGTTTCGTTGTCGGTGAGAGTTAAGTTGGCAAAAAAGTCAATGAGTTCATCAATTGGCATCCTCACCAACTCGGCGATGGTTTTCCCTCCAACCCTCACATATAGGGCCTCCTTGCGTAGGCGTGCGCCTTCACACTCGGGGCACAAAGTTTTGCCCGTAAAACGAGAGAGCATAACCCTATACTGCACCTTATATCGCTCGTGTTCAAGCATTTTGAAGAAGTCGTCAAGGCCGTGGAAATATGCATTTCCCGACCACAGCAATCGCCTCTGCTCGTGGGTGAGTTTATGATAGGGCAGATGTATGGGGAAGTCGAAATGGTGGGCGTTTTCCACTAGCTGATCCCTCCACCAACTCATCGTAGCACCTCGCCAACAAGATATTGCATTCTCAAAAATACTCTTATTTTTGTCGGGCACCACAAGGTTTTCATCAATGCCCGTCACTTTACCATAACCCTCACACAATGGGCAGGCACCAATGGGATTATTGAATGAGAAGAGGTGTTCGGTGGGCTCCTCGAAGGTTATTCCATCGGCCTCAAAGCGAGTAGAATACTCCTTCGTTTCGCCATTCACAATCACACAGCACACCCCCTCACCAATCTCCAAAGCCCTCGCCACCGAATCGGCCATACGGCTCTGAGTATCTTGGTCTGTGGCCACTCGTAGGCGGTCTACAATCACTCTCACATCCTCGGGCTTAGTGTTGCTATCCACCTGTGTCACAAAGTCTTCGGCAAGCATAACCTCCTCTCGGTAGAGGAATCTCTGCACACCTTCTTCCATCAGAAGTGTGACTTTTTCGAGCAACACAGCCCCCTCACCTACCACCAAAGGTGCGCCAATCAGCATCGGTGTGCCCTCCGATAGTGTGCCAATCTCCTGCACAATATCTTGTGCCTGATAACGTATCACCTCGCGGCCCGAAATGGGCGAGAATGTGCGACCAATACGGGCGTAGAGCAATTTCAGATAGTCGTAAATCTCGGTTGAAGTACCCACCGTTGAGCGGGGGTTGCGCGAGGTGACCTTCTGCTCTATGGCAATGGCGGGAGCTATTCCGCGAATAATATCGACATCGGGTTTCTCTACCCTACCCAGAAATTGACGCGCATAGGTCGAAAGACTCTCCACATATCTCCTCTGTCCCTCAGCAAAAATAGTGTCGAAGGCGAGCGTGGATTTACCAGAGCCCGACAGTCCCGTCACAACAACGAGTTGATTGTGAGGAATTTCGAGTTCCACATCTTTAAGGTTATGCACCCTTGCACCCTTGATATATATGGAGTTATACTTACGCTTCATCTTCAAACGAGATTCCATCAACCTTTTCCAAACGAGAGAGCAACTCCTCTGCCATAGAGAGTCTTACGGCGAGTTTCATAGAGCACATATTGTCAAATGCCTGCTCAACAATCCTCGGCTCCACAGCCTTCACTGCCTTCATTACGCCATTCATACTCTCAAACGGATAGCAAATAGATACTATTTTATCCACAGTGCGCTCCTCTACTCGGCACACATCAAGCACCGCTTGTGTCGATTCCCTATAAGTCTCAATAAGCCCCGGCACACCGAGTTTTGTACCGCCAAACCACCTGACAACCACCACCAAAGTGTTGGTTATATCGCGCGAAAGCAACTGTCCGAGAATGGGTTTGCCTGCCGTACCCGAAGGCTCGCCGTCATCATTTGCCCTCCACTCTTCGCCCTTATAACCAATGCGATAGGCATAGCAGTGGTGCGTTGCATCGTAGAACTTCTTGCGCAGGGGCTCCATAATTTCCCTCACCTCCTCTGCCGACTCAACGTGATAGGCAAGCGCAAGGAACTTACTGCTACGCTCCTTGATTACGGCCTCAAATGTGCCGACTACGGTTTTATAGGTATCCTCTGCCAAAGTTCAAGTAAAGGTTTACTTGTGAGCCTTAAACATCCTATCCCAGCGAATGTTACTTGGGAATGGTTTGTACTTATCCATCGAGAGCCACACAAACGATGGGGTGCCAACAATGTGGTCTTCGGGCACAAAGCCCCAGAAGCGCGAGTCGGCCGACATATGCCTATTATCGCCCATCATAAAGTAGTAGTCCATCTCAAAGGTGTAGTCGGTGCGCTCGGTACCATCAATATAGATGCGGCCATCCCTCACCTCCAAGTCGTGACGCTCATAGTTCTTGATAATGCGCTCATAGAGAGGAAGATTCTCCAATGTAAGCGCAACGGTCGCACCTTTTCGGGGTACCCACAACTCTCCGAAGTTATCCTCAGTCCAGGGGTAGGCGGGGTGGTTAGGGAAGATTGCAAGGAATGGCTCGGTGCTCTCATTCTTGGTCACCGACACCACATTGCTCATCTCTCCGAGCATCTCCACAGCACTCTCCGTAAGGGGCATCGTATATACCCCCGTAGCCTTTGAGTAGTGGGCATCGTCGAGCGAGATATTCAACCTTTCAAAACTCTTACGGCTAAATGGCGAAGAGGTCTGCACAAAATAGATATATTGCTGATTGTCAATATAGTCCTGCTCCACTCCATTGACATACAACACGCCGCCCTTAACTTGCAACGTATCACCCGCCACAGCTACGCACCTCTTCACATAGTGCTCCCTCTTATCCACAGGGCGCGACGTGATGTGGTATTGGCGATTCATCAACTCACGACCTCTCTTTTCTCCATAGGCCGAAGTGAATTGGCGCACAATATCGTAGTATGTTTCGTTCTGCCTTTCGAGGATCACCGTATCTCCCGCAGGGAAATTGAAGACCACAATATCGCCCCTCTCGACACCTCGCAAGCCTGCTAATCGCTTGTAAGGTAACTCGATAGCCTCCGAATAAGACTTAGTGCCCCAAGGGGTAGTATGGTGCATCAAGGGGAGTGAAAGCGGTGTATTGGGAAGTCGTGGGCCGTAGGTAGCTTTGCTCACATAGAGGTAGTCGCCAACCAACAGTGTTTTCTCCATCGAAGAGGTAGGAATAGTATACATCTGGAAGATGTAGATGTTTATGAGCCAAGCAAATACGAGTGCGAAGACAATCGCATCCACCCAACTCCAAATCTCCTTATAGGTTTTGCTCCTCTTCTTGCGTTCCTCGTGTTTATCCCAGCGCAAGAGTTTTGCGATACGCTTGGTGATGTAGAGGTCGAAAATGATGGGCAAACCCAAAAGGAACCACAAATTCTCGGTCCATACCACAAACCAGAGGATGTAGATGATGGTAACAACCGAGAATCGCAACCATTTATTTTTAAGTAAGTTCTTCATAATCAACTAAATTTCCAAAAAATCATCCATCGAGAATACACCTTTTTTACCCACTAACCACTCGGCAGCAAGCACTGCACCGAGTGCTAAACCACGACGGCTCTTGGCACTATGGCTCACAGAGAGCATATCCTCCTCCGAGTCGTAGGTGATGGTGTGAATACCGGGAACTTCGCCCTCGCGATAGGAGATAATCTCCTCTGTGGGTACCTCCACCCTGCCCTCGCTCGCCTCGGCCATCTCTTTGGCAAGTGTTGCAGCCGTACCGCTGGGAGCATCGAGTTTGTGAATGTGGTGTGTCTCCTCAATCTTTACGCTATATTGTGGCAGAGCTGCCATAACCTTTGCAAGCCAACGATTCAGGCGGAAGAGCACATTTACACCCAATGAGTAATTCGACGAGTAGAAAAATGCGCCGCCAACCCTCTGACACAGAGCATCAATTTCCGCCTTGCGCTCCATCCATCCCGTGGAGCCGCTCAACACGGCAACACCCATTTCGAGGCACTTTGCGATATTGTCATAGGCGGTGGCGGGTGAGGTGAATTCAATCGCCACATCAACCCCCTCGAAGGCCTCCTTGGTCAAAAGGCTCTCACGATTGTCCACATCTATTTTGAGTGCTACGGTGTGACCGCGCTCAATGAGCACTTTTTCGATTTCGTGGCCCATTTTGCCGTAGCCGATAATTGCAACTTTCATAGCTCTTTTTGAATTTGTTTTCCAAACAACAAAAATAGGGATAATTTTCCGTATATTTGTCAGTCTAAATCGTAAAAGAGAGATTTTTATGCGCTACTTTGCCGAACTTTCCTACAAAGGTACAGCCTATTGCGGTTGGCAACGCCAGCCCAACGCACCCTCTGTGCAGCAGACCATCGAAGAGGCCCTCTCCACCATACTCCGCGAGAGGATTGAGGTCGTTGGTGCGGGCAGAACCGACACGGGCGTTCACGCCGCATTCTATGTTGCCCACTTCGACACCTCGAAAGCGATAGAGAACCCCGAGAGTGTGGTCTATCACCTTAACGCACTTCTGCCCGAGGATATTGCCTTTGGTCGCATCTATGTCGTTGCAGACGATGCCCACGCACGCTTCGACGCCACAGAGAGGGAGTACCGCTACTACATCCAATCGCGCAAAGACCCCTTTACGAAGGCGACCACTTGGCAGCTCACTACCCCACTCAATATGGAGGCAATGCAGAGGGCTGCGGATGTACTCCTCGCCACCGAGGATTTTACAACATTTGCCAAACTTGGTAGTAATAACACCAATAATATCTGCCACATCTTCCGTGCGGAATGGGTTGAAATTGAGTGCGGTATGATAGTTTTCATCTTCCGTGCCAACCGCTTTTTGAGGAATATGGTCAGGGCTGTTGTGGGCACTCTGGTCGATGTCGGCAGGGGTAAAATCACCCCCGAAGAGTTTGCTGAGATTGTCGCTTCCCGTGACCTTTCCCGCTGTTCCTCTTCCGCCCCCGCAAGTGGCCTCTTCCTCACGGATGTGAAGTATAGCAACAATAAATAGAGAGATAAATGCAAGGCGCACAAAAAAGCGGACTCCACCGTTTACTTTAATGTAAATGAGGAAGTCCGCTTATTCGTAGTGCAACGCCAAAGACGCCACTTATTTGCGTTTTTTTATTTTACGCCACCGCCGAGAGCATAGTATAGCTGAATAATACCCTGAATCTCAGAGTAGCGGTCGGTGGATTGAGCCAACTCCGCATTGAGCAAGTTCTGCTGTGCGGTGAGCACCTCCAAGTAGCTTGCCGAGCCATACTTCATCAGCAATTGTGTATTCCACACCGCTGCTCGCAGGGTGACAATCTGTTTGAGGTCGATGGCGTAACGCTCGCGAGAGGTCTGCCACATCTTCAAGGCATTATTCACCTCGGCACCCGCATTTAGCAGAGCCTGACGATATTGCAACAACGCGGCATCCTCTTGTGCGCGGACAATTTTCAGGCGAGCCTTGTTGGTGCCACGAGCAAAGATGGGTTGCACAATGCCTCCCACAAGTTTCAGAATAAACTCCCCGGGATTGGCAATTACACCACCCACTGCATCACTCCACCCCATCGAACCCGTGAGGGTAATCGAGGGATAGAATGCCGCCCTTGCCTCATTCACCGCAAAGAATTTGGTTGCAAGGTTGGCCTCGGCCTGCAAAATGTCGGGACGGAGCGACACCAATTCGAGAGGCACACCCAGCGAGAACTCCTCGGGAAATGTTTGGCTGGCGAGCGTACCGCGTACAATCTCAAAGGGCAACACACCCATCAGAGTTGCCAACGACTCTTCTTGCTCCGCAATCTGCCTTTCGAGCATCAGCACAGAGCTCTCAACACTGAACTTATTTGCCTTTGCCTGCAACACCGCAGCCTCGGTAGCCTTACCGGCACGTTTAAGAGCCGTAAGGGTACGAATATTCTCTTCCCAAGTGGTAAGTGTGTGTTTGCTGGTTTTGAGTTGCTCATCGAGCATCAACAAGGTGTAGTAGTTATTGGCAATGGTGACAATCAGCTTGCTCTTGATGGCCTGTTCCTGCAAATGGCTCTGCGCGAGTGCCACCTCGGCACCACGCTGTGCATTGCGCAATCGGCCAAAGATGTCAATCTCCCACGACGCAGTAGGAATCAGGCTGTAAGAGAATTGTGCGCCATCGCCATTACCTCCCGAAAGAGTTGTTTGCAAAGAGGCATTCACAGAGGGTAGAAATGCCAACTTTGCAGCCTCCAAAGCAGCCTCTGCCTGCACAATATTGAGCTTTGCATTGCGCATATCAATATTGTACTCCAAACCTCGCTCAATATACCTTTGCAAGAGTGAGTCGGTGAAAAACTCCTTCCACGAATAGTTGGCCAATCGGGTATGGGTTGTATCGGCATCGTAGAGTTTATGGAGGCCATCCACCTCAATAGGTTCAAAATCAGGATAGAATTTTGCACAACTTCCCATTGTAAGTGCAATGAGAATCACTATCAAATATCTCTTCATATTCTCCTACTCCTCAATTTTATTCAACTTACTCTTTGCCAACTTATTAGGGCTCAATTTCTCCTCAATGAATTGGAATATCACAAACAGCGTGGGCACAACAAACAGCAGCGCAATGGTACCCACAAGCATACCACCCACGGTACCCACACCAATGGAAATATTACCATTGGCACCAACGCCCGTTGCAAACATCATAGGCAACATACCAAAGACCATTGTGAGTGAGGTCATCAAAATTGCTCTCAACCTCGCCTTTGCAGCCGCAAGTGCCGCACCTACAATCGAGGCACCCGCCCTACGTCGTTCCGATGCATACTCGGTCAGCAGGATTGCAGTCTTCGCCAACAGACCGATAAGCATCAGCAGACCAATCTGCAAGTAGATATTGTTCTCCAAGCCAAACATATTGGCAAACAGGAAGCTACCTGCCAAACCAAATGGAATGGAGAGGATAATCACAATGGGGATAAATACGCTCTCATAGAGTGCGCAGAGAATCAAGTAGATAAATACGATACAAATCGCAAAGATGATAGCCGTAGAGCTTCCTGTGGAGGCCTCTTCTCGCGACATACCGCCAAACTCATAGCCATATCCGGCAGGCAGACGCTCCTCCATAACCTCCCTTACGGCCTCAATAGCCTCACCCGAAGAGTAGCCATTGGCAGCCTGGCCATTGACAGAGATTGCCGAGAAGAGGTTGAAACGCGAAATTGATTGGGGGCCATAGATTCGTGTGAGGGTAACATACTGCGAGATGGGCGACATCTCACCTTTGGCATTCCTCACAAACATATTTTTGAAGGCATCGGTATCTAGCCTACTCTCGGGATTGGCCTGAACCATAACACGATAGAGTTTCGAGAAGCGGTTCATATTCGATGCATAACTACCACCCACATAACCCGAAATAACGCTCAATACGCTCGAAGGTGACACACCGTTACGTTTGCATTTGGCAGCATCCACATCAATCTGATACTGTGGATATTTCGTATCAAACGAAGTGGAAGCCCTTGCAATTTCGGGGCGTTCATTAAGTCCGTCTATCACATCATCGGTCACCATTTTCAGGTTGTCGATAGTGCCACCTTTCTGATCCTGCACATAGATTTCAAAGCCACCACTCGCACCATAACCGGGAATCATACCGCGTGTAAAGACAAGTATTTTGGCCGATGTAATATCCGAAGTGGCATCATAAATACGCTCCATAACAGAGTCAATATCATCGCCCTCTCCCTCGCGCAAGTCCCAATCGCGCAAACGAATGGTGAACATACCACACGAAGAGCCCGCACCCGACATCATACCGTAACCCGTTGTATAGGAGTATGTTTCAATCTGCTCAATGGTCGCCAAGCGCGATGCTATCTGCTCCATAACGGCCACCGTTTCACCGAGGTTGGTTCCGGGAGGGGTCTGCACGTCCATATTAATGGAGCCCATATCCTCTTTGGGAACAAGGCCTGTTTTGGTATTCTCCATCATATAGAACAAGCCCGCAGTCGCCACAACAACCAAAATAACCGTCAGCCAACGCTGTTTGAGCATAAACTTCACACCCTTCTTATAGTGGCGCACAACTCCACGGAAACCCGCATCGAAAGCTATATGGAAGCGTGCCGAGAAACGCAATTTGCCATTCTCGTCGGGAACGTGGGGTTTCATAAGAATTGCACAAAGGGCTGGTGAGAGGGTTATGGAGTTGATGAGCGAGATACCCACAGCCACAGCCATAGTCAGACCAAATTGGGTGTAGAAGGTACCCGTTGTACCACCCATAAAGCAGACGGGAATAAACACCGCCATAAAGACAAACGTCGTGGCAATCAGCGCAGTAGAGATTCCTTGCATTGCATCCACCGTTGCTTTATAGGGAGAGCGGTAGCCTGCATCAAGTTTTGCCTGCACGGCCTCCACAACAACAATGGCGTTATCCACCACCGTACCGATCACAAGCACCAGCGCAAAGAGGGTAATCATATTGAGGCTGAATCCTGCAACCATCAGGAAGGCAAACGTACCTACCAGCGAAACAATAATCGCGATGGCGGGAATGAAAGTCGAGCGGAAACTCTGCAAGAAGAGATACACAACCAGCACCACAAGGATAATTGCCAAGATGAGTGTTTCGATAACGCTTGCAATTGAGGCATCCAAGAAGTCTTTGGTACTCATCAAGTCCACAATCTCCACACCTCTGGGGAGCGACTTGCGAATCTCCTCCACCTCTTTATCAATCGCATCAATAATCTCATTGGCGTTGGAGCCTGAGGTCTGCGAAATCATCAGCGTAGTACCGGGGTGACCATTCACCTTACCGAGGTAATCGTAGCTCATAGAGCCCAACTCTACGGTTGCTACATCTTTGAGCCTCAATACCGTACCATCGCTCTCGGCGCGAATCACCATATTTTCGTAGTCTTCCTCCCTATCGTAGCGGCCACGATATTTGAGTGTATATCGGAAAGTATTCTCCGAGTCGGCACCGAGAGTCCCCGTAGGCGACTCCAAGTTCTGCTCGGCAAGCACCGCTGATATATCCGAAGGCATCAGCGAATATTTAGACATCTTGCCCGGGTCGAGCCAGATACGCAACGAATAGTCGGCACCCCTCACATCAACCTCACCCACACCTGCAATACGCGACAATCGGGGCTCGATGTTGATTTTAAGGTAGTTGCTCAAAAACCTCTCATCAAACGAATCGTCGGGCGAATAAATCGCCAGAGTTTTGATTCGGCTGGTCTGGCGTTTCTTGACGCTCACACCACTACGGGTAACCTCGGCAGGCAAAAGGCCTTGTGCGGATGCAATACGGTTCTGCACATTAACCATCGCCATATCGGCATTGGTACCCTGACGGAAGAAAATCTGAATATTGGCCGAGCCGTTGTTGGTTGCCGACGAGGTCATATACATCATATTCTCCACGCCATTGATTGCCTCCTCCAAAGGAACAACCACACTCTTCTGTACCGTCTCGGCATTTGCACCGGCATAGTTTGCCGACACACTCACCGTAGGAGGTGCAATCTCGGGGAACTGCTCAACGGGCAGTTGGGTAAGACTGATAAGTCCCACCAAAACCAATAGCACGGAGATTACTCCCGCAAATATCGGTCTATCAATAAAGGTCTTAATATTCATACTCTTCTACCCTACTCGGCACTATTAGTAACACTCTCCTGCTCAGCGGCTTTTTTCTCTGCCTCCTCTTTGGCCGCGAGTTCGGCAGCCACATCGGCCTCGGTCTTAATGGTTGCGCCCTCGCGCACCAAGCCTGCACCTTCGGCAATAATCACATCGCCCACCTTCAAGCCACTCTCAACAATATACTCCACGCCATTGTTCTGGGGCAACACTTTGATACCCGCCGACACAGCCTTGCCATCAATCACCTTATAAACAAATATTTTCTCCTGCAATTCATAGGTAGCCGATTGTGGAATCACAATGCTATTCTTCATCACTGCGGGAATCACAACCTTGCCACTACCGCCATCGCGCAACAGGCGGCCCTTATTGGGGAAGGTTGCACGAAGGCTCACAGCACCTGTCGATGCGCTAATGGTACCGCTGACTGCATTGATACGTCCCTTTTGGGGATAGGTTTTGCCATTACTCATAATGAGTTCCACCTCGGGCATAAACCTAATTGCCTCTTTCAGCGAGCCATACTCCTGAATCAGGTCGAGCATTGTATTCTCCGCCATCGAGAAGTAGGCATAGACCTCGCTATCGTCGGACACGGTAACAAGAGGCGTTGCAATACTACTGCTCACCAACGCACCAACGCGGTAGGGAATCATACTTGCAACACCATCCACAGGCGAGCGCACCTCGGTGTAGGAGAGATTGTTGGTAGCATTAATCTCCTCCGCCCTTGCCAATGCCAAACGTGCCTCGGCCTCCACGAGGTCGTTGCGCGAAGTCATCAGGTCGAACTCCGAAACGACACCCTCCTCGAAGAGCTCTTTGTTACTATCGAGAATAAGTTGAGCTGTCGAGAGACTTGCCTCGGCACTCTTCACGTTTGCCTGCGAAATCTCGTATGCAGCCTTATAGGGGGTTTGGTCTATTACAAACAAGACCTGACCTTTACTCACAAAGTCACCCTCATTGATAAGGATATCGGTAATCATACCGCTCACCTGGGGGCGAATTTCCACAGTCTGGCAACCGCTAATAGTTGCTGCATAGGCCGTAGTAAGAGTACGGTCTGCTGCTTGTACAGTCATAGTTTTGTAAATTCTCTCGCGCGAGGTCTGCTGTTTTGGAGCCTCTTTACACGAAGCGAGCAGCACGAGGCTCGCTAAAATTACAATAAGTCGTTTCATCTATTTTAGGGTGTTAAATTTATATTTTCAACATCTGGTTGGCGAGTGTCTTTCTTGCACGCTATTGCGTGCAAAGTTACTAATATTTTTGGAGATTTTGGAACTAAAACCCTTTCGGATTGATTCAATTGAACATTTTTTGTATATTTGTAACAATAATTCACAACATAAACATATCAGAATATATGAAGAAACTATCCAAAACGCTACTAACTGTCGTTGAGTGCCTACTCGTTGTGCTCGTCGGTGGTACTCTGATGCACTTCGTTGAGGAGTGGTTGGGCGAAGATGAGCCCAAGGTTGAAAATGTGATTTACCTTATTGGTGATGGTATGGGTGTAGCCCAAATCACAGCAACTCAAATCGCCCAAGACTACGAGCCTCTAAATATGGAACGTGCAGAATATGTGGGACTTTGCAAGACCTATTCCGCATCCTCACGCATCACCGATTCGGCAGCAGCCGGTACCGCCCTTGCCACGGGCCACAAAACTCGCAATGGTATGATAGGCGTAACACCCGACAGCACCGCCGTTGCATCCATCCGTGAGAAGGCCGAAATGGCGGGAATGCCTACGGGTATCGTTGTAACCTACCCCGTAACAAATGCCACTCCTGCGACTTTTGTGGGACACGTTCCCCATCGCAATATGGAGGATGAGATTGCTACCTATTATATAAAGAATGAGGTGGATGTTGTCATCGGTGGCGGTAGCCGTCGCTTCGACCAGCGTGCCGACTCTCTCAATCTGTTCGACACTCTCCGCGAAAAGGGGTATGTTGTTGCATCCGAACTTGAAGCAGTTGAAGAGGTGACCGACGGTAAGTTGATGGTACTCACTGCCGAAGGCTCGCTCTCCTCCATCCTCGATGGTCGTAGTAGCGACTTCCTTCCCAGCGCCACCGAGAAAGCCCTCGAAGTCCTCACCAACAACGCCAAGAAGAACAAAACAGGTTTCTTCCTGATGGTTGAGGGCTCACAGATTGATGGCTGGGGACACCAGAATAATGTAGAGGGTGTCATCACCGAGACCAAAGATTTCGACAATGTTGTGAAAGTTGCCTTCGACTATGCCGACAAGCACCCAGGCACACTCGTTGTTGTTACTGCCGACCACGCAACAGGTGGCCTTACCATTGTAAATGGCAACCGTAAATTCGACATCAAAGACCACAAAGTTGATTACGCATTCTCCACCGGCGGACACACCGGAGAGATGGTACCTTTGTTTGCCTACGGTGCTGGTGCAGAGAACTTTGCAGGCGTATTCGAGAATGCCGATATTCCTCGCATAATGTGTCGCCTTCTCGGCTTGAACGAGGACTAATCCTCCCCAAGCATCAAAAACCACAAGAGGTTGCAAGTATCCGCTTGCAACCTCTTTCTTTTGTTCTTTCTTTTGCTCTCCGCGACTCTTTCCTCTCGGCCCTTTAACGAATGAGCAAAGAGCCCCACTCCGCTTTATCTTCAAGCCTCCCAACCCATAAAAAGAAAAGAGGTCAAGCCCGATGGACTTGACCTCTCTATCTGAACAATCAGTTGATTGATTAGTTCTTTTTGTAACGAGCGTAACGCTGCATAAACTTATCAACACGACCTGCGGTGTCAACGAGTTTCATCTTACCGGTGTAGAAGGGGTGCGAAGTGTTCGAAATCTCCATTTTGTAAACGGGGTACTCAACACCATCAACTACCAAGGTCTCTTTGGTATTCACTGCCGAGCGGCAGAGAAAAACGTGATCGTTGGACATATCTTTGAATGCAACGATACGATAATTTTTAGGATGGATATCTTTTTTCATCGTTTTGTCTGTTTTTTAAGGATTACTCTGCTACAACCGAGAAGTGAATGGTTGCTTTAACCTCCCTGTGGAGTTTAACAGTTGCTACATACTCACCGAGAGTCTTAACTGCATCAACCTCAATAGCCTTGCGGTCTACCTCGATGCTCTTCTCTGCGAGAGCAGCTGCGAGGTCAGCCGAAGTGATGCTACCGAAGATTTTCTCCTCCTCAGCCTTAGCGGTGAGGGTAAGGGGAAGATTCTCGATTTTCTCTGCGAGAGCCTGTGCGTCTGCGAGGAGTTTAGCCTCTTTGTGAGCCCTCTGACGGATGTTCTCTGCCAAAACTTTCTTTGCCGACTCGGTAGCTACCTTTGCGTAGCCCTGAGGAAGAAGGAAGTTGTTTGCATATCCGGGTTTTACGTCTACGATATCGTTAGCGTAACCCAATTTCTCTACGTCTTTAATAAGAATTACCTGCATAATATTGTCCTCCTTCTCTAATTATTTCATCAAATCGGTTACGAAAGGCAAGATTGCGAGGTGGCGAGCACGCTTAACAGCCTGAGCCACTTTCTTCTGGTATTTCTGCGAAGTACCGGTCAAACGACGGGGAAGAATCTTACCCTGCTCGTTGAGGAATTTCTTCAAGAATTCGCCATCTTTGTAATCGATGTATTTGATACCGCTCTTTTTGAAACGGCAGTATTTTTTCTTTTTAACGTCAACCGACACGGGGTTGAGGTAGCGGATCTCGCTATCGTTTTTTACAGGTGCTGCCATAGTTTATGCCTCCTCTGCTACTTCGGGTTCAACATTAGCCTCGGTCTCTACAACCTCGGTGTTAACTTTGCCTGCGAGTTTGTTGCGGCGTTTGATCGAGTACTCTACTGCGTGTTTGTCCTGACGGAACGAGAGGAAACGAATAACGCGCTCGTCGCGACGATACTGTTTTTCGAGAGTCTCGATGAGGTTGCCCTCGCCGGTGAACTCGATAAGGAAATAGTAACCGGTGGTCTTCTTCTGAATAGCATAAGCGAGTTTTTTCAAACCCCAAGCCTCTGCATTTACGATTTGACCGCCGTTCTCGGTGATAACACCTTGGAATTTGCCAAACAACTCATCGAGCTGAGCCTCCGAAAGAACGGGGGTGGCAATGAAAACGGTTTCGTAATTGTTCATAAAATTTTTTGTTTAATTAAGTTAATTGCATACCAAATGCGGGCGCAAAGATACAAATAAAATTGAGAATTGAAAATTGAGAGTTGAAAATTTTACTCTTTTTACGCAAAAATGTGGGTATTTTGAAGGTCCAAAGGCCAAAATCCCCACATTTTATACAGTTTCGCGCCATCAGCGCATCATAATTATCAATTCCTCTACCTGTCGAGTTTGAAGTCCTGACCAAGATAAACCCTTCGTACCTCCTCGTCGTTGGCCAAATCTTCGGCACTACCTGCCTTCAAGACCTTACCCTCAAAGAGGAGGTATGTACGGTCGGTAATGGAGAGTGTCTCGTGCACGTTGTGGTCGGTGATAATCACACCAATATTTTTATCTTTCAGCGTGCGCACAATACTCTGGATATCCTCCACTGCAATGGGGTCTACGCCCGCAAAAGGCTCATCCAAAAGAATGAACTTGGGGTTGATAGCTACCGCACGAGCAATCTCGGTACGCCTACGCTCACCACCCGAGAGCTGGATACCTTTATTTTTGCGCACCTTTTGGAGGCGGAATTCATCCAAAAGCTCCTCCACCCTCTGTCGCTGATACTCCTTCGAATAGCCCGTCATTTCGAGTACGGCTTTGAGGTTGTCCTCTACGGTCAATCCACGGAAAACCGATGCTTCCTGTGCAAGATAGCCCACACCCATCTGGGCACGTTTATAGACGGGCATCTTGGTAATCTCCGTTGTGGTACCGTCCTCATCTTCGAGGAAGATGCGGCCATCGTTGGGCTTCACAAGGCCTACTATCATATAAAAGGTAGTGGTTTTTCCTGCACCATTGGGGCCAAGCAGACCAACAATTTCTCCCTGCTTAACATCAATCGAAACGTGATTTACAACCGTTCTACTCTTGTATTTTTTTACTAAATCGGAGGTGTATAACTTCATTTTTGCAAAAATTTTCCACAAAGTTAGTCCATTTTCCGAAAAAATCACTATCTTAGTATTGCGTTTTGCGAAAAAGAGTTTTCACTATGGAGGAAAAAGAGATTAAAAGCGAGGTTTTACTGTCGAAATTGAAGGAGTATTTCGGCTTCTCGGCATTCAAAGGAAATCAGGAAGGGGTAATCCGCAATGTGCTTGCCGGAGGTGATACATTTGTGCTTATGCCCACGGGTGGTGGTAAGAGTCTTTGCTACCAACTTCCTGCGCTGATGATGGATGGTGTGGCGATTATCATCTCGCCCCTCATTGCCCTTATGAAGAATCAGGTGGATGCTATGCGCACATTCAGTATGGAGGAGGGCATTGCCCACTTCCTGAACTCTTCGCTCAACAAGGCCGCCATCACACAGGTTAAAAACGATGTCCTGGCCGGCAAAACCAAACTCCTCTATTTCGCTCCCGAATCGCTCACAAAAGAAGAGAACGTCTCTTTCCTTCGCAAAATCAAAATCTCCTTCTACGCCATTGACGAGGCACACTGCATCTCTGAGTGGGGCCACGACTTCCGCCCCGAGTATCGCCGCATACGCCCCATTGTGAATGACATTGGCAGGGCTCCCATTATTGCTCTGACGGCAACTGCCACTCCCAAAGTGCAGTTCGACATCCAGAAAAACTTGGGTATGATGGATGCAAAAGTTTTCAAATCATCGTTCAACCGCCCCAATCTCTACTACGAAATCCGCCCCAAAAATGATGTAGATAAAGACATCATCCGCTATATTAAGCAAAATCCCGGCAAGAGTGGCATCATCTACTGCCTCTCGCGCAAGAAGGTTGAAGAGCTCGCAGAGTTGTTGGTGACCAACGGCATCCGAGCACTCCCCTACCACGCGGGTATGGATGGAGTAACGAGGGCCAATAACCAAGATGCCTTCCTTATGGAGCAGGTGGAGGTTATTGTGGCGACCATTGCCTTTGGTATGGGTATCGACAAGCCCGACGTAAGGTACGTCATCCACTACGACATTCCCAAGAGTCTTGAAGGCTACTATCAGGAGACGGGACGTGCGGGCCGCGATGGTGGCGAGGGAAGGTGTATTACCTTTTATAGTTATAAGGATATCCAGAAACTCGAAAAGTTTATGCAGGGCAAGCCCGTTGCGGAGCAGGAGATTGGCAAGCTGCTCTTGATGGAGACGGTTGTTTATGCCGAGAGCTCCATTTGTCGCCGCAAGAGCTTGCTACACTACTTTGGCGAGGAGTTTGGCGAGGATAATTGCGGAGCTTGTGATAACTGCATCAATCCCAAGCCCAAAATTAACGCCCAATCTCAGATGGTTACAGCCCTCGAAACGCTCGAAGCCATCGGCCCCAAATTCAAGGTTGATTATCTCACCGCGGTACTCGTGGGCAAGAACAACTCAATGATTAAGTCCTATGGGCACAACAAGTCGGAGTTCTTTGGCATTGGCAAGGAACACGACGAGAAGTTCTGGGGCGCGGTTGTCCGTCGCGGACTCATTGAGGGCTTCATAGACAAGAATATCGAGAACTACGGGCTACTCTCGCTCTCACCCAAAGGCGAGGCCTACCTCGACAAGCCCTACCCTGTGACTATTACTCTCAACCACAACTACAATGAGGATAGTGACGAGGAGGCTATGGCAGCAGCCGCAGGCAAGGGTGCAGTGGCTGATGAGGAGCTGTTTGCAATGCTCAAAGACCTCCGCAAGAAGGTAGCACAACGCAACAATTTGCCACCATTTGTAATCTTCCAAGACCCATCGTTGGAGGATATGGCCATCCAATACCCCATCTCCATTGAGGAGTTGCAGAACATCAGCGGTGTGGGTGCCGGCAAGGCGAAAAAGTTTGGCGAGGAGTTCATAAAACTCATTGCTAAGTATGTGGAGGAGAAGGAGATAATCCGCCCACAGGATATGGTCGTAAAGAGCGTTGTCAATAAGAGTGGCAACAAGGTCTTCATCATCCAGAGTATCGACCGAAAGATGGACTTTGAGGATATTGCCCACGCCAAGAACCTCGAAATGGACGAACTGCTCTCCGAGATTGAGTCGATTGTTAATTCGGGTACAAAACTCAACATCAGCTACTATATTGACCAAGTTGTTGATGAAGATAAGGCGGAGGAGATTTATCTCTACTTCAAGGAGGATGCCCAAAGCGACAGTATAGAGGAAGCTATGGAGGAGCTGGGTGACGACTTCACCGAGGAGGAGATTCGCCTTGTGCGCATCAAGTTCCTCTGCGAACAAGGACACTAAAAACAAGTGCGCCCCGCAAGGCGCACTTATTTTTTATCTATGGTTTAATCTGCGACCAACTATTTCACTCTCAATCGCTGGCCTATGCGAATAGGGGTGCTGCTTTTGATACCGTTCAGGCGGCATATTGCACCAACGGTTGTGCCATATTTTGCGGCGATTTTCGAGAGGTTATCACCACTCTTCACCTTGTAATATACCGCGTCATTCACAGTAGGTTTGGGCTTAGCGGCGGCCTTTTCGAGGCTCTGTACAATCTCCTCCGAAGAGAGGGGCTCGCCATTTTTATCAACAAACATATCGCCCATATCCTCACCATCCTCTTCGAGTGCCTCAGTGAGCTTCGACGACACATTGAAATACCCCCTTTCGAGGACAAAGTTTTGCCATTTGAGGTCACCCGTAGAGAAGTCGATAATCCTCTCGGGGTCAAACGTAAGGTCGGCATATCGCACCTCGTAATGGAGGTGTGCTCCCCTACTACGTCCCGTATTTCCACCATAGCCAATTACCTGACCTGCAACCACATAGTCATTTACATCCACATTGAGTTTGCAGAGGTGTCCGTAGTAGGTTTCGAGTCCATTGGGGTGTCGCAGGATGACCAGATAGCCGTAGCCACCCGAGTTGTAGCGGGCATAGCGCACCTTGCCCTCAAAGGTAGCATAGATGGGTTCACCCGTATGCAGGCTGATGTCAATACCCTTGTGCATACCCCTACCGCGCGGGCCGTAGCGCGAGGATATCCTACCCAGCACAGGTGGGTGATAGTCCGCAAGCGACTCCACAAGCGTAATCTCCTGACTCTCGGGCACATCGCCAATATTCACATCGCGGTAGGCAAAGACTTGGTTGGTAACCCAATGATTCAGAAATACATCGCGATTTACAAGTTCGTCATAATCGGGAAACCAATATCGCCAAGTATTGTTGGTGTAGGTGATGATTTTAGCCTTGGGGTTGGGCGTATCGAGAGTATCAAGCGCCCTTTCGGGCAACTCTTCGAGGGTGTATTTACGCTGTGCGCGAGCGGGCATCGACACCGCCAACGCCACACACACCATCGCCAACCACACACACGCTCTTCTCATACCCTATAATAATAATATTACTGCCCTCTCCTACTCTTTTTCGTTCTCAATCATCTCTGCGGCCTCGCACAACTGCGCATAGAACTCCTCGCCAAAGCACCTTGTAAGTGGTTCTTCGAGTGCGCGATAGACCTTCACGCCATTGCGCTTACCACACGCAAAGGCACAACGACAAATATCCCAACGATGGAGATTGAGTCCATAGAATCCGTGTGAGAATTTCTTGACGCGGATGGGATAGAGGTGACACGAGATGGGCTTTTTGAAGGTGGTTTTACCCGCACGGTAGGCCTTTTCGATGGCACACAAGGTCACGCCATTCTGCACCACCGAGTAGGCACACTCGGCATCATTCACCAGCGGTGTGCAGTAGTCACCATCGCTATCGACATACATAAACCCTTGACGCTCAATCTCTGCCAAGCCTTCTGGGGTAAGGTAGGGTTTGTAGTTCTCAAACTCCTCCTCCAAAATATCCACCTCCTCAATTTCGAGGGGTGCGCCCGCGTTGCCATCCACACAGCACTCACCCTTACACTCATCCAGAGGGCAACAAAACTCCTCGGTGAGAATCTCGGTAGAGATAATCTTGTCGTCTATTTCAATCATTGATTGCATAGTGCGTCTTCGATTACGAGGGTTAAAACTTCCGTCATAGTCATCCCCGCCTCACGGATTTGCTTGGGCACAATACTGCCACCGCTCATACCGGGGATGGTGTTTATCTCAATGAGATAGGGTTCGCCCTCGGGGGTTACGATGAAATCCACCCTTGCGAGTCCCTTGCAGCGACACGCCTTGTAGGCTGCGAGTGTCATCTCGTGGAGCTTCTCGGCCACTTCGGGAGCGATGTCGGCAGGTGTAATCTCGTCGCTCATACCCGCAGTATATTTGGCCTCGTAGTCGAAAAACTCATTCTTGGCCACAATCTCGGTAATGGGGAAAAGGTACTCCCTATCTGCCGTCACAAGTACACCGCACGCCATCTCTCGGCCCACAATGCACTCCTCAATGAGCACCTCGGAGCTCTCGTCGAAGGCCTTGAATACCGCCTCAGGCAACTCCTCGGCACACTTCACCTTCGTCACGCCACAACTGCTACCACTCGCATTGGGTTTCACAAAAAGGGGCAAGCCAAGCTCCGCAACAATCGCATCGGGAGCCACCCAATCGCTCTCGCGCAGAAGGATGCCCTTTGCGAGCCTCACACCCGTATCGGCCACCGCTCTCTTGGTGGTAACCTTATCGAAGGTCACAACCGACGAGACCATATCGCACGACGAGAAGGGCACGCCCATCATTTCGAGATAGCCCTGAATGTGGCCATCCTCACCCGGGGTGCCGTGAATCATAATGTAGGCAAAGTCAAACTCTACCCTCTTGTCACCTATGGTGAGTGAAAAGTCGTTCAGGTCAACATTGTACTCCGCCCCACCCTCACGGTAGGTAAAAGCGCGACCATATACATCAATAAGCCACACATTGTAGAGCTCCCTATCGAAAGCCTCAGCCACCTGTGCGGCACTTTGGAGTGCAATCTCCCTCTCCGAGGAGTTACCTCCTGCCAATAACGCTATATTCTTCATCTTGATTTCCTCTATGGATTGTAATAGTCTTTGTGGCGGAAGGCCAAAATCTCCTCAATCATATCGAGCCACTGCTCCGCCTCACAGTTCTCCTTATCCATACGCAGAACGGCTCCGAAGTGGTTTTTTGCCGCACCGAAGTCGCTACGCGCAAAGGCCTCCTTACCGAGAGCCAACTCTTGTTCTACAGTCGTTTCCATATATAATTTGTGTTCTTTTATGTACTCTGCCACCACATCGGGAACAAGCTCAACCCACTCACCATCAGCACATATCATCCCTCGAATCATCGTAGAGGAGATATCCATCTTGGGCGCACCCGAGAGCATCACAAATGGCTCTCCGAACTCCTCGTTTTGTTCGCGTGGATAGATTAGGATTGGGTTTTCCGCAAGGAGTCTTTCGCCCTCCCTCCAAGTGTGGATTGTTGCCGCTACATCGCCACCACCAAGAATTGCAAACTCTCTCTCGGGATAGAGGGCCTTCAAGTGGTCTATGGTATTGATTGTATAGGATGGGCGTGGGAGTGAAAACTCCACATCGCACACCTCCACACCTTCGACATCCTCCACAGCCCTGCGAGCCATCTCTAAACGCTCCTGCTCGGGTGCCAAATCTGCGACCTTTTTGTGGGGATTTTGGGGCGACACCACAAGCCACACCTCATCGGCAAAACCCTTGCGCACAACATATTGAGCCACCGCAAGGTGTCCATTGTGCAGGGGATTGAAAGAGCCGAAGTAGAGTGCCGTCAGTGCCATTGTCTGCTACTCTGCAATAAACCTTACAACCGCCTCTCTCACCTGCTCAACCGCGGTATCGAGATCGGCATTAATTATGGTCAAATCGAATCGGTCTGCATAGCCAAGTTCTTCGCCCGCCTTACCGATGCGCTGTTCTATCTTCTCGGGGGAGTCGGTTGCCCTACCCTCCAACCTACGCCTTAACTCCTCAATCGAGGGTGGCATAACAAAAATGGATAGTGCCTGAGGGCCAAAAATCTCTTTGAGCCTCACACCGCCCTTCACATCCACATCAAAGAGGATGGTGTGTCCCTTGCTCCAAATGCGCTCCAACTCACTGCGCAGGGTGCCATATTTGGTACCCGCATAGACCTCTTCCCACTCCACAAAGGCATCTTCGGCAATCCTCTTGTCGAACTCCTCACCCGAGAGGAAGTAGTAGTCGTGCCCATCTTGCTCCACGCCACGAGGTGCACGCGAGGTTGCCGAAACGGAGAATTCCAACCCCTCGACAATCTCCATCAGGCGGCGGACAATAGTAGTCTTACCCGAGCCGGAAGGCGCGGAAAATATAATCAGTTTTCCCATTTACAAAATATTGAGTACCTGCTCTTTAATCTTTTCGAGCTCATCCTTCATTTTAACTACCAAAATCTGAATTTCGGAGTCGTTTGCCTTGGAGCCCATAGTGTTGATTTCGCGTCCCATCTCCTGTGCTACAAAACCGAGCTTGCGGCCCACATTCTCCTCACCCGCAGCCACCTCACGGAAGTAGTCGCAGTGCTTGTCGAGCCTTACTTTCTCCTCGGTAATATCGAGTTTTTCGAGGTAGAAAATCATCTCCTGTTCGAGGCGATTTGCGTCGTAGCCAACCGAAAGTGTCGCCAATTGGTCGAGGATTCGCTGACGGATAACCTCCGTGCGACGCTTCTCGAAGGGGATAACGCTCTGCTTGTAACCCTGAATCAAATCTACACGGTGCAAAAGGTCGGCAATAAGCACCGCACCCTCCTGCTCGCGGAATTTATCGTGGGCAGCCAAAGCCTCATCCACAGCCCTCAAAAGTGCTGCACTCTCCTCTTCTCCAACCGACTCAACCTCGCTCGATACAACCTCGGGCATACGCATAACCGACGAGAGAATTGCCGAATCAACCTCACCACACGAGCGCATCCCATTTTTCTGCGCCAACTCCTGCATCTCCTTAACATACAGACCAAAAAGTTCGGAGTTTATGCTTGCCGAAGTGGCCTTTGCAGAGGTATTTTCGAGAGTGATGAAGATGTCGGTTTTACCACGTTGAAGCACTTTTGCTGCGCGGTTGCGAATCTCATACTCAAACTGACGATAACGAGCGGGCAGTTTCACCGAAAGATCCAACTGCTTGCCGTTGAGCGAGCGCGTTTCTACGGTAATTTTGCGCTCGGAAGTGGTGATTTCGGACTTACCGAAACCGGTCATTGATTTAATCATCCTTCTTTGGGTTTTAATCAAAGGGCAAAGATAGGTTATTTTTTCTTTCATTGGGACAAAAATAAAGATACTTTGGGTTGTTTTACTACAAATTATTGCTTATATTTGCGGATGCAATCTATGATTGAGCCGATGAAATTTTAGACAAACACACAATACTAACTTTTTAACCTATTAATCAACACAATGGTAAAACACAATTTCAACGCAGGACCTTCGATTCTGCCCGACGTAGTAATTAAGAAAGCAGCTGAGGCTGTTTTGGATTTCAATGGTAGCGGTCTTTCGATCCTCTCGATTTCGCACCGTACAAAAGAGTTTGACGCAGTTATGGACGAGGCCAAAGCCCTCTTCCGCGAGCTCTTGGAGATTCCCGACAACTATCAGATTTTCTTCGTAGGCGGTGGTGCAAGCACCCAGTTCTTCCAGATTCCCTACAACTTCCTCGGTACCAAAGCTGCTTATGTAAATACCGGCGTTTGGACCAAAAAAGCTATCAAAGAGGCTAAACTCTTTGGCGAGGTAGAGGTTATCGCTTCGGGCGAGGAGAGCAACTTCTCGGCCATTCCTAAGGGCTACACCATTCCTACCGACTGTGACTATCTCTACACCTGTATGAACAACACCATCTACGGTACCGAGAATCACACCGACATCGACTCCCCCATTCCTCACATCTGCGATATGAGCTCGGATATTTTGAGCCACCCCGTTGATGTATCGAAGTATGCTATCATCTATGGTGGTGCACAGAAGAACTTGGCTCCTGCCGGTGTTACCTTCGTAATCATCCGCGACGATATGTTGGAGAAAGTTGTTCGCAACGTGCCCAGTATGGTTCATCCCAAAACTCACGTTGATAACAACTCGATGTACAACACTCCTCCCGTATTCCCCATCTACGTTCTTCTCGAAACCTTGCGCTGGATGAAGAGCATCGGTGGTATGAAGGAGATGTACCGCATCAACTGCGAGAAGGCAGAGCTTCTCTACAATGAGATCGACCGCAACGCCCTCTTCCGTGGCACCGCAGCCAAAGAGGATCGTTCGAGGATGAACATCTGCTTCGTTATGAATCCCGAGTACGAAGAGTTGGCAGGTGAGTTTATGGAGTTTGCGAAGGCTCGCGGTATGGTTGGTATCAAAGGTCACCGCTTGGTTGGTGGTTTCCGTGCCAGTTGCTACAACGCACTTCCCATCGAGAGCGTTAAAGCCCTCGTAGAGTGCATGCAGGAGTTCGAGAAACTTCACGTTAAATAAAGAGAATTAGAACCTAAAATAAACCTTTATAAAAGTCCACCGTATGCCTACGATTGTGCCATACACCTATGAGCATAAAAGGGAGCGTGCTGTGGACTTTTATGGATTAGTAGAACCTATGAAAATTTTAGTTGCAACCGAGAAACCCTTTGCAAAGGCAGCTGTTGAGGCTATTGCAAATGTGGTTAAAGAGGCAGGTATGGAACTCGCCCTGCTTGAAAAATACACCGAGAAAGCTCAGCTTTTGGAGGCTGTGGCCGATGCCGATGCGCTGATTGTCCGCAGTGACAAAGTAACAGCTGAGGTTATGGAGGCTGCCCCCCAATTGAAAATTGTTGTTCGCGCAGGTGCAGGCTACGACAATGTTGATTGCGCTGCTGCTTCGGAGCGTGGCATTGTAGTGATGAACACCCCCGGTCAGAACGCAAACGCTGTTGCAGAGTTGGCTTTGGGCCTTATGATTTATATGTCGCGTAACACCTTCAAACCCGGTACCGGCAAGGAGGTTAGTGGCAAGAGGCTTGGCATCCACGGCTACGGCAACATCGGCCAGATTGTAGGTCGCTATGGTAAGGCTTTGGGTATGGAGGTCTATGCACTTTCGCCCTCGATTACCGATATGAGCATCTTCGAGAACAATGGCGTAACCCGCGTTGAGACTGCCGAGGAGCTCTATGCAAAATGTGATTACATCTCGCTCCACATCCCCGCAACTCCCAAATACCTCAAATCGGTAGACCGTCACCTCTTGGAGAGTATGCCCAAAGGTGCAATCTTGGTGAACACCGCTCGTAAGGAGGTTATCAACGAGGAGGACTTGATGGCTGTTTTGGGCGAGAGGGAGGACCTCAAATATGCAAGCGATATCGCTGCTGCTTGCCAGGCCGAGTTGGTTGAGAAGTATGACAACAGGGTATTTGCTACTCCCAAGAAACAGGGTGCCGAGACCGCTGAGGCTAACTACAATGCCGCGAAGGCTGCTGCAAGCCAGATTGTAGATTTCTTCGTAAATGGCAACCGTAAGTTCCAAGTAAATAAATAGTATTGGGCTATGGTAAAGATTAAAGCATTTGCTGGTGTACGTCCACCACAGGCTTTGGCTCACGAGGTTGCGTCGCGTCCCTACGACGTGCTCAACTCTGTGGAGGCAAAGGCAGAGGCCGGCGAGAAGAGCCTCCTGCACATCATCAAACCCGAGATTGACTTCGACCCCATTATCGACGAGCACGACGAGGCTGTCTATTCGAAGGCCGTAGATAACTACAAGGCTTGGAAAGAGAAAGGCTGGCTCGTGAAGGAGGAGAAGGAGTGCTACTACATCTACGCACAGACTATGAATGGCAAACGCCAGTATGGTCTTGTTGCTTGCTGCCACTTCGAGGACTACTTGGAGGGCCGCATCAAGAAGCACGAGCTCACCCGCGCCGACAAGGAGGAGGATAGGATGAAACACGTTAGGGCCCAGAGCGCAAACTTGGAGCCTGTGTTCTTCGCCTACCCCGAGAGGGAGGATATGAACGCTATCGTAAGTCGCATCATTGCCGAGGCTCCCAAGTATGACTTTGTGAGCGAGGATGGCGTTGGTCACACCTTGTGGCTGGTGGATGGCGACGAGGATATCAAGAACATCACCGCCATTTTCGAGCAGATTCCCGCATTGTATGTGGCCGATGGTCACCACCGTACCGCAGCTGCTGCAAGGGTTGGCGAGGAGCGTATGAAGGCTAATCCCAACCACAACGGCACCGAGGAGTACTGCTACTTCTTGGCTGTTATCTTCCCCGATGCACAGCTCAACATCATCGACTACAACCGCGTGGTTAAAGACCTGAACGGCTTGTCGAAAGAGGAGTTCCTCGCAGCAGTAGAGAAAGATTTTGTTGTAGAGAAGAAGGGTGCAGACATCTATAAACCCAACGAACTCCACAACTTTGGCCTCTACTTGGATGGCGAGTGGTACTCGATGACCGCCAAAGAGGGCACCTACGACGACAACGACCCCATCGGTGTTCTGGATGTAACCGTTTTGTCGAACCTCGTGTTGGACAAAGTATTGGGCATCAAAGACCTCCGCAGGGATAAACGTATCGACTTTGTTGGTGGCATCCGCGGTTTGGGCGAGTTGCAGAAGAGGGTTGATAGTGGCGAGATGAAGGTGGCGTTTGCACTCTACCCCGTTTCGATGCAGCAACTCATCGACATCGCCGACAGTGGCAACATTATGCCTCCCAAGACAACTTGGTTTGAGCCCAAGTTGCGTAGCGGTGTGGTAATCCACGAGTTTTAGAAATAACTAAATTATACCTATTATTAATTACTACTAAACAGTATGGCAAAAATCAAGGGAACAATCGTTGTAGATACCGAGCGCTGCAAAGGCTGCGAGGTATGTGTTGCCTCTTGCCCCTGTGACGTTTTGGCACTCTCGCCCAACGTAAACGGCAAAGGCTATAACTACGCCCATATGGCAAACCCCGACAACTGCACCGGATGTGCAAGTTGTGCAATTATTTGCCCGGACACTTGTATCACAGTTTACAGACAAAAATTTGAGTAGGCTATGGGAGAAGTTAAATTGATGAAAGGCAACGAAGTTATCGCAGAAGCTGCGATTCGTTGCGGTGCCGATGGCTATTTCGGCTATCCTATTACCCCCCAGAGTGAGGTAATGGAGACACTTATGGAGCGCAAACCCTGGGAGACTACCGGTATGGTGGTTGTACAGGCGGAGAGTGAGGTATCGTCAATCAATATGGTTTATGGCGGTGCTGCTTGCGGTAAGAAGGTTATGACTTCTTCGTCGAGCCCCGGTATCAGCCTTATGTGCGAGGGTATGACATATTTGGCAGGTGCCGAGCTTCCTTGCGTTGTTGTAAACGTAACTCGTGGCGGCCCAGGTTTGGGTACTATCCAGCCCGCACAGAGCGACTACAACCAGGCAGTTAAAGGTGGCGGTCACGGTGACTACAAGACCATCGTACTCGCACCCGCTTCGGTTCAGGAGATGCACGACTTCGTATTTGACGCATTCGACTTGGCGTTCAAATATCGCAACCCTGTAATGATTCTTTCGGATGGTGTCATTGGCCAGATGATGGAGAAGGTGGAGCTTGCCGAGCAGCGTCCCCGCTGGACCGACGAGGAGATTCGCCAGATGCACAGCAGCTGGGCAACCACCGGTAAGACCGCAGACCGCGACTACAACATCATCACCTCGCTCGAATTGGACCCCTATTCGCAGGAGAAGTTCAACTATAAGATTTTCGAGAAGTACGCACGTTGCGAGGCCGAGGAGGTTCGCTTCGAGGAGTACAAGTGTGAGGATGCCGACTACCTCATCGTAGCATTTGGCTCGTCGGCTCGTATCTGCAAGGAAACTATCGAGATTGCTCGCGCCAATGGTCACAAGGTGGGCCTCATCCGTCCCATCACCCTCTGGCCCTTCCCCAGCAAGAAGATTGCCGAGGTTGCCAAGAAGACCAAAGGTGTGCTCGTTGCCGAGTTGAATATGGGTCAGATGGTAGACGACGTAAGACTCGCTGTTAATGGTGCTGTACCCGTTGAGCACTACGGACGTACCGGTGGTGCGGTTTATACCCCCGACCAGGTATATGAAGCACTGAAAACCAAAATCATTAAATAGTTAAATCGTTATGGCAGAATATATTGTTGAGAAGACCAAAGAGAATTTGGTATATTCAAAGACCCCCGTTCTTACGGACAAGGTTATGCACTACTGCCCCGGTTGTAGCCACGGTACTATCCACAAACTCATCGCAGAGGTTATCGACGAGATGGGCGTTCAGGAGAAGACTATCGGTGTTTCGCCCGTAGGTTGCTCGGTATTTGCATACAACTACCTCAATATCGACTGGATTCAGGCAGCTCACGGCCGTGCAGCAGCAGTTGCTACCGCTGCACACAGGCTCTACCCCGACAAACTCGTCTTCACCTACCAGGGTGATGGTGACTTGGCCGCTATCGGTACCGCCGAGAGCATCCACGTTTGCAACCGCGGTGAGAGCATTGCTGTGTTCTATGTAAACAACGCTATTTATGGTATGACCGGTGGTCAGATGTCGCCCAATACCCTGATTGGTATGAAGACTGCAACTTGCCCCTATGGTCGCGATCCTCAGTTGCACGGTTATCCCTATAAGGTGGCTAACTTCGTTTGCCAGCTTCCCGGTGTTTGCTATGTTACTCGCCAGAGTGTGCACACCCCCGCAGCTGTTCGCAAGGCAAAGAAGGCTATCCGCAAGGCTTTGGAGAACTCGTTGGCAGGCAAAGGTTTGTCGTTTGTTGAGTTCGTTGCAACTTGCAATAGCGGTTGGAAGATGAGCCCCGTTCAGGCTAACAAGTGGATGGAGGAGAACTTGGTTCCCGAGTATCCTCTTGGTGACATCAAAGACGAATAACCCCTTAAACAGCAAAGAGATATGAAACAGGAATTGATTATTGCAGGTTTTGGTGGACAGGGTGTCCTCTCGACCGGTAAAATTTTGGCATACTCGGGTATGTTGCAGGGTTATGAGGTATCGTGGTTGCCCAGCTATGGCCCCGAGATGCGTGGTGGTACTGCCAACGTAACCGTTGTGGTTAGCGACCAGCCCGTCAGCTCGCCCATCGTTCAGATGTGCGACACCGTCATCGTTCTCAACCAGCAGAGCTTGGATAAGTTCGAGGCGAGCGTGCGCCCCGGTGGCAACCTCATCTACGATACCAACGGTATCACCTCCCACCCCACTCGTAAAGACATCAACATCTACACCATCAACGCTACCGAGGAGTGCGCAAAGATGGGTAACGCCCGCTTGTTCAACACAATGATTTTGGGTGGTTACCTGAAAGTGTGCCCCATTGTAGATATGGAGTATGTGAAGGTGGGCTTGAAGAAGTCGTTGCCCGAGCGTGCGTGGAAGACTCTTCCCGCCAATGAGGAGGCGATTATCCACGGTGGTGAGATTATTACCCTCGTGCACAAAGCCGAGTAGGAAAGATTGTTAGAGGGTGGAGCGGGCACACTCCCACTCCACCCCAACAAAGTTATTCTCCACAGGTCAAATAGGAGAGATTTACGGAAAAATCTATTTGACCACTTAAAACTTCAAATGGAGAGGGGCGATGCCAAACGGCATCGCCCCTTGATTTATACACCTTATATTATATAATAAGGACTATTTGGCGGGTTGGTCATTCTGCCACTCACCGGCATAGAAGACCGAGCCATCGGCATTGTAGAGCGTGCCATAGCCGTGACTCTTGCCACTCTGGAACTCACCGACATATTTACGGCCATCCTCCCAATAATAGGAGCCCGTGCCGTCAGGTTGGCCATCTTTCCAATAACCACCATAAATTACTCGATTGTCGGCATCGTAGAGGATACCACTACCCGACTCTACTCCATTTTCCCACTCGCCAACATAGCGACGGCCATTAGAAAAATAGAGCGTACCCACACCGTGGGGTTGATTGTTCTTAAACTCACCCTCGAAAAACTTTGCTCCGTCGGCCTTGTAGAGCGTACCGAAACCGCAAAGGTCGCTCTTGCTGAATTCGCCCTCATAGCGTGAGCCATCGGCCCAATAGTATACACCCTGTCCGTGATTCATATCGCCCTTTTTGTAGCCCACATACCTATCGCCACTGGGGTATGTTTCATCCACGAGCACCAATCTGGGCTCACGTCTTTCGCGAGGGCCTTCAAATCCCTCTTCGCGAAGTCCGCTCAAAACCGCATCTCTACCCGATTCTTGTGGGTTCAACTCATCGAAATTTTGTGCAAAAGCCACCATCGAGAGGCACATAGCACACAAAAGGGTGAATAGTTTTTTCATAGTCGTAGTAGTTTATCTGCAAATATAACAAATAGAGTGTAAAAAAACAAGGTAGGGCTGCACTCTGCAACCCTACCTCTACTATTTTTTCTCCGAGGAGTACTATTTGAACTCCACGAGAGCCTTGCCGTTCATCTCGGCGGGCTGTGCCACACCCATAAGTTTCAATACGGTGGGAGCAACATCTGCCAAAACACCATTCTCCACGCTCTTCACCCTCTCGGATACCACAATGATGGGTACGGGGTTCAAGGAGTGTGCGGTGTTGGGCGAGCCATCCTCGTTCATCGCATTGTCGGCATTGCCGTGGTCGGCGATAATCACAACCTCGTAGCCATTCTCCACAGCGGTGGTAACAACATCCTTCACGCAGCTATCCACAGTCTTAACTGCCTTATAGATAGCATCCCATACACCTGTATGGCCCACCATATCGCCATTCGCAAAGTTCAGAGCGATGAAGTCGAACTCCTGTTTTTTGAGCTCAGCCACGAGTGCCTTAGCCACCTCGGGAGCGCTCATCTCGGGTTGGAGGTCGTATGTTGCAACCTTGGGCGAAGGAATCAAGATGCGGCTTTCACCCGCAAACTCGGCCTCCCTACCACCATTGAGGAAGAAGGTAACGTGTGCATATTTCTCCGTTTCGGCAATGCGCAACTGCTTCATACCGAGCGATGAAACATACTCACCAATGGTATTTTCCACATTCTCCTTGTCGAAAAGGATGTGCAAGCCCTCAAATTTAGCATCGTAGGGGGTCATACAGCAGTAGTAGAGAGGCAGGGTGGTCATACCCTCCTCGGGCATATCCTGCTGTGTGAGCACGATGGTGAGCTCCTTTGCCCTATCGTTGCGGAAGTTGAAGAAGATAACCATATCGCCCTTCTCAATCAAGCCCACAGGTTTATCGTTCTCATCCACAGCGACAATAGGTTTGATAAACTCATCGGTCACGCCCTCTGCATAGCCCTCGGCAACGGCTGCCACCATATCGGTAGCGTGACGGCCCTCACCCCTAACAATCTGGTCGTAGGCAATCTTAACCCTCTCCCAGCGTTTATCCCTATCCATTGCATAGTAGCGGCCAATGATGGAGGCAATCCTACCACCACTCACTTTGAGGTGGTTCTCCAAAGCCTCGATATAACCCTTACCACTCTGGGGGTCGGTGTCGCGACCATCCATAAAGCAGTGTACGAAAGTCCTATCCGAGAGGCCGTAAGCCTGTGCAATATCGAAGAGTTTGTGGAGGTGCGACTGCTGGCTATGCACGCCACCATCGCTCACCAAGCCCATAAAATGAACCTTCACACCCTTCTCCTTTGCATACTCGAAGGCTGCCTTCACCTCCTTATTCTCCATAATGGAGTTATCCCTACACGCGCGGTTAATCTTCACCAAATCCTGATAGACAACCCTACCTGCGCCAATATTGAGGTGTCCCACCTCGGAGTTACCCATCTGACCATCGGGCAGACCCACATTCTCACCATCGGTGCGGAGCTCTGCATTGGGATACTTTGCCTCCAAGGAGTTCATAAACTCGGGCTGTGCCGAATAGATGACATCTGCTTTGTTGTGGCCACCTTTGCCCCAACCATCCAGAATCATCAGTAATACTTTCTGTGCCATACCGTTTCGTATATTTTATAACCTAACTTTCTTTTTTGAATCTATTTTACAAGGTCGAGAATCATCCCCTCTGCCACAGCGATAGCCTTCTCCAAGCCCTCGGGGTTCTTACCGCCTGCGGTTGCATAGAAAGGCTGACCGCCACCGCCACCCTGCATCTCTTTTGCAGCGTTGCGCACAACATCACCTGCCTTCACACCCGCCTTCACAAGGTTGTCGCCCACAGCAACAGCCAACATAGGCTTGCCACCCTCGCGGCTACCGAGAACGATTGCCACATCAGGATTCGAAGTGCGGAGAGCATAGATTGCATCCTTGACCATATCTACGGGCATATCAATAACCTTCGATACGACCTTATTCTCACCAATAAGCGCACCAATCTCGGCAGCCACCGCTTTTGCCTTCTCGGCACGGAAGCCCTCAATCTCCTTGCGCAACTCTGCGTTATCGTCAATCATCTTCTTGATTGCCTGCAACAATACGGGCGAGCCTACGGTCTTCTGAATCTCCTTCAAGGTCTCCTCGGTCTTATAGCCGGCCTCCTCGGCCACACCACCTGCGATGGCCTCAATACGGCGTACACCTGCCGAAATGGCACTCTCGGCAACAATCTTAAATTGGCCAATCACACCCGTCGCGCTAACGTGGGTACCGCCACAAAGCTCCACGCTCTCGCCAAAGCGAATCATACGCACCTTGTCGCCATATTTCTCGCCGAAGAGCATCATTGCACCAGCCTTCTGTGCATCCTCAATGGAGCACTCACGGTTCTCATCAAGGGCGTAGTTTGCACGAATCATACGATTCACCTCTCTCTCCACCTGACGCAACTCCTCGTCGGTCACTTTCTGGAAGTGCGAAAAGTCGAAGCGCAAATATTCGGGACACACGAGCGAACCCTTCTGCTCAACGTGCGAGCCGAGGATGTCGCGGAGTGCTTTGTGCATCAAGTGAGTCACGGAGTGGTGACGAGCCGAAGCAAGGCGGCTCTCC
>JAZOTH010000031.1:0-11921 GCA_045657545.1 Tidjanibacter sp.
TCAGGTCGAAGGTTGTCACGTTGAACATAGCACCTGCACCCTCACAATCCGAAGCGGTAATCAGAGGAGTGTGCCAATAGTAGAAACCCTTGTCGTTAAAGAACTTGTGGATGGCGTATGCCATAGCGTGGCGGATGCGGAACACAGCACCAAAGGTGTTGGTGCGGGGACGCAGGTAGGCAATCTCGCGGAGGAACTCCATCGAGTGGCCCTTCTTCTGCAAGGGGTATTCACCATCGGCCTTGCCGTAGATTTCAATCTCCTTTGCCTGCACCTCAACGGGCTGACCCGAGCCTACCGACTCCACAAGAGCACCCTTCACACAGAGGCACGCACCGGTGGTCACCTCCTTCAAGAGGGCCTCATCGGCAGTAGCCATATCGACAACCACCTGAATATTGTTGATGGTCGAGCCGTCATTCAGGGCGATGAAAGCCACGTTTTTGTTGCCACGTTTGGTACGCACCCAACCCTTCACAACAACATCTTGTCCTTCGGGCTTAGTGCTAAGCAAATCAATAATTCGTACTGTCATAGTTCAAGTTTTATTATTTTGTTTATCTCTTCTATCGAAATCCTCTTCGGCACACAATCGGTTTCAAACCGCACACTATACGCCAAACTAAATGAGGTCACAAATGTAATGATTCTTTTTCGAAAAAGTACCAAATTTCTCCATTTATTGCCCGCCTTTTTAGACAATTTCCATAAAAAGAACTATATTTGTAGGTTGATAATTGTGTTCATCTGCAAACCAACAAAGCAAATAGATACAAAAACCTCACGGAACGGCTTGTTTGTACAAACACAAGGCCGTGTGGATAGAGGTTGTAGCGGTGGGTTGCAATGAAAAATTTCCGTGGCAGCCTCCTACAAAAAGGCGCAAAAAAGAGAGATACAAAACAAAAAAACAACACATAAAACAGACAAAACGCAATGGTAATTCTTGTTCTTAACTGCGGTAGCAGTTCGATTAAGTATCAGGTAATTGAGATGACCGAGGGTAGCGACAACCTCTTGGCAAAAGGTTTGGTTGAGCGTATCGGTATCGACAATGGTGTAATCACCCATAAACCCACAGGCAAAGAGCCCGTGAAGAATGTGTGCGACATTCCCGACCACACCGTAGGTATCGACCTCATCATCAAGGCCATCACCAATCCCGAGAGTGGCGTTATCGCCTCGCTCGAAGAGTTGGATGCAGTGGGCCATAGGGTTGTTCACGGTGGTGAGCAGTTCAAGGAGAGCGCACTCATTGACGAGGCAGTTATGCAGATGGTGGAGGGTTGCGTTGATTTGGCCCCCCTGCACATCCCCGCCAACCTCAAAGGCATCTACGCAATCAACGAGCTCCTTCCCGGCGTTCCTCAGGTTGCAAACTTCGACACCGCATTCCACCAGACTATGCCCGCCAAGGCGTTCCTCTATGGTATTCCCCGTCGCTACTACGACGAGTATAGGGTGCGTGCCTACGGCTTCCACGGCACCAGCCACCGCTACGTTGCGGAGCAGGCCGCAAAGATGGTCGGTCTGGACTTTGAGAACTCCAAGATTGTCACCTGCCACATTGGCAATGGCGGCTCGGTTACCGCTGTGCTCAATGGTAAGAGTGTGGATACCTCAATGGGCTTAACCCCCGTTGATGGTTTGATGATGGGTACCCGTTGCGGCTCTATCGACGCGGGCGTGCTGAACTTCATCCACACAAAAGAGGGTAAGAGTATGGAGGAGATCTGGAACCTCATCAACAAAGAGTCGGGTATCTACGGTCTTTCGGGTGGCCTTTCGTCGGATATGCGCGACATCCGCGCAGCAGCAGAGGCCGGCAATCAGGTAGTTGCCGATGCTGAGGAGGCATATTTCTATCGTGTGCGCAAACTCGTGGGCTCGTATGCTGCTGCAATGGGCGGCCTTGACCTTGTAGTCTTCACAGGTGGTGTGGGCGAGAACGGCCCCGAGATGAGGGAGTATGTATGCAAGGATATGGAGTTTATGGGTATCGAATTTGACTCGGCAGCCAATGCGGGTGTCAAAGGTCAAGACAAGGTGCTCTCCACCCCCTCTTCGAAGGTTAAGGTGGTAGTGATTGGCACCAATGAGGAGCTCGTAATCGCAACCGACACATTCAACATCGTGAGCAAACTTGGCAAATAAAAATATATCAATAACATAAACACACAACACAACTATGATTAAACATTTGGAAGATATCGTTGCCGCTGCGGTGGCTCGCGGTAAGAAGAAGATGATTGTTGCCTACGGTCAGGACACCCACTCGATTGGTGCAACCGATATGGCTATCAAGGCCGGCTTGGCAGAGGTTACCCTTGTGGGCGACCCCGAGGAGATTAAGAAATCCTGCGAGGCCGAGGGCGTGGATATGAGCCAGTACACCATCATCCCCGAGAGTGAGGATGTGAAGGCTGTGGAGATTGCCGTGAAGGCTGTGCACAATGGCGAGTACGACGTGCTGATGAAAGGCGTTGTTCCTACCGACAAATATATGCGTGGTATTTTGAACAAAGAGTGGGGTTTGCTTCCCGCGGGCACTACTTTGAGCCACGTTACCGTTTTGGAAGTTCCCGCATACCACAAACTCTTGGTTGTTAGCGACGTAGCAGTTCTTCCCTGCCCCACCCTCGACCAGAAGAAACAGATTGCCAAATACCTCGTACAGACTGCCAACAACCTCGGCATCGAGTGCCCCAAAGTGGCTCTCTTGGCTCCCAGCGAGCAGCTCTTGCCTAAGGTTGTAAGTTCGGTAGAGTCAGCTGCATTGTCGGAGATGGGCCAGAATGGCGAGCTCGGCAAAGGCCTTTTCCAGGGTCCCTTGGCACTCGACGTTGCTATTGACCCCGAGAGCGTGAAAATCAAGAAACTCACCGGCCCCGTTGCAGGTGACGCAGACTGCTTGCTCTTCCCCAACATCGAGAGTGGCAACGTATTCTTCAAGGCTTGCTCGAAGTTTGCGGGTGCCGAGTTGGCAGCAATGGTTGCAGGTCCCACCGCACCTTGTGTGCTCACCTCGCGTGGCGACTCGACCAAGACCAAACTCTACTCCATCGCACTCGCTTGCCTCTCGGCAAAATAGTTCACACACAACCAAAACTACACCTTTATAATTAGTTATGGAGAAAATGTATAAAATTTTGACCATCAACCCCGGTTCGACTTCGACTAAGGTTGCGGTCTTTGAGAACGACAAAGAGCTCTTCTCGACCACCCTGCGCCATTCGAGCGAGGAGATTGGTCGCTATAAAACTATCCTCGACCAGCTCGACTTCCGCAGGGATGTGATTCTCGATGCAATCAAGGCTTCGGGCATCGAACTTTCGGAGCTCGATGCAGTTATCGGTCGTGGCGGTCTTTTGAAGCCCATCCCAAGTGGTACCTATGAGGTTAATGCGCAGATGATTGAGGACATCAAGGAGCGTCCCGCAGGTCAGCACGCATCGAACCTCGGCGCACTCCTCGCTGCGGAGATTGCAGGCCGTGCAGGTGTAAAGGCCTACATTGCCGACCCTGTGGTTGTCGATGAGTTGCAGGATGTTGCAAGGCTCACCGGTCTGCCCGAGTTGGAGCGTCAGTCCATCTTCCACGCCCTCAACCAGAAGGCTGTGGCTCGTGTCTATGCCGACAAGATTGGCAAACCCTACGAGGAGCTCAACTTGGTTGTTGCCCATATGGGTGGCGGCATCTCGATTGGTGCCCACCGCAAAGGCTTGGTTGTGGATGTAAACAACGCACTCGATGGCGAGGGCCCATTCTCGCCTGAGAGGGCCGGCACTATGCCCGCACTCGCATTTGCAAAGATGTGTATGAGCGGCAACTACACCCTCGCAGAGATTGCCAAGAAAATCAATGGTAAGGGTGGCGTTGTGGCCCACCTCAACTCCAACGATATGCGTGATGTAGAGGCTCGCTACAATGCAGGTGACCAGAAGGCTATTCTCGTTTCGAATGCTATGGCCTACGGTGTTGGTAAGTTCATCGGTCAGATGATTGCCGTTTTGAAGGGCGAGGTTGATGCCGTAATTCTCACAGGTGGTATTGCCTACGACAAGAATGTTGTGGGCTACATCAAGGAGATGATTGAGCCTATGGCTAAGGTTGTTGTGATGCCCGGTGAGAACGAGTTGGAGGCACTTGCAATGAATGCCCAGAGGGTACTCGAAGGCAAACTAACCCCCAAGGTGTACGAGTAGCACTCACTACCTCAAATTCCAAACTCCCAACCTTCAATGCAGGTTGGGAGTTTTTTATTGGCCCCAAGTTGCCAAGCACCGGAAAAAATCACTACATTTGTGGATATCTGATGTATGACTATGAAACGATACGGAATATTTTTGGGAATTGTAACAATGTTTGCCGTGGCGTGTGTACCCACCGAGCATAGCTCCATTTTGATTGTTGGCGGAGGTGCCTCGGGCGTGTGTGCCGGTGTACAAGCGGCAAGGATGGGGGTGCAGAGCACCATCCTCGAAGAGGGAGTGTGGCTTGGAGGTATGCTCACCTCGGCAGGTGTGAGCTGCATTGACGGTAACTACAAAATGCCAAGTGGCATATTTGGGGAGTTTGCCGACTCGCTCGCTGCCCGCTATGGGGGCTACCCTGCCCTACAAACAGGATGGGTGAGCAACATAAACTTCGATCCCCATATCGGAGAGGAGATTCTCACCAACATCTGCAACTCCTGCTCCGACCACCTCTCTGTTAAGCGCAACTCAAAAGTCCTGAATATCAAAAGGCAAGAGAATGGTTGGAGGGTGATATATCGTGACAATGAGGGCCACAGAAGGGGTATAGAGTGCGAGGTGCTTATTGATGGCACCGAGTTGGGCGATGTGGCCAAAGAGTGTGGCGTAGAGTACCGCATCGGTATGGACTCCAAGCACGACACGGGCGAGAGTATCGCTCCCGAGGAGACCAACAATGTCATCCAAGACCTCACCTACGTCGCCTTCCTCAAAGATTATGGCCCCGAGGCCGATATGACCATCCCCGAGCCCAAAGGTTATGATCCCTCTTATTTTGCCAACTCGTGCATCAATTCGTTGAGTAGCGAAGTGGCCGAAACGGGGCAGACCATCTGGCCCGCGCAGATGATGCTCACCTATGGTCGCACACCGGGTGGGCGTTATATGATAAATTGGCCCATCTATGGCAACGACTTCTACGCCAATGTCATAGACTCCTCACCCCAAGAGAGGGCCAGAGCTTTCGAGCAAGCCAAAGAGTTCACCCTCTGCTTCATCTACTTCATCCAGACTCAACTCGGAATGAAGAATTTGGGCATTGCAGACGACGTGTTCCCCACCGAAGACGGACTACCTCTGTTC
Source organism: Tidjanibacter sp. (assembly GCA_045657545.1). GTDB lineage: Bacteria > Bacteroidota > Bacteroidia > Bacteroidales > Rikenellaceae > Tidjanibacter. Next base: position 5,340 of record JAZOTH010000031.1, read on the forward strand.
CCCTACCACCGAGAGTCGAGGCGCATTGTGGGCGAGGCACTCCTGACGATGGATGCCGCGGCGGCTCCCTACGACTACAAGGTGCCCTATTATAGAACAGGTATCGCTGTGGGTGACTATGCCGTGGATCACCACCATTTCCGCCACCCCAAGTGGCGCGAGCTCCCCGACCTACACTTCTACCCCATTCCCTCGTTCAATGTTCCTCTCGGTGTTATCATTCCCAAAAGGGTTGAAAACCTTTTGGTTACCGAAAAATCGGTGTCGGTTTCCAACCTTATCAATGGTGCCACTCGCCTACAACCCGTAGTGATGCAGCTCGGACAAGCCGCGGGTGCAACGGCTGCACTTGCCGTCAAGAGTGGCAAAAGGGTGCGCGAAGTGTCGGTTAGGAGGGTGCAGAGAGCTCTACTTGATGCCGATTGCTACATTATGCCCTACATCGACCTACCCAAAGAGCACCGCCACTTCAAGGCGCTCCAACGCATTGGCGCAACGGGTATCCTGCGTGGCGAGGGCAGGAACATTGGTTGGGCAAATCAGACTCTATTCCGCGCAAACGCTCCACTCTTGGCCGAGGATATACACCCCGATGGGTACTACAATGGCCACTTGAATCTCGAAGAGGGTGAAATTGCAATCGGAACTCTGCTTGACGTTATAGCCCGATTTGGCATTCCACTCCCCTCGCCCGCAAAGGAGTGGTGGCTGTCGCTGGGACTCGAAGATTTCAGGTCCCAAAGGAGCATAACAAGGCTCGAAGCAGCCGTTGTGATTGACGCACTTTTGGAGCCCTTCGAGATGTTCGACGTGGATTTTAGCGGTAATCTATAAAAGAAAAAAGAGGGCTCTAAACCCTCTTTTTCTTTCTATGTATAGCCACCCACAAAGGGTGCTCGGCAATGCAACTATTTGGTGGGGAACAAGTCCTTGATTCCGCCCAACGAGCCGAGAACCGACGATGCCTCATAGGGCATATAGACAGTCTTGCTATCCTGACCGCTGGCCATCTCGCGCAGCGTTTCGATATACTTCACAGCCAAGAGGTAGGTTGCGGGGTCGGTCTTGGTGTTCGAGATAGCCTCTGCCACCTTACGGATAGCCTCTGCCTCGGCATTAGCCTGCAACACCTTAGCCTCGGCCTCACCCTGTGCTTTGAGAATCTGCGCCTCTTTCTCGGCAGCTGCATAGTTGATTTGCGACTGTTTCTCGCCCTCCGAAGAGAGGATTGCCGACTGCTTTTCACCCTCGGCACGGAGAATCTTCGCCCTACGCTCACGCTCGGCCTGCATCTGCTGCTCCATAGCGTCACGAACAGTCGAGGGAGGAGTAATATCCTGTAACTCAACACGATTGACCTTCACACCCCACTTATTGGTAGCCTCATCGAGCACATTACGCAACTTGGCATTGATGGTGTCGCGCGAGGTCAAAGTCTCGTCCAGCTCCAACTCACCGATGACGTTACGGAGAGTGGTCTGGGTGAGTTTCTCAATAGCGTTGGGCAGGTTGTTAATCTCATAAACTGCCTTCACGGGGTCGACAATCTGGAAGTAGAGCAAGGCGTTGATGCGTGTGGTCACGTTATCCTTCGTAATCACGTTCTGCTCGGGGAAGTCATAGACCTGCTCACGCAAGTCGATGCGGGGAGTGTAGCGGAACGAGACGAGAACATTGCCATTCCAATCCTGCTGCGAGTGGCGCGTATAGATACGGCGTGGCTTTTCGAGGATGGGCCAGATGATGTTAATACCCGAGGTGAGGGTCTTGGTATACTTACCCAAGCGTTCCACAATGCAGGTTTCGCTCTGCTGAACAATGGTAAGGCCCGAGAGCACATAGATGACAACTATTGCCACAAGTGCAATGATAACATAGAGATTTTCCATCGTTATAATGTTTTTGGTAAAAGTTTGATTATTTGCGTTTTACGGTGAGGATAATGCTCTCTCGGGAGAGGATTTCGACCTTCTCGCCCACGTTGATGTCGGTCTGTTCGTCGCTCACAGCCTGCCAGAGGTCGCCATCGACAGCCACACGGCCCGTACCGCCCACCTCAATGCACTCGGTCACCTTGGCGGTACGACCGATGAGGGCATCGGCATTGGTTGGCACGTTATCCTTTGCGGAGAGCTTACGCAACAAGGGACGCACAGCGAGGAACGCCACGAAAGTTGCAATGGCAAAGATGCCGAGTTGCCAATTGAGCGTAGCACCCGCCGCGGCACCAATGGCACCACCCACACATCCCACCGCAAAGCAAATGAGCGCGAAACCGGAGGTAAATATCTCTCCCACAACAAACAAAATGGCCACAATGGCCCAAATCTGCCAAATATCCATAGTAGTAACGTGTTATTGATTTTCACAAATATACAAAATAGAATTGAGAATTGGAAATGGAGAATTGAGAATTATTTAATTAATTTCATTCTCTAACAGCAAAAATTAGCCGTTTCTGAGCGGCCATCTTTTCAAAACTACTAACCCAAACTTTTGAAAATAGAGATGTGGTTTTACCACACCGCTTTTTGAGCCGAAAGGCGAAACCAAGTCCCTCCTTTGTCAAAGGAGGGATTTAGGGAGGAATGTAAAAATCAAAAGGAACGCAGTTTCTTCATTTATTTAAGTTTGGCTCACGCAACGCACAAACAACAAAAAAAAGGACTGCGCTGTCACAGCGGAATCCTTTTCAAAACTACTAACCCAAACTTAAATAAATGAAGAAACCTTGTTGTAGTCTTGCGACTACGGTCTATATATTCGCAAAGTGCGTGCCAAAGTCGTAGGCAGGCAACTATTTTTTTACATTCACCACCCAAGGGGAGGTTTTGCACCCTTTTTGCACACCCTCGGAGAGTAAACTTCATTTTACTCTTTCTAATATTATAACTATGAAAAAAGGTATTTTATTGTGCCTCGTGGCACTCTTTGCGGCCCTCTCGGCGAGCGCGGCAGAAATCACCCTCAAACAGTTGCCCCAGCAGGCGCAGGATTTCATCCACCACTATTTTGCCAAAGACCAAATCGGCAAAATCCACTCCCACCATCACCGCCACGGCAACACCTACAATGTGCTCTTCAAGGATGGCTCCAAGGTGAACTTCGATGCCAACGGTCACTGGACAAAAATCAAGTTGCGCAACGACTCCATACCCGTGGATATCATTCCCGAGTACATCACCACCTACATTTGGGATGAGTACCCCAATGTGATGATTATGAGCATTGAGCAGGAGGGCGAAGGCCACGAAGTGGAGCTCTCCAACGGAATGGAGCTCACCTTCAACCCCAAAACGGGTATGGTGAAGATTGATTAAAGCCCTTAGGCGGTCGACCACATAAAAAAACAACCCCGCGGGGTTGTTTTTTTTGTATGCCTATTTCTGTTTCGTGCGGTAGGCGCAGGAGAATTTACCCTTGGCCATAGCGTTTAGTTTGTTGCGCAGGAGCGTCTTGCGGATGGTCGAAAGGCGGTCGGTGAAGACGTAGCCCTCCAAGTGGTCATACTCGTGCTGTACGATGCGTGCGGGCCAGCCGGTGAGCTCCACATCGTGCTCCTCGAAGTTCTCATCGAGGTAGTTAATCTTGATTCTCTCGGGGCGATAGACATCCTCGTGGATGCCGGGTACCGAGAGGCAACCCTCATTCATCAGCACCTCCTCCTCGCTCTCCTCGTAAATCTCGGGGTTGATAAAGACCTTCTTGAAATCCTTTGCGGTTGCGTCGTCCTCCTCAAAGGGGGTTGCATCCACCACAAAGAGGCGAATATCCTTACCAATCTGGGGAGCTGCCAAACCCACGCCATCGGTTGCGTACATTGTGGCAAACATATCTTCGATGAGTTTGGGGAGTTCGGGATAGCTCTCGTCTATCTCTACACACTCCTTGCGGAGCACGCCCGAGCCGTAAATATAAATAGGGTATATCATTTTTTTAGTTATCAGTTATCAGTTGTTTGTTATCAGTTGTTTGTATGCGAGGGAGTCCATATAGCTTTGAAGGATGATGGTTGCGGAGATTTTATCGACCACCGCCTTATCCCTGCGTGCCATCTTCTTCATACCCCCATCAATCATCGCTCTATGGGCAATCACCGAGGTGAATCGCTCATCGTGCAAGACCACTCGGCAGTCGGGGTATCGGGCTTCGAGGCGTTTAACGAAGGGCTCAATTGCGGCCCACGACTGGCTGGGGGCTCCGTTCATCTGCGTAGGCTTGCCCACCACAATGATATCAACGTCATTGGTAGCCATATATTGCCCCAACCACTGCTCCAACTGCGCGGTGGGCACCGTTTCCAGCCCACCTGCAATTATACGCATAGGGTCGCTCACAGCAATACCTGTGCGCTTCAATCCGTAGTCAATAGCCAATATTCGTCCCATAATCGACCACAAAGATACAAAACTTATCCCAAAATGGGAAATAAAATCACCTTACGAAGAACACCCTAACGAATTATGCGCTATTTTTGCGGTTGGAAATTCAGGGAAAGGCTCCTTGTGTCAAAAATAGGGAGCATAGGGTTTGTGTGCATATCCGGTCACCTTCCAAGGTGCAAAAAACACTTGGTTAGTCAATAGGTAACAAACAACTTTAACACAAAGAGTGTGTAAGAGATGAAAAATTACACTTTTTTAAGTCTGTTCAAAAAGTACGCAACAGCAAGTTTCTGGCTCATTGCAGCCACCGTTCTGGCACTCATCTGCGCCAACACCCCCATCAAGGAGTGGTATTTCAACCTGCTCGAAACCCCCGTTTCCATATCCTTTGGTAACTTCAACATATTCTCACACCACGGTGAGCCGTTCAGTTTTCAGGTGCTCATCAACGACTTCCTGATGGCTATTTTCTTCCTCTCGGTGGGCTTGGAGATTAAGCGCGAGATTCTCGTGGGCGAGCTCTCCTCCATCAAGAAGGCGATTCTTCCCATCATTGGTGCGTGTGGCGGTATGCTCATCCCCGTATTGATTTTCATTCTTTCGTGCCCCGATGGCGCGGGTATGATGCGCGGTGCTGCAATTCCTATGGCCACCGACATTGCCTTCTCGCTCGGTGTGCTGTCGATGTTTGGCAAAAGGGTGCCCATTGGTTTGAAAATATTTCTCACCACCCTTGCCGTAGCCGACGACTTGGGCGGTATCATTGTTATTGCCATCTGCTACACCTCCTCCATTGAGTGGATGTGGTTGCTTGTGGCTCTCATCTGTGTCATTGCAATGCTCATTGCCAACCACTACAACGTCAAGAGCAAGACCTTCTACCTCTTCTTTGGCGCGATTATGTGGTACTCAATGCTCAATTCGGGCATCCACGCAACCATTTCGGGTGTTGTTGCTGCACTCTGCATCCCCGCAAGTATCGGCAAAGGCACACGCCACTACATTGAGCGTATCCGTAACAATATCAACGAGTTCCCCGTAGTGGAGGTGACCGATGCACACCAGACGGTTGTGTTCAGCAACGACGAAATCCAGATGCTCAAAAGTGTGGAGTCGGCTGCCGACCACCTCATCAGCCCCTTGCAGCACTTGGAGGACGACCTGCGCGAGTTCATCAACTACATAATTCTACCCTTGTTTGCATTTGCCAATGCGGGTGTAGATTTGAGCGGTGTTCACTTTTCCGACATATTCTCGGGTGTGAGCCTGGCGGTCATTCTCGGCTTGGTTGCCGGTAAATTCCTCGGCGTATTCTCCTTCTCGTGGCTTGCCATCAAGACCAAGATTGCTTCGATGCCTACGGGAGTTTCGTGGAAATCGTTTGCCAGCGTGTGTATGCTTTGCGGTATTGGCTTCACGGTGTCGATGTTCATTGCCGACCTCTCCTACTCGCCTCTGGGCGCAGAGGGTAGGGTTATGCTCGATATGGCCAAACTTGGCATCCTCTGTGGTACTATAATTTCGGCACTTGTGGGTGCCCTCCTGCTCAACAAGACTCTCCCCCAAGAGAATAAATAGCCCAGCCTAAGGATGGCTACAACCCTCGACTACATAGAGTTTGTCATTGCGCAGATGGAGGCCGCCCGCACGGGACTCGACCTCTGGTATCGCCCGATGTTTGGCGAATACTGCGTCTATGCGGGCGAGAAACCACTCGTGTTTGTGTGCGACAACACCGTCTTTGTCAAACGTATAGAGTGTGTAGCCGAGCTCTTGGCAGGTGCCGAACAACGCCCTCCATTCCCTGGCGCAAAGGATTTTGTGGTGCTCGACGTGGAGGACACGTCGCTTGTCGGCAAGGTTCTGCTCCTACTTAATAGGTATAAACCTATGCCCAAATCCAAAAAGCGTAAAAAGAGAGACAGATGAGAACTCGCTCCGATTGGTTTGTGAAAAAATATTAGGATTTTAGAAATAAATCACTATCTTTGCACCATCAATTCGGGGCGTAGCGCAGTCCGGTTAGCGCACCTGCTTTGGGAGCAGGGGGTCGAGTGTTCGAATCACTTCACCCCGACAAGATAAAAAAGGAAAAGCCACTTGCATCGCAAGTGGCTTTTCTGTTTGTCAAAGGTCGTGGAAGTTTACTTGCAAAAGGCCTTTGACAAACAGAAAAAGAACTCGTGCTTAGCACGAG
>JAZOTH010000032.1:0-4858 GCA_045657545.1 Tidjanibacter sp.
TTGTTTTGCAGAGCTCTCAACCTTTACATTCCCCCTAAATCCCCCTTTGACAAAGGGGGACTTGGTTGTGGGCCCAACAGGGCTCCACAATAACAAGAACATCAACGTTCTTGGTAGCGCAAACCGCGTTGAGTAATTGAATATTCAACCATACAAAAAAGAGAGGGATTCACGATTGAATCCCTCTCTTTTTCTTTATATTGTGCTTTACTACTCTGCTACGGGGGTGAAGTCAATCCAGTAGTGATCCGAAGCGGGCTGAGTGACAGCACCCGTTGCCGCATCAATCACCCAACCTGCAACATCGGCAAGGTTGAGAAGCGACCACGCATTGAAGGTCTTATCAATGTAGAGAGTCTGGGACTCATAGCCCTCGGCCAAGATACGCACCTCGGAGTCCCTAAAACCACGTTTAATCTTCACCTTATAGGGGAAAGTTACATTCTGATGCATACGGCCATCAATAATCATCTTTGCGGAAGTACCCCTCATTTCGCTGTCGAAGGTCACCTTCTTCTTTGTGCCACAGAGAATCGTTGCGCACGAGGTGCAAGCGAGCATCACGAGAGCAATAAGCAATAGTTTCTTCATGGTTGTTCGTGTTTTAGTGTAAAAAAAGGTTGTCTGTTTTGCAAAAATAATACTTTTCAGAGGTAATTCCAACAAAACTTACAAAAATTTATAGGGGGGGGTAATTCATTGATTGCCAATTGGTTATCAAATAGCGTTTTTTAGGAAAGACTGAGAATCCAATAAACTTTTCGGGCTCGCATTTTAGCGAGCCCGCGACGTTAGACGTTAGACGTTGGACAAAAAACGCATAGAATTAGGCGAGTTATAGGCGCACAAGAAAGCGGAGTCCGCAGTTTGCTGACGCAAATGAGGAACTCCGCTTATCGCAGTGCAACGACTAAATCGTCAATTATATGCGTTTTTAGAAATTGTCTTTCAAGGGCTCGAAGTAAGCCTGGGGATGCAGACAAGCGGGGCACGCTTTGGGGGCCTCTTTGCCTACATAGATAAAACCGCAGTTGCGGCACTGCCAAGTAATCTCATCCTTGCGGAGGAATACCTCACCATCTGCCACGCGAGCGTAGAGCGCACGGTAGCGCTGCTCGTGGTAGGCCTCAACCTTTGCGATATTGCGGAAAGCGGCAGCCACTGCGGGGAAGCCCTCCTCGTCTGCAACTGCTGCGAACTCGGGGTAGAGGTCTGCCCACTCCTCGTGTTCGCCATTTGCTGCTGCTTCGAGGTTGGCTGCGGTGTCACCGATAACACCTGCGGGGTAGCTTGCGGTGATCTCAACCATACCGCCTTCGAGGAATTTGAAGAACCTCTTTGCGTGCTCTTTCTCCTGCTCGGCAGTCTCCATAAAGATTGCTGCGATCTGTTCAAAACCCTCCTTCTTTGCCTGCGATGCAAAGAATGTATAACGACTTCTTGCCTGGCTCTCACCGGCAAATGCTTTGAGCAAGTTCTGCTCGGTCAATGTTCCTTTAATAGATGCCATAAGTTAATGTTTTTTATTGGTTTATGTAATTTTCAATTATCAAATTCCTCATCCTTTCATACCGCCACAGCAAGCGATGGTCTGACCTGTGACGTAGCCCGCAAGGTCACTACCCAAGAATAGTGCCACACCGGCCACATCCTCGGGGGTGCCGGCCCTACGCAGTGAGATATTTTCGACAAAGGATGCTCGGATATCATCCGACAACACGGCCGTCATATCGGTCTGAATGAAGCCAGGGGCGATACAGTTGGCCCTCACTCCCCTTGCGCCAAACTCTTTGGCCACACTCTTCGAGAGGGCTATGAGTCCCGCTTTGGAGGCGGCATAGTTGGCCTGACCGGCGTTGCCACCAATACCCACCACCGAACTCATATAGACAATCGAGCCACCCCTCTGGCGTGCCATAATGGGGGCAACAGCGTGTGTGATATTGAATGCCGATTTGAGGTTGGTATTGATTACCGCATCCCACATCTCCTCGCTCATACGCATCAGGAGTGTATCGCGGGTGATGCCTGCATTGTGTACAAGGATGTCGATTCTGCCAAAGGTTTTCTGCACCTCGGTGGCGAGGGTGTGCGCCTCCTCATAGGAGGATGCATCGGAGCGGTAACCCGCAGCCTTAACTCCAAGAGCCTCAATCTCTTTGACAAGTTCTTCGGCAGCGGCGGCCGAGGAGAGGTAGGTGAAAGCCACATCGGCCCCTTCGGAGGCATATTTGAGTGCTATGGCCCTACCGATTCCGCGCGTTGCGCCCGTCACGAGAGCCACTTTACCTGCTAAAAGTCCCATATTACTGATAGTCAATTTTGGTTAAAAGTTTCCCAAAGGTAGTAAAATTATTGAGGAAAATAGAGGCAGAACAAAAAAAATCGTTAATTTTGTGGAATCAGTAGAGAGATGAATACGCTACTTAAAACTATAAAACACTACAACGTAAGACAATGAAACACGACAATGAAATTTTTGAGTTGATTGGCGAGGAGCGTGCCCGTCAAACCAACGGATTGGAGCTTATCGCCTCCGAGAACTACGTCAGCGACCAAGTGATGCAGGCTATGGGCTCAATTCTCACCAACAAATATGCCGAGGGTTACCCCGCAGCACGTTACTATGGCGGTTGTGAGGTTGTCGACAAGGTGGAACTTCTTGCACAAGAGAGGCTCAAAAAACTCTATGGCGCAGAGTATGCCAACGTGCAGCCCCACAGTGGTGCGCAGGCCAATATGGCTGTATTCTTCGCCTGCCTCAAAGTGGGCGACACCTTTATGGGCTTGGACCTCGCACACGGTGGTCACCTCTCGCACGGCTCGCCCGTGAATATGTCGGGTATGAACTACAAGGCTGTGGGCTACCAGCTCAACCCCGAGACCGGCACCGTAGATTACGACCAGATGGAGGCGTTGGCATTGGAGCACAAACCCAAACTCATCATCGGTGGTGCTTCGGCCTACTCGCGTGAGTGGGACTACAAGCGTATGCGCGAAATCGCCGACAAGGTGGGCGCACTGTTGCTCGTAGATATGGCCCACACCGCAGGTCTTATCGCCGCAGGTCTGCTGGATAACCCCGTGAAATATGCACACATTGTAACCTCCACCACCCACAAAACCCTCCGTGGCCCTCGTGGTGGTATCATCCTTATGGGCCAGGACTTCGACAACCCCTGGGGCCTCACCACCCCCAAAGGCGTTGTTAAAAAGATGTCCGCAGTGCTCAACTCGGCTGTCTTCCCCGGCATTCAGGGTGGCCCTCTGGAACACGTCATCGCAGCCAAGGCTGTTGCCTTCGGTGAGGCTCTCGACCCCTCGTACATTGAGTACCAGAAGCAGGTTGTGAAGAATGCCGCCGCTATGGCCGAAGCCTTTGTCAAGAGGGGCTACAAGGTTGTTTCGGGCAAGACCGAAAACCACCTTATGCTCATCGACCTCCGCACCAAATTCCCCGAGCTGACCGGTAAGGTTGCAGAGAAGGTTTTGGTGGCTGCCGACATCACTACCAACAAAAATATGGTACCCTTCGATAGCCGCTCGCCCTTCCAGACCTCGGGCTTGCGTTTCGGTACTCCCGCCATTACCACTCGCGGTTTGAAGGAGGACAAGATGGACTACATCGTAGAGCTCATCGACCGCGTACTCTCCGACCACGAGAACGAGGAGAACATTGCAGCTGTTCGTCGCGATGTTAATGCTTTGATGGCTGATTATCCCCTCTACGCCTGGTAAAAAACACATATAACGGGTGCTTTTTGCACTGCACTTCGAGTGGCGACCTTCCTCATTTGCTTTGGCAAACTGCGGAGGTCGCCCTCTCGTTTAGCACAAAAATCCCTCCGTTCTATGCGTTTTTACCTTTCAAAGAACCACCAGCACAAAAGTGCCGTTACGGCACCGCCTAAAATCCGCTCGCTTATCTGCGTTTTTTGTTGACCGTCAACCGTCACAGGCTCGCAAATGCGAGCAAGCGAGAGCAGAGGGCACTTGTGCACTATGCCGAGCGAAAGCATTTTAGACAAAAAAAGTGGTCTTATTTGAAAATTCTCAATTCTCAATTCTCAATTCTCAATTATAATAGGTATCTTTGTGCCAAATGCGCAAATGTTAAAACAAAAAAGAATATACCATAATGGCAGACGAAAAGATTATCTTCTCAATGGTGGAGGTGAGTAAGGTGCTCACCAACAACCGCAAAATCCTCAACAACATCTACCTATCCTTCTTCTATGGTGCCAAAATCGGCATCGTGGGTCTTAATGGTTCGGGTAAATCAACGCTGATGAAAATCATCGCCGGTATCGACAAGAGTTTCCAGGGCGAGGTGGTTTTCTCCCCCGGCTACTCGGTGGGCTACTTGGAGCAGGAGCCACAGCTCGACGACACCAAGACCGTGCGTGAGATTGTAGAGGAGGGTTGCGCCCACACCGTAGCTCTGCTGAAAGAGTACGAGGAGATCAACCTGAAATTCTGCGAGCCTATGAGCGACGAGGAGATGGCAAAGCTCATCGAGCGTCAGGGTGAATTGACCGAGGCTATCGACCACGTCAATGGTTGGGAGATTGATAGTATGTTGGAGAGGGCTATGGATGCACTTCGCTGCCCCGAGTCGGACAGGCTCGTGAGCACCCTTTCGGGTGGTGAGCGTAGGCGTGTGGCACTTTGTCGCCTGCTGTTGCAGGAGCCCGATGTGCTCCTCTTGGACGAGCCCACCAACCACCTCGATGCAGAGAGTATCGACTGGCTCGAACAGCACCTGAACCAATACAAGGGTACGGTAATTGCCGTAACCCACGACCGTTACTTCCTCGACAACGTGGCAGGTTGGATTCTCGAACTCGACCGTGGTGAG
>JAZOTH010000033.1:0-39726 GCA_045657545.1 Tidjanibacter sp.
AACTCTTGATAGGATGTACTCCCGCAGAGAAATCTTATATCAAATCATTCTACAACGAGTGGCCACAGATGGGTGGAATTTTGATTGAACGCAAATAATTTCAATTATGTTGGTGATAAGAATTATTGTATTAATAATAGCACTTATAGCTATGGTGGTTTATGGCACTATTAGTATAGCAAAACATCTTACAAATAAAAGAAGGCCTATTAAATACGCAGAAGGTACGGCATCAGTTGATTTCTTTAATGACTTAGATTCTCCGGATATTGACAGACGAAGAGTAGGAAGTCACTTTTGGATTGCATGCCGTAGAATGCGCTTAACGCTATATAAAAACAATTGGGGCTCGTTGTAAGAATAGTGCTGATTGGTGAATAGGGGTTACGGGAAAAGAAAAAATCGTGTACATTTTTATGACCATATTATCGGAATGTACACGAATGGACGAAAATACCCGACAAAAAGTGTCGGGTAATGGATAGTTGTAAATGCCATAATGTATTGAAGAATAGCGAAATACAATACGATTAGTGTGCTATTTATGGACACCTTATTTGTATGTACACGAATAGACAAAAATGCCCGACAAAAGTGCCGGATATTGGATAGTTGAAATCGCTGTAAAATATTGAAAAATAGTGAAATATGATGCAATTAGTGTACATTTTTGAGGGACCCAAAAAATGTACACGAATAACACACTAAACTGCTTCATTTTGCACCAAAAGTGCCAATTTTTGACAAAAGAAAAACGCCGCAAATCATTGATTTGCAGCGTTTTGTTGATTTTAACCTTTGGTTCAAGTGGTGCCACCGGGAATCGAACCAGGGACACAAGGATTTTCAGTCCTTTGCTCTACCAACTGAGCTATGGCACCAGCCTCTTATGTTGCTTTGGGTTTCAAAGCGAGTGCAAAGGTAATCACTTTTTTCAACTTTGCAAGGGGTTGATGCAATTTTTTTCGTTTTTTATTCTCCAAGTGGGGGAAAGTGGGGGAGTGGTGGCGATTTTTCGAGGGGCGTTGGGGTGTGGAACGCTGATGTTGTGCGCTGAGGGCGCACCCCACCCACCCCGCTCGGAGCACCTTTCGCTCCGCGCTCCCCAAAATTTGTTTCCGCTTCGGTTGGTGTGGAGGGTGTTGCCGCCTACGCTCCTCGCTCCCCCAAAATTTGCTTCTGTTCGGCAGTCGTGGCAAGACGAAAAAATAGCGGGTATCTTTTTCGATACCCGCGAATATATAGGTCTTATAGGACTTATGGGAGTTTACTCAAAGTCGTAGCCCACAATGTAGTCGGAATACTCGTTCCAACCCTCGGCAGCCTTGTAGGCCTCCACACTCTCGGTGGGTACATAAATGGCAGACAACAAATCATCGCAAATAAAAGCCTCCCATATACCATTAGACAATGTTATGCTGGGCGGAGTGGTCGGTTTACAATAGACACTCACAAGGGCAACACACTGAGCAAATGCTCCGCGTTCAACGGATGTAAGTGTGGATGGTAATGTGATTTTATCGAGTGATTCGCAAGAGGCAAATGCCCACTGACCTATACGCTCCACGCCTTCGGGGATATTGATATTTGTTAATTTTCGACAACCCCAGAAAGCCAATTCATCTATATTAGTGACGCTATTAGGAATAGTAACACTTGTAAGGCTATCACACCCAGCGAATGCATCTGTTCCAATTGTAGTAACACTTTCGGGAATGGTTATGTGTTCTAGATAATCGCAATCCGCAAATGCGTCACTTCCAATAGTAGAAATACTCTCGGGAATTGTATACTCAGTCAATCCTGCGGGTGCAAAGGCAACTAAATCTCCACCCCACCAAACAAGGCACCTTCCATCTTTCGAAGCAAAAATACCTTTGAACTCTGCAAGGTTTGGACAGGAGCTAAATATGCGAACTCCGTGAGGAACAAAACCTTCGCCCACAGTAACACTTTGTAGATTTAAGCAACCAAAGAATGCTTGACTATATATTTGGGTAACGCTATCGGGGATGGTTATATTGGTAAGACTTTCGCAAAAAGAAAATGCACTTTCTTCAATCGAGGTAACACTATTTGGGATTGTAACACTCTCCAAACTCCAACACCCCGAAAAGGCGTTATCTCTAATTACCGTAACCCCTTCGGGAATATCAATGCTTTTAAGACTCGAACAGCAATGAAATGTCCTGCTCCCAATCTCAGTAAGACCATTGGGGATGGTTATACTTTCCAAACTTATGCAACCAGAGAATGCGTAGGCGCTAATCTCCTTAACACTATTGGGAATCTCAATGGTACGGAGAACATCACACTGACAAGTGTGAATGACAGTCGGTGCGGCAGATAGATATATTTCTCCATAGCAAGATTGATATGCGTATCCTATATAGTCTACATCTGCTCCAAAATTTAGTTTCTCTATGCCTTCGTATACAACATTCGGGGTAACTCTTTCCTCGTAGTAGGTAAAAGGAATAATGAAGTGCTCGCTTGGTTTGCCCAAGTACGACAAATACTGCGAGAATTCGGGAACATTGCACTCAATGCCGAGCGACTCGTAGCGTGCTTTGAGGTTATCTTTAATCCTACCCTCGAAGCGCAATAGGTGCTGACCATCGAGGTTGAATTTGTCTAAGAGAGTTTGGGCAACTTGTCCATCATCCGCAAGGTCGGTGGCAAATTTTGAGATATACTCGGTAAGTTCGCCCGTTGTGCGCCCCTCTTGCAAGATTGCCGAGATAACCAACAACAAACCATCGCCTTCGCCATTGTTGGCAATGTTCATAGCACCACAACTAACGCTTGGGTGTAAGTTTTCGGGAATATCCAATGCTGTGTAGAGTTCTTTCTCGGCTTGCTCCTGAGCCTCCGAAATACCTTTACCATCGTTAGTTACAAGGTTTTTGATACGGTTGTAAGTGAGCGAGGTAAGGAGGTTTACGTTGGTCTGTGCGCCATCTTTAAGGTCGGCAATGGAGCGCAATGTAAGGGGGCTTGCAGAAATTTTACCCTCCACCTCATCGTAGTAGTAACCCGTAGCGATGATTTCGGCATACTTAGAGTTCACACCCTCCATCTCGAACATACCTGCATCATTGGTGGTCTGCGTGGTGTACATCTGACCGATGGGCTTCAAATTTGAGTTCAGAGGCTGAATAGTGATAATGGAGCCCTGCACAAAGGGTCCTTTTTGGATTGCGCCACTAATCGAGTAGGAGCCACCAACAACATTGTCGTCACCCAACGACTCACAGCCCGCAAAAGCGAACATCAGGGCTGTGCTCAGCATTAGAAAAAGTTTTTTCATAGTAATATAAATTTGGTTTAACATATTTTGTTCCAAATCACATTACCGTAGCAACTCCAACTGCGGTGGGTTATATGCAAAAAGAAAGTGTGGAGTTGATTCCGTTTATCACTATGAAGGTTGTGGAAAGACCTAAACTGAAATAAACTATACAATGCCCCACACTTGAATAGTATGAGGCAGATATGCACAAAGCGTGCATAGCCACATATCTACACAAGAGATGAGTGCTGTTCGTATACCCCTCAGTTTAGAAAACTTCCACATTTTCATAGTAGGATAGTGCGAAAACACTTTCAAAAATATGTCCGCCTGTGGGCGTTAAACCCATAGGCACCACAAATATAGAAATAATTTTCGCAAAACGAACAACACTCACCGTTAAGGGCATTGCATCACACTAAAAAAACACCTCAATCCACCCTTTTTTGTTCACGGGTATCGAAAAAGATACCCGTGAGGTGTTTTGTATTAGGACGTATATGTCTTATAGGGCTTATATGTTTTCGGGCTTGCAGTTCAGCGAGCCCGCGACAGTCGACGGCCAACAAATCATTGCGGTATTATTATTGCTAATTATGTGAAAAATGGGCATCAGAGTATTGTTTTCCCCGAAAAAATTGTATCTTTGTGCTCAACAAAGCCGACGTATGGTGTCGGGTCGGACACCATAAATTCACAACAAGTTCGTTATTTAATACAAAACACTATACACCAAGTCTTACTATGCAAGATATGGATACACTTATGAGCAAAAGCCTCTCGGAGCTCCGAGAGATTGCTCGCGCACTCGGTCTGGATATCCGTTCGGGCCGCGAAAAACTTGTGGCCAAAATCCTCGATGCCACCCGCACCGAGGAGCCACTCAACGAGGAGTCGCAAATGCCACAACGCAGGACACGCAAGAGAATAGCCGCCACACAAGTGGCCTTCACCACTCGTACAGGTGAGAGCCTCGAAGAGGAAGTTACCGCCCCCTCCGAGGAGCCTGCAACCACCAATAATTCCGTAGCTGAGCCTGTGGCAGAGCCCGCACCCAAGCGTCGTGGTCGCCCCCGCAAGAATCCTCTGCCCGAGGAGGTTGCCCCTGCACTCCCCGCCGAGGAGCCCGCACCCGCAGTTTCCGAAGTTGCGCCCACCGAGCCCGCGCCCGAGGAGGCCCCCAAGCGTCGTGGTCGTAGGCCCAAAGTGGTAGAGGCACCCACCGAGGAGAGCCAGACTGTGGCAGAGAACAGCCCAGCAGAAGCCGCACCCACCGAAGAGCCATCCAAAGAAGAGCAAGAGGCCCGCAATATACAGAAAGAGATTGAGAATGTGATAGTTGAGGGCGAGGGTGTATTGGAGGTTATGCCCGATGGCTATGGTTTCCTACGCTCGGCCGACTACAACTATCTCAACTCGCCCGACGATATTTACGTTGCCCCCTCGCAGATTAAGAATTGGGGCTTGAAGTTGGGTGACACCGTGAGGGGTATCATCCGTCCCCCGAAGGAGGGCGAAAAATATTTCCCCCTTGTTAAGGTTTTGGAGGTCAATGGTCTTGCGCCCGAGAATTTGAGGGATAGGATGCAGTTTGAGTATATGACTCCCCTATTCCCACAGGAGAAATTCTGCCTCACGGGCAATGGCCACAACAACCTCACAACACGCATCATTGACCTCTTTGCCCCCATTGGTAAGGGCCAGAGGGGTATGATTGTAGCACAGCCCAAGACGGGTAAGACTATGATTCTCCAAGAGATAGCCAATGCCATTGCCGACAACCACCCCGAGGTTTATCTCATCGTGTTGCTCATCGACGAGCGCCCCGAGGAGGTTACCGAGATGGCCCGCCACGTCAAGGCGGAGGTTGTATCTTCGACCTTCGATGAGCAGGCCTCGCGCCACGTCAAGGTTGCCGAGATGGTCTTGGAGAAGGCCAAACGTATGGTTGAGTGTGGCCACGATGTGGTCATCCTTTTGGACTCCATCACCCGCCTTGCACGCGCCTACAACACCGTACAGCCCGCCTCGGGTAAGGTGCTTTCGGGTGGTGTGGATGCCAATGCGCTCCACAAGCCCAAACGCTTCTTTGGTGCGGCTCGTAAGACCGAGGAGAGGGGCTCTCTCACCATCATTGCTACCGCCCTACTCGACACCGGCTCGAAGATGGACGAGGTGATTTTCGAGGAGTTCAAGGGTACGGGCAATATGGAGTTACAGCTCGACAGAAAACTCTCCAACAAGCGTATCTACCCCGCAGTGGATGTAACCGCCAGCGGCACCCGTAGGGAGGATTTGCTGACCAGCAAGGAGGCTCTGGGCCGCACTTGGGTGTTGCGTCGCCACTTGGCCGATATGACTTCGGCAGAGGCTATGGAGCTGATGCAGAAACAGATGCAGAACACTGCAAGCAACGAAGAGTTGCTCATAACGATGAATCAATAGCAAATAAATAACCAATAAATAACCAATAAAACGAAACGATACAATGAAGAAAATTTTTGCAACATTTGCCGTTTGCACACTTCTCGTGCTCAATTCGGCTGTCGTATTTGGCTGGGGTCCCAAAGGTCACGATATAGTGGCTGCCATCGCAGAAAAACACCTCTCGGATAAAACTAAAACTGCGCTTGCTGAGATGTTCGATGGTCACTCGATTGTTTATTACTCCTCGTGGATGGATGGCATCCAGAACTCGCCCGAGTGGACAACTAAGTATAACCATACCAAAACTTGGCACTATGCTAATGTGGATAAGGGCGAAACTTACCAGACAATGAAGAAAAATGATAAGGGTGATGTGGTAACGGCTCTCACAACTATGACTGCCACACTCAAAACCTACTATCCCGACAATCTTTATAGAATTTCGGAAGATGATATCAAGATGATTGTTCATATGGTGGGCGATATGCACTGCCCTATGCACGCAGGTAGGCTCTCCGACCTTGGTGGCAATAAGATGAAGGTTAGATGGTTTGGTCGCAATACTAACCTCCACTCTGTTTGGGATAGCAAAATGATTGACTCGGCTCGTACTTGGAGCTACTCGGAGTGGTGCGAGCACCTCGATGTTCTTGATCCCGAGCACGTGCAGATGTACTGGGCTGGTAACTTCGAGGAGTGGTTTATGGAGACTGTTGGTAACGCTGCGAAGATTTATGAGTATGTGGAGAACTTGGAAGAGGAGAATCCCAACCTCTCCTACCAGTTTGTCTATGACTTCTCGCCAATGCTCGAAGATCGCTTGGTGGTGGCTGGTATCCGCTTGGCTTATGTGCTCAACTCGATTTTTGACCCCGAGGCAAATGTTACCTTTGCAGAACTTGCTGAGAAATTCTACACCGAGTAATGGTAAATAGATAATAATTTACTATATTTGTGGGTGCAATGGCGCACTATTTGCACCCTGTGCCCACATATTTGCGGAAATAGCTCAGTTGGCAGAGCGTTGGCTTCCCAAGCCGAAGGTCGCGGGTTCGAGCCCCGTTTTCCGCTCACGGACAAAGAGATAACCAAGCTGGTTATCTCTTTGTCTGTTAATGGCAATATGTAGTCCGAGAACCCGCGACCTTCGAAGTCCCCCTTTCTCAAAGGGGGATTTAGGGGGAATGTAACTATACCCCCTTGCGGGTGCACAAGCACCCGCGGGTTCGAGCCCCGTTTTCCGCAACCATATAGACAATCCCTCCAAACCTCCCTTTGATAAGGGAGGCTTATGGATTGTGCTATTGAAGGTTAGTTCCAACTTGCTAGTTCGAGCCCCGTTTTCCTATTTTGGGAAAAATCGCTAAATTTGTGCAAAATATAGACAACAGATATGGAGTTTAGGTGTTTTGGAAAGGCGGATGCGCCTGTGGTGATGCTCATTCCGGGCTTGGGGGTTTCGTGGGAGATCTTCAAACCCCTCATTGAGCTGCTGGGTGAGAGGTGCCACATTGTGGCTGTGGAGGTGGATGGTTTCATCCTCGGCAGACACACATCCTTTACATCCATTGACGACCAAGCAATTCAACTCGCCAACCATATAAATAACCACCTCGGTGGGCGCGTGGAGTGCATCTATGGCCTTTCGTTGGGCGGAAAGATTCTCTCGCGACTCTTGGAGCGAGGCGAGGTCGAGGTGGAGCACGCCATTATGGATGCTGCGCCACTGCTTCCCCTGCCACGTTGGCTTGTTGGCCCACTGCGCTACCTACAATGCGCCAACGTCTGGACTTGCTACCATTGGACGGGATTTTGGCGTTGGGTATTCCACTCCCACTATTTCGATGTGCTGCTTGACGAGTGTCGCAAGGTCTATCCCTATGGCGGAGGTCGCGCGGTACTCGACGGCTACAAGTCGGTCTATACTAACCGTTTATGCTCCATAGGTGGCTCCGACATCCACTATTGGTATGGCTCACAGGAGTCCTTTGTTGCCCACCCACAAGCCAAACACCTCAAAGCTCTGCATCCCGAGGTGAAAGTTGAGATTTTCAAGGGCAAGAATCACGGTCAGCTACTAATCGACACCCCCGAGGAGGTCGCAAGCCGAATCCTTTGCTTACTATAAAAAAGAGAGCGTTTCGACAGAATCGAAACGCTCTCTTTCTATATGGAATTGGATTACAACTCGATAGGTTTGTATTTTGGAACGAGCACCTTCATAATAACCCAACCAATGAGGTATGCCACGGCACAGAAGGAGAACATAATCATATAGCCTGCCTCCTTACCCTCAAAGCCAAAGAGTACAAGGCCCACCTTGTCGCTATAATCGAACAACGCACCTGCACTCTTCTGAATCAGGAACGAGCCGATACCACCAGCCATACCACCAATACCGGTAATGGTTGCAATCATTCCTTTGGGGAACATATCGCCAATGGTGGAGAAGAGGTTGGCACTCCACGCCTGGTGTGCCGCACCTGCGATACCGATGAGCGCCACAGGCCACCACATCGAAACGTGAGCCAAAGGCTGTGCAGCCAATGCCACAAGGGGGAAGAATGCGAAGATAAGCATTGCAAGCATACGGCCCGAATATGGCTCCATTTTCTTCTTGTCGACAAAGAGCGTGGGCAGATAACCACCTGCAATAGAAATCATTACAATGAGATACAACACGCCAAGTGCCAGCTGGAATTTAATATCGGTCGAAGCCAAACCATAAGTGGTTTTCAGGTAGGAGGGCATCCAGAAGAGGAAAAACCACCATACACCATCGGTCATAAACTTACCCACGATGAAGGCCCAAGTCTGGCGATACTTGAACGACTGCCAAAGCGAAGCCTTCTTCTCCTCCTTCACGGGAGCCACCTCTGCGGGCTTCTCCTCCACGGGAGCCTCATCTGAGAGGATGTAGGCCAACTCTGCCTCATTTACTGCGGGGTTCTTCTCGGGTTTCTTGTAGATGAACTGCCAGAATCCCATCCACACAAAACCGAGGGCACCAATGATAATGAAGGCCATCTCCCAGCCCCATTTAGCAGCCAGAGGGGGAATACAGAAGGGAGCAATCAGTGCACCGATGGTCGAGCCGGCATTGAAGATGCTGGTTGCAAATGCGCGGTCGCGTTTGGGGAAGTACTCGGCTGTTGCCTTGATAGCTGCGGGGAAGTTACCCGCCTCACCAAGTGCCAACACACAACGTGCAATGATGAAGAAAGTGGAGCTAATCAGCGCAATGCGTGCTACAAGCTCGGCATTCTCCACAAGTGCAAGGTTCTCAACACCCACCATCTTCTCGGTTACGATACCGCAGATGGCGTGGATACACGCACCAAACGACCAGATACCGATGCTCCACATATAACCCTTCTTGGTGTCGAGCCAATCGACAAAGCGACCTGCAAAGAGCATCGCAATGGCATAGAAGAGCGAGAAGATACCGGTGATGTTACCGTAGTCCGAGTCGGTCCAATGGAACTCGGGGCGGATGAAGTCCTCGAAGGTAAGCGAGAGCACCTGACGGTCGAGGTAATTGACAGTTGTTGCGAAGAACAACATTGCGCAAATCACCCAACGATAGTTGGTTTTGCGTCCATTTTGAAGATTTGTCATAGGTTTTTTATGTTAAAGTATTAGTTTATTTGTCGCACAAAATAACATTTACATCCAGCGGTTTACATTTCGATTCAACCACCTTTGACATAATATTGTCGAACTTCTCTTTACTCTTCACATTCAGGAGTGTCGAGTGGCTCCACAATGCACCCCAATAGTAGGTTACAGGCTCACCCACTGCGGGTTTGAGGTAGGCTACCAAGTGACCGAAAGCACCGGCCGGCTCCTCATCACCCCTCCTCCAAAAACGCTTCTGGGCATAGAGCCAACCTTCGGGGAAGTACATCGCCTGATACAACTCGCCACCATCGGGAGCCTCCACAGGCTCAGCATAGGTCACATAGTGAAGTTCCTCATTGATAAGAGTGCGGGGGCTCTCTTCGTGGAGAACGACACCCGCCATCACTCGTGACAACACACTACCCTCTGCACCATTATAAACAACGGTGGTTTTATTGAGGAACGAGCCTTTATCGAGCGAGATGGTGCGCACCTCGGTGAAAACTTCGCCATCTACCTCTGTGGGGTTATAGGTAAGGCGTGCGGTGAATCTCAATGGGCCATTGTCCAGAATCTCACACTCAGCCCAGCAGTAGGGGTAGTAAATTTTCTCCTCCCCTCTCCACAATTTATACTCACCAAGCAAGGCGGTAGCACCACCACCAAGAGTGGGACCAACCTTGTAGGCATCAAAGCCGTTACCGTGGTCGTTGTGGTAGCTCACCGAGGCCGCCAAAGCGTCGGCAGCTGCCACATCCCCACTCTCCCTCAACTCGGCAATGCGAGCTTTGGTTTCGGGGTTAAGCTCTTTGGCATAGCGAGCCTCAACAACGGGAAGGTCGGTGTTATTCTTCACCCACACATCATATCCGAAAGCCCTCTCGCCACTCTTTTGCAGTGCGGGGCCGTAGGCGCGATAGGCAATAAGGTCGCTCTCCCACGCCACATCATCCACCCTCTCGGGATAGACTCTACCGCAAGCGTAGGTTTGAAATTTGGGTGCCACGGGGGTTGTAGCCACCGAGTAGCGCACCTCCTCACCTGCCTTCACATCGGCTTGGAAGATAAGTTTGCCATCATAGGTGATTTGGTAGGGTACTTTTTCGTTCTCCGCATCGCGAATCACAAGCCACTTACCCTCTTCGGTGGGGAAAATAGCCGCATCCACCTCCACCATCTCACCCACACGGTGGATAATAGTGTCGTTATAGAGGACTATTTCGCCTTTTTTCTGTGTGCAACCTGCCGCAGCAAGTGTCACAAGCATTACGAACAATAATTTCTTCATAGCTCAACGCTCTATTTGGGTTGTTTACCGATATAGGCCAGAATACCACCATCAACATAGAGGATATGGCCATTGATAAAGTTAGAAGCCTCCGATGCAAGGAAAATTGCAGGGCCCATCAAATCCTCGGGCGAACCCCAACGCGCAGCAGGGGTCTTCGAGATGATGAATTTGTCGAATGGATGACGCTCACCATCGGGTTGCAACTCACGCAAGGGCGCAGTTTGGGGTGTTGCAATATAACCGGGGCCGATGCCGTTACATTGGATGTTATACTCACCATACTCGCTTGCGATATTACGGGTGAGCATCTTCAAGCCACCTTTGGCGGCAGCGTATGCCGACACCGTTTCGCGTCCCAACTCCGACATCATCGAGCAGATGTTGATAATCTTACCTCCCCCCTTCTCTATCATTGCGGGAATCACCGCCTTGGACATAATAAATGCCGCAGTAAGGTCGATATCAATCACTTGACGGAACTCCTCGGTGGTCATCTCGTGCATTGGGATGCGCTTGATGATACCCGCGTTATTAACCAGAATATCCACCACGCCAAGTTCCTTTTCGATATCGGCCACCATAGCCCTAACGCCCTCCTCATCGGTCACGTCACAGATATAGCCTTTGGCCTCGATTCCTTTGGCTTTATACTCCGCAAGAGCCTCATCCAAATGGTGCTGCGAGCGACAGTTGAAAGCAATCTTTGCACCTGCCGAAGCAAGAGCCTCAGCGATAGCAAAGCCTATACCATAGGCGGCACCCGTCACGAGAGCCACCTTACCTTCGAGTGAAAAATTAGCCTTCATAATCTACTATTTAAGGTCTGTGATTAGCGAGAAATCTTGGTCACCATAGTCGAGGTTTTCGCCACCCATACCCCAAATAAAGGTGTAGTTGTGGGTTGCGGCGGCCGAGTGGATGCTCCATTCGGGCGAAAGCACCGCCTGGTCGCCCTTCATCCAAATGTGTCGTGTCTCATCCACCTCGCCCATAAAGTGGCAGATGGCGTGCTCCTCGGGGATATCGAAATAGAAATATGCCTCCATTCGGCGCGAGTGGGTATGCGCGGGCATTGTGTTCCACACACTACCTGGTGCAAGTTCGGTCATACCCATCTGCAACTGACAGGTGGGCAAAACCTGATTGACGAGCATTTTATTGATATTGCGGTCATTGGAGCCTTCGAGCGAGCCCATATGAACCACAATAGCGTTCTCTTTGGTCACCTTTTTGTCGGGATAGTTGCGGTGAGCGGTTAGTGAGTTGAAGTAGAACTTGGCAGGCTCCTCGGGATTGACGCTCTCGAAATAGACCTCCCTGTCGCCCGAGCCGAGGTAGAGTGCCTCTTTGTACTCCAACTCAAAGCTCTCTTCACCCACACGAACAATACCTTTACCTTTGCCTACATTGTAGATACCAAGCTCCCTGCGAGTGAGGAAATAGGGTGCTTTCAGGGGGTCGATAGCCTCCAAGCGCAGGCTCTCACCCACAGGCATTGCTCCACCAACAACCATACGGTCATACATCGAATAGACCATATTAACCTCATTGGCCGCAAATAGTTTCTCAATCAAAAAATCCCTGCGAAGACGTTTGGTGTCGTAGTTTTTTGCATCCTCAGGGTGGGCTGCATATCGAATTTCGTAATTAGTTTTCATAGTTTGATTGTGGTTTTATTTTCTAACATTTTCAACAATAGCGAGGGCCTCGCGACATTTCTCTGTCACAGCCTGCCAATTACCCGCTTTAAGTTCTGCTTTGGGGAAGAGTTTGGAGCCCATACCCACACAGAAGACTCCCGCCGAGAACCACGCTTTGAGGTTCTCCTCGGTGGGTTCCACTGCGCCCGTAGCCATAATATTGCTCCAAGGCAGGGGGGCTTTGATATTCTTCACAAAGTCGGGACCTCCAACGCATCCTGCGGGGAAGATTTTGGTCACATCGCAACCGAGCTCCTGTGCTTTGCTAATCTCCGTAACAGTACCACAGCCGGGAACATAAGGCACCAAGTGACGGTTGCACAACTTAGCCACCTCCTCGTTCATACAGGGGCCCACGATGAAGTTTGCGCCATACTGAATGTAGAGAGCCGCGGTGGGTGCATCCACGATGGAACCCACGCCAAGAATCATCTCGGGGCACTCTTTGATGCAGAACTTCATCAGCTCGGCGAAGACCTCTGCTGCAAAGTCACCCCTATTGGTGAATTCAAAAACCCTCACGCCACCCTCATAGCACGCTTTGAGTACATTTTTCGACACCTCAACATCGGCATCGTAGAATACGGGCACCATCGCAGTGCTCTTCATAGCAGCCATAACTGCCATCTTATTGAATTTTGCCATAATCTATTATTGTTTTTCCTCTTTTGTCTATCGTTGTACGCGGCCACTGCCATCACCGCCGGCCAGAGCCTCAACCTCCTCAACCGACACAAGGTTGAAGTCGCCATTGATGGTGTGTTTGAGGGCCGAAGCTGCAACTGCAAACTCCAAAGCCTCGCCTTGGGTGGGCTTGGTCAGCAGGCCGTGAATAACGCCACCACTGAACGAATCACCACCGCCCACTCGGTCCACAATGGGGAGAATGTCGTAGCGTTTCGACACATAAAACTCCTCGCCATTATAAATCATAGCCTTCCAACCATTGTGGCTTGCCGAGAAGGACTCACGCAGGGTGGAGATTACATATTTGAAGTCGAACTCGCGTTTCATCTGCTCAAAGATGGCCTTATAGCCCTCGGCATCGGTCTTACCACCCTCAACGTCGGCATCGGGCTTGAAACCGAGGCACAACTCCGCATCTTCCTCGTTACCAATGCAGACATCCACATACTGCATCAAGGGGCGCATAATCGACTGTGCCTTCTCCTTTGTCCAGAGTTTCTTGCGGAAATTGAGATCTACCGACACGGTTGCACCGTGACGTTTTGCCGCCTCACACGCCAAGCGGGTAAGTTCGGCAGCCTCATCGGATATTGCGGGGGTGATACCCGACCAATGGAACCAATCGGCACCCTCCATAATTGCATCAAAGTCGAAGTCCTCCACCTTTGCCGTAGCAATCGAGGAGCCCGCGCGGTCGTAGATAACCTTGCTGGGGCGCATCGCAGAGCCACTCTCCAAATAGTAGATACCCAAACGGTCGCCACCACGAGCGATGTAGTCGGTGTGGACACCATAGCGACGCAGAGCGTTCAGAGCCGACTGTCCAATTTCGTGTTTAGGGAGTTTGGTCACAAAGTAGGCATCGTGTCCATAATTTGCAAGGCTCACGGCCACATTTGCCTCACCACCGCCATAGACAACATCAAAGCAGTCTGCCTGCACAAAACGATTGTTGAGTCCTGCGGGCGAAAGGCGCAACATAATTTCGCCAAGAGTTACAATTTTCATAGAGATTAAAAGTTTTATGTTATACGATTTTGTTTGTGCATATTTTAACCCATACAAATATATGGATTATTTTTCACTTTTTACACTCTCGCGCGGACACACGCGACTCTTTTGTCAAATATTCCTACTAAAAAAACGGTTTTTCCATATCTCTCCACACAAAAACAGACCACAAGAGCGGGTTGATTGGTACGACATTTGGAGTTGATATCCCCAAAATCCACCCCTATGCGCACTCCATTAATCGCTCTATTTTTGCTCCCTCTATGGGCATACGCACAGCCCCATCCGCTATCGCTCTCGGAGGCATTTAGTATCGCAGAAGCACACAACCACTCCATTGCAATCGCTCGTGAGGGAATTGCCACTGCCAAGGCTGAGGCCCGCGAGATAAACTCTCTATGGTATCCAACAATTACCCTCTCAGCCGAATATTCCCATTCACTCTCGGAAGTTGCGGCCGTCACCACCGTTGGAGAGATTGGGGGTGAGGTATTGGATGGCTTGGAGAGCACCCTTGCCACCAACCCACCCCTTGCTGCCCTGGTTGAGGGAGTGGCTGCGAGCCCAATAACTCTTCCTCTCATTCCACGCAACACTGCCGAGGTGGGCGTGGAGATTGCGTGGGTGGTATTCAGTGGCGGACGACGTATGCAAAGTGCGAAGATTTCCGAAGCCGTCAAGGCCCTTGCCAATCAAAGACTCTCGGCAAGTAGGGATGCCGTTGGGTGTGCGGTTGTGGAATCCTACTTTGCTCTGTGTCTTGCCGAGCGGATTGCAGAGGTGCGGGGGCAGGAGGTGGCATCGCTTGCCGAACACCTACGCCAAGCTCGCAGTTTGGAGCGCGAGGGGATGATAGTCCCCGCCGAAAGGCTCACTGCCGAGGTGGCGTGGGAGCAATCGAAGGCGGAATTCGAGGCAGCACAGAGCAACTCATTGGTGGCCAATAGTGCGCTCACAACGCTCCTCGGGTGCGACACCTATGCCATCACCGCCACCACCCCGCTTTTCATCCCCGACACTCTACCCTCCAAAGAGTTCCTATTCTCACAAATTGCCCACTCGCCCACCCTACAATCAATTGAGCATCAGGAGGAAATCGCGTCGCTATCGCTCTCCTCCGAGCGCGGACGTTATCTACCATCGGTGGCACTCCTCGGTCACCAGCAACTGTGGTCAGTGGGGCTCAACAAGCACCTTTTTCCGCGCACAATCGTTGGTGTTGGGCTCTCGTGGACACTCTTTGATGGTCTTATGCGAGAGGGGGCGATAGCTCGTGCCAAAAGCCTTGTACGCACCACCAACACCACCCACAAAAAGGTCGGAAATGAGATGCATTTGGCCATCGAAAAGTTCTACTCTGAGCTAACCTCCGCGCTGGATGAACATAGGGTTGGCACCCACACCATAGCCCTTGCGCGGGAGCTTCTGCGCTCACGCGAGCGTGCCTTTGCCGAGGGGATGGCGACCTCCTCCGAGGTAGTCGATGCACGTCTTCTGCTCTCGCAAATAGAGGTGGCAAATTTAACCAATCTCTATCGGGCAGACTGTGCTCTGGGCAATCTTCTGATGCTCACGGGCTGTATGGATAATTATTTGAGTTACACACCACAATAGTATGAAAAACTCAACCAAAGTTACTGCCATCGTATTTGTGGCAACCCTCGCGAGTGTTGCGATAGTTTCACTCTTGGGGATACTTCTTCCACGCAAGGAACCAACGGTGATTCAGGGTACGGTGGAGGCCCCCGAGGTGCGCATTGCGGGCAAACTCACAGGGAGGGTTTCAAGACTCTATGTATGTGAGGGCGAGGAGGTGCAGGTGGGCGACACACTCATCTCCATTCACGCTCCCGAGGTGGTAGCCGAACACGCAGGGGCAAAGGCTGCAGCGAGGGCTGCGGAGGCACAAAGTCGCAAGGTGGAGCGTGGCACCCGCCCCGAGGTGGTGTCCTCGGCAAAGGAGGTATGGCTGGGTGCAAAGGCTCAACTCTCTCTCGCCAAGAACACTTATGAGCGACTTTCGAGGCTCTATGCCGATAGTGTCGTATCGCTCCAACGCGCCCAAGAGGCGGAGGCTCTCTACCTCACAGCCAAGGCTGCCGAGAGCGTTGCCCGCGAACAATACCGCCTTGCCCGACGAGGTGCCCAGAGCGAAGATAGGGAGAGTGCCGAAGAGATGGCGCTCTCGGCCGAGGCGGTTGTGAGAGCCGTGGATGCTCTCCTAAAAGACGAGCACCTAATATCCTCAACCAATGGTGTAGTTTCCAACATCTATCCCAATGTGGGTGAATTGGTTGGAGCAGGCACTCCGCTTCTTTCCATCACAGACCTTTCGGCCCCCTACGCGGTCTTCAACATCCGCGAAGACCGTATGCCCCATTTCCCTCTTGGTGGGCGATTTTGGGGCTCAGTGCCGGCGCTTGGGGGCGAGAGTGTGGAGTGGGAGATTTTCTACATCGCCCCACTTGGTGGCTATGCAACGTGGCGCACTACAAATGGTGCCGAGGGGTACGATATGCGTACCTTTGAGATTCACGCCCGTCCCACACACCTTGTCGGTAGCCTACTCTCGGGTATGACCGTTCTCACAACCATTACGGAGGATGAATAGGATGGGGCGTGTGATGTGGCGGGAGATAAAGGCTATCTCCTCGCGCCCACTGCTGTGGGTAGTATTTATTGGTGTGCCCTTGTTTTCTGCTCTCTTTATGGCCACAATCTTCGGCTCGGGGAGTATGGAGGAGTTACCAATTGGGGTTATCGACCTCGATGCCACCCCCACCTCTCGCACAATCATCCGCACCATAGACTCCTCACCCACCCTACATATCGCCAGCCACCCCACCTCATCACACGAGGCCACAAAGGAGATGGAGAGTGGCGCGATTTATGGTTATATAGTTCTACCCGAGGGGCTTGCGCGAGCAATTGAGTTGGGCGAGAGTGCCACAATTCCCTACTATTACCACTATGCGCTGATGAGTGTTGGAGGCGAGGTGGCAACCACTCTGCGCACCATTTTGGCGATTGTGGGAGCACGGCCGATAGTTGAGAGTGCGGTGGCGCGTGGAGTAAGTCAAGAGAGCATCGAGGCTGTGATTGCCCCCACCACGGCCCTCATCCAGCCACTCGATAACCCTTCGCTCAACTACACAACCTACCTCTCAACACCCTTTTTCTTCATTATGTTCCAAATCGTGATTCTTATAACCACCCTCTATCTAATTGGTTGTGAGCGCGATGGCGGCAAGGCAAGCGAGTGGTTGGAGGTAGCCGGTGGAAGCACCGCCATAGCCCTTTTGGGGAAGCTCACTGCCATTGCCCTGATTTTCACTATCTCGGGTTTTGCATCCATTTTGATTCTCAACCACTTTGGGGCCCTATCAGTGGGTATTGGGAGTGCGTGCGGTTATATAGTTCTGCTCATCGTTGCGAGTGTTGCTCTTGCCGAGATTGTCTATGCAGTGGTGCCCATCACGGGTGTAGCCATAAGCATTGTTTCGATGATTGGCTCGCTGGGGGCGACACTCTCGGGCGTAACCTTTCCCGTAGCGTCGATGTACCCCTTTTTCACCCACATTGCTTCACTGCTCCCCGTGCGCCACTTCACCCTGCTATTGCAATATGGAGCCGATTGGCGCAACATTGCCCCTCTCGCTCTTTTCGCACTTCTTCCACTGCTCACCATCCCCCGCCTACACAAAATTCTAACCACGCAACTATGAGTTCTAGGCTTCTATATTTGGCAATTTGTGGCGAGTTTAGGGAGATTGTTCGCTCACCCGCAGTCGTGATGGTGCTCCTTGGTGGCGTGGTGCTCTACGGTGTGCTCTACAACCTGCTGTATGCCCCAAATGTGGTGCGCGAGGCCCCCATCGTGGTGGTCAATGAGAGTGCCAGCCACCTATCACGCACCCTCATCCACCTTATTGATGCCTCACCCTCGGCCGAGGTGGTGGCCGTCTATGGCAACCCCACGGAGGGCCAACGAGCTCTTCGGGATGACACGGCACAAGCTATGGTCTATCTACCCCGCGACTTTGCGGAGCGCATCGGCAGGGGCGAACAAGGGGTGTTTGTCACCCTCGCCACCACCGCCACATTCCTCTACTATGAGGCCACGGCAGGGGCTGTGGCCGATGCAATGCTGGCTCTCAATGATGAGGTGAGGGATTCTATGGTGTGGATGCTGCCCGAGGAGGTCAGGCTCTCTATCGCCAACAGGCAACCTATTAGCATAGAGGGCATTGCGCTCTTTAACCCCACAAAGGGCTATGCCGACTACCTTATCCCCGTGGTACTCGTCGTGATAGTGTTTCAGACTCTGGTAATGGCTGTAACAATGATTGCAGGCAGGCGCAGAGCAACGGGGCGGTCACTACTTCGGGGTGTGAAGAGCGGCTACTTGGCCCGTGCTACGATTGTGGTCGGCAGATGCACCCTCCACACTGCCATTTACACCCTCTTGGGACTCTTTTTGTTGGGGCTCATTCCTCGCCTCTTTGGACTCCCCCACCTCGCCCCTGCGACCACACTCGTGGCCCTATTTGTGCCATTGGTGCTCGCCACCTCCTTTTTCGCACAAGCCTTCGGACGAATGTTTGCCGATAGCGATGCACCTATATTGGTTATCACATTCTTTTCGGTGGGGCTGATATTCCTTGCCGGCATATCGTTTCCCTTGGCCCTTATGCCCACTCTGTGGCAAGTGGCCCACTACCTCCTGCCCGCACCACCCGCAATCCTCGCCTTTGTGAAGGCGGAGGCTATGGGCGCACCACTCTCTGCCATTACACCGCAAATCGCTACTCTGTGGCTCCAAACGGTCATCTATTTCCTCCTTGCCACCCTCTCCAAGCACAACTTCCGTTAGCAGAAAGATTTGTTTTTCTCACCCCATTGTGCGATATTTGCACCGCAAAACAACACTACGGCACTATGGAAGAGAAAGAATACCTCGAAGAGTACGAAAAAAGACTCGAAAAACTGCTTGCACGCATTTGTGGCTCCGAAGGCGGAATGATGCTCGTCGAGGAGTTGGAGGAGCGTTGGATGGAAGACGCACCCGAATATATGGTCGATGCTGTCAGCCAGATTAACTCCTACCCCGCATTTACCCTTGCCGTGGCGGGTTTCTATGGTATGGCCCTCGCTGCGCTGTGGGACACCAATTGGGAGGCCCATAAGAGGGACTCCTATGTGGGATTCAAGAACAAGGGAGGTGGATTCGACACCGTCGATGAGTACATCTTGGAACACATCGTGGGTGTTACGCCCGAGAGCGACGCTCGCAAGGGTATCGACGATTTGATGCGCACCCTCTCGCACACCGTGATGAATGCCATTCAGCACGAGAACATCGAGCACCAGACCACCCGCGCCTTCTACATCTTGGCTCGCTCAGCAAAGGTTATGTTCCGTGCGGGTGTCACTATGGAGCTACGTCGCCGCGGCTACCACTACGAAAAAGTCACCCTTGCAGATTTTGTAAACTAATACGTCAGGGGGGCAGACAACCAACTTCTGACAACAAGTAGCGGGCCGAGCGAGCCCGCTCTTTTTTTAACATTTTGCTCTCATTTAACCACTGAATCTCAATTCTCAATTTTATCAAATGCGAGTCGAGCGAGAGTGGAGGGCACTTGTGCACTATGCCGAGCGGTAGCATTTTAGACAAAAAAAGGTCTTTTTTTTGTCAATTCTCAATTCTCAATTCTCAATTCTCAATTTTTCTCGGTACCTTTGTGGCAATTATGGAACACAAAGAGTATAACGTAGTAGTCGTGGGCGGTGGTGCCGCAGGACTTATGGCAGCAGGAACAGCCGCGATGAGTGGCAATAGTGTGCTGTTGCTCGAAAAAATGGAGAAAACAGGACGCAAAGTGCGTATCACCGGCAAGGGCCGTTGCAACCTCACAAACGTCTGCACCGACGAGGAGTTCCTCGCAAAGGTGCAGAATGGTGCAGGATTCTTCACCTATGCCTACACCCAATGGAACAACAAGAGCCTCATCCGCTTTATGGAGCGCAAGGGCGTGAAACTCGAAACCGAGCGCGGAGGTCGCGTATTCCCCAAGAGCGGCAAGGCGTGGGACATTGCCCAAGCACTCGTAGATTGGTGCCGCGAGGAGGGCGTGCAGGTGGAGTGCAACGCCAAGGTGGAGAGCGTGAATGTAATTGCGGGCAAGGTGCGCAGCGTGACCTATCGCAACGCTCGTGGCTTCCAGCGTAGGGTTGAAACCCCCGCAGTGATTCTCGCAACGGGTGGTGCCTCCTACCCCGCAACGGGCTCCACAGGTGACGGATACCGTATGGCTCACGAGGTGGGACACGAAATCACCCCCATCCGTCCCTCGCTCGTTCCCCTCGAAACATCCTACGAGGAGGCCCCCTATATGGCAGGTCTTTTGCTCAAAAACGTACACGCCGACTTGGTGATTGATGGCGAGGTGGCGCAGAGCGAGTTTGGCGAGATGTTCTTCTCGAAGCGCGGTGTGGAGGGTGCCATTATCCTCCGTATGAGCCGTAAGGCTGTCGATGCACTCATTGAGGAGAAGAAGGTGGAGGTTGTTGTGGATCTCAAACACGCAATGGATCACGATGAGTTGCGTGAGCGTATTCTGCGCGAGATTGCCGAGCAGCCCGCAACCCTCACCGTTGGCGAGCTACTGCGTAAGCTTATGCCCCGCGAGTTGGTGGTGCCTATGGCAAAGGCCTGTGGAGCACACGCCAAACACTCGATGGGCGAGTTGAAGGAGGAGAAGATTGAGCGTCTTGTGGAGGCCCTCAAACACTTCGTTCTGCCCATTAGCGACTATCGCCCCTTCGAGGAGGCTATCGTTACGGCCGGTGGCGTAGATCTCGCAGAGATTGACCCCCACACTATGCAGTCGCGCAAGGTGGAGGGCTTGTATTTTGCGGGCGAGTTGATGGATATTGATGCCAACACGGGTGGCTACAACCTCCAAATTGCCTTCTCCACAGGTCGCCTTGCAGGACAGCTCCGCAAGAGCAAAGACGTTATGTTGTAGGAGATTATGCGCATCTGGCTACATCTTCGCCACTCGCGTGGCTACGGGGTACACTCCCCTATGCTCTACCGCATTGTGCGCAAGGCGATGATGCCCAGAGTGGTAGTGGGTGCCGATAGAACACTCTATACCGAACTACTCGCACAAGGTGTCGGAAGGCGCACCGCCACAAGGCTCCAAAACCTCTACTCCACAGAGCACTACTCGGCGTGGAGCATAGATGCATCGGCAGGTGTTGGCGGACTCACAATCCTCACCCCCGCCTGCGCAGAGAGCGTAGTCAGGGAGATTGCCGAAGGGCTTGTCGAGAAAGATGGTGTGGTGGTGGTTTTACACAAGATAACCGACTGCAAAAGGCGTGCTCTTTGCAAGGAGTTAGTGAGAAAGCACCACTCAATGAGTGCCGAGAAGGCCACAATGCTATTGCTTTTTGCGCGTAGCGATTTACGGAAACAACACATTATAATATAAATATAATAGCTATCGCTTATGGCACGAATTTACACTCGCACAGGCGACAAGGGAACAACAGCTCTTATTGGTGGCGAGAGAGTCGCCAAGACCGACCCCCGCGTGGAGGCCTACGGCACAGTCGATGAACTCGGAGCCCATATTGCCCTACTCGCCGACTTCGCCTCGGAGGTGGGACTCTCGCAGATGGTGGAGATTCTCGATAGAGTGGCTGTGGATTTGATGAAGGTGGAGGCTATGCTTGCACTTTCGGAGAGATTCGAGGGTGAGATTGCCAAGATTGGAGCTGCGGATGTAATGTTGTTGGAGAGCTCCATTGATAGGTTTTCGGAGGATTTACCTCCATTTAGGGGCTTCACGATTCCTGGTGGCCACCGCGTTGTGTCGCAGTGCCACGTCTGCCGCACTGTATGCCGCAGAGCGGAGCGTAGAATCCTCACTGCTATGGAGTTACACAACACCAATGAGTGTGTTTTGTGCTACATCAACCGCCTTTCAGACATCCTCTACACACTCTCCCGTTGGAGTGCCAAAGAGCTGGAGGTGGAAGAAAAATTGTGGGGAAAATAGAGAAAGTATTGCAGTTCTATGTTTTTTTTATACTTTTGCACTCTGCAACAGCAATAAAATTAACATAACTACCTAAAATTCAAAGTTTTAATATGTATTGGACACTTGAATTGGCATCGAAATTGGAGGATGCACCCTGGCCAGCAACCAAAGAGGAGCTCATTGACTATGCAGTGCGCACCGGTCTTCCCTTGGAGGTTATCGAGAACTTGGAAGAGATTGAGGACGAGGGTGACGTTTATGAGAGCATAGAGGACGTTTGGCCCGACTATCCCAGCAAAGAGGACTTCCTCTTTAACGAAGACGAGTACTAATCGTTTAATGGCAGAAATTGATTCTGCCATTTTTTTACCACACAATAAATGGGCAGCTATGGACTACCAACAGATAATCGAGAATATCTATCAGACAATCCTCCCTTATGCAAAAGAGGGTAAGCAGGCGAATTACATCCCCGAATTGGCAAAGGTCAATCCCGACCAATTCGGTATGTGTATCCACACTATTTATGGCGAGAGCGCATCCATCGAACAGGCCGACACAAGATTCTCCATCCAGAGTATCTCGAAGGTCTTTGCGCTTGCTATGTGCCTATCCATCAAGGGGGATGACCTTTGGACAAGGATTGGCAAGGAGCCTTCGGGCACAGCCTTCAACTCGCTGTTTCAGTTGGAGGTAGAGAAAGGTTTGCCCCGCAACCCATTCCTCAATTCGGGAGCCATTGTAATGGCGGATATTTTGCTCTCGGAGTTGGCAAATCCCGAGGAGGATTTCTTGCGCTTTGTGCGCGAGGTGTCCGGCAATGACACCATCAATTACAATCACGAGGTGGCTCTCTCGGAGAGGAGCACAGGCTACCTTAATGCTGCGATTGTCAATCTGTTGAAGTACCACAATAGGATTGAAAACGACATCGAGAAGGTGTTGCACTTCTACTTTATGATGTGCTCCATTGAGATGAGTTGCAATGAGTTGGCTCTTGCATTTTTGGCCTTTGCCAACCACCGTCGCAAGTTCGACTATGCGGGTATTACACTTACTGCTTCGCAGGTGAAGCGTATCAATGCCATTATGCAGACTTGCGGTTTCTACGACGAGGCCGGTGAGTTTGCCTACCTTGTAGGCCTGGCGGGCAAGAGTGGCGTTGGTGGCGGCATTGTTGCCATCTACCCCCTGCAATATTCGGTGGCGGTGTGGAGTCCTCGCCTGAATACCAAAGGCAACTCGGTGATGGGTATGAAGGCACTCGAACTGCTCACCTCCGAAACAAAGGAGTCGATGTTTTAGCTTTCGGCTGTCAATAGTTGACTATCAGCCATATTTTTCGCGGGTATCTTTTTTGATACCCGCGAACTTTTTTATTGGAGTTTTTATGCCAAACAAGATAGCGGACTCCGCATAGTAGTAATAGAGTGTATATTGCGGAGGGATTTTTGGTGCCATAACGGCACTTTTGTGATGGGAGTTCTCTACATTGTTCCAATAGCCAAAAGAGGAGATAAATACAAGGCGCACAAGAAAGCGGACTCCGCAGTTTGCTTAACGCAAATGAGGAAGTCCGCTTATCGCAGTGCAACGCAGTAGTTGCTCTTCTTTTGGCTATTGGCGGGGGTCACGCATAATCGCACTCTTATCCACACGCAAAGTCACGTTGCCATCAACCTCCATAAGGATGTCGCGCTCGTTGATCTCCTTAACTACGCCATAGATACCACCGGCGGTAACCACCTTCTGACCTTTGGCGAGCGAGTTGCGGAAGTTGTCCAACTCTTTCTGCTGTTTGCGCTGGGGACGAATCATAAAGAAGTACATCACCACAAAGAGCATCACAATCATAAGAAGCGAACTCCACATCGAACCCTGCTGGGGAGTAGCGGTAGCTGCTGCTTGGAGCATAATAGTCATAAAATTCATAGTTCTAAAAAGTTTATTGTGTTAATAAATTTGTTCTTCCGAAAGGACAAAGATACCCCTTAAAAATTCAAAATGCAAAATTCAAAAATCAAATTTACTCCATATCGGCCATCACAACCAATTTCTTGGGCTCCAACGACGCGGAGGTTATGATATAGAACGCACGAGGAGGGAAATAATTGTATCCCGAAGAGTAGAAAGTCATCTTCGCGCCCATTTTTTCGCCTTTGCGCAGGGGGTTTTTGTCGAAGGAGAGTTCGAGGCAACCACAAGAGGTCTCTGTGGAGAGGGGTATGACGGGCTTTTCGGTGGAGTTAATAAGGGTTAGGGGCAACTCTACGACCTCACCCATACGCACCCTGCCGAAGTTGAGTGTATCTGCAATTGTGGTGGCGGAGATGTCGACGATGGTACCCTCGGGCTCCACACTCTTGGCTGTGCGCCCACCACAGGCAAGGCACAAAAAAGCAAATGCCACCGCCGAGAGGTAGCATTTTGCCCTATTACTATTTTTTCGCATTGGCATAATGTGCGGATTAAATCTCCACAAGGCCCCTACCCTGCTTTACGATTTTACCATTAGCCACAAGGTCGGCAGAGATTCTATCCAAAAGACCGTTGATGAAGGTGCTGCTGCCGAGAGTGCTGTAATATTTGGCAATCTCGATATACTCATCGAGGGTAACCTTCACGGGGATACTGTCGAAGCTGATGAGTTCCGCGAGGGCTGTTGCCAAAATCACGTTATCCATCACAGCGATGCGCTCCACATCCCAATTTTTGGTATACTGCTCAATGGTTGCCATATTCTCCTCGTAACCAACTGCTGCTGAGGCAAACAGACGCTTCAAGAAGGTTGCATCGTCATCGTTTTTATATTGGGGAAGAAGTGCAATTTGCTCCTGTTTCTCGCGCATCGAGCCGAGGGTACGAAGTACCATAATGAGGATGAAATCGAGGTCATCGCTCCACATAATCGAGCTCTCCTCCAACACTTCGGTGAGCATCTGATTATCCTGCACGGTCTGGATGTAGAACTCCTCCACAAACTTGCGGTCCTCGGCATAGGAGCGACGCTCTAAGGCCATATACTCCTTGTAGTAGTCGGCCTCGGTCATCCTCTGGTAGAGGTGTTTGATAAGTTCGGGATATTTTGCCCAACCGAGTTTGCGAGCCACGAGCATCTGATCGAGAGCCTCATCGTTCTCAATCTGTGCAATTACGCGGTTTTCGATGAATTTACGATTGGGGTTGAGATCTGCCTCTGTGGGGAGGTGTTTTTTGAGTGCGACTTCGATACGCTCTTGTGCGTAACGCTTGACATCTACAACCAGCGAAAGAGTGTGGGGATATAGGTCATAGGCCTTATTGATTGCGGTTACAAGGTTTTTCTCTTCAATGGTGAGCGAATCTGCCGCGCCTGTAAGATGGGCGTAGAGGGCTTTCACGACCTTAATTCGTAGGAATCTTCTGCTGAACATAGTGTAGAACGTCTTTTTTATTTTCGGCCACAAAGATACCTTTTTGAATGCAAAATTCAAAATTCAGAATTCAAAATTATGCAAATTTACAGCACCACCAGCAGGGTTACAACCGATATGACAGCCCACAAGAGCACTCCGAGAATCAGAGGCTTTGTTCCAACCCTCCTTATAGCACCGAGCGAAAGTCCGCAACCAATCAAGAACAGCGTGACACTCAATGCCTTTTTGGCCACCCAAACAATACCTTTCGTAATCTCTTCGGGAATGCGAAGATAGGTATTGGCAAGCATTGCAAGGATGAAGAGGAGTATAAACCACGGAATAGCAATCTTCTTACCCTTAGAGCGAAATACCACAATCGACACCAACGCAAGGGGGAAAATCCACAATGCGCGGGTGAGTTTGATGGTTGTGGCCACCTGCAAAGCTTCCTGACCGTAGGCCGCACCCGCACCTACCACCGAGGAGGTGTCGTGAATGGCGATGGCAGCCCAGGTGCCGAACTGCTGCTGGGTGAGCCCCAGAGCCTCACCAATGGGTGGGAAGATGAAGAGCGCAATGGCATTGAGAATGAAGATAGTAGCCAATGCTAACGAAGTGTCGTTGTCATCGGCATCAATAATTGGGGCAACTGCGGCGATGGCACTACCGCCACAGATGGCCGTACCCGAGGAGATAAGGTAGGCATTTTTGGGATTGACTTTCAGCACCTTGCCGAGCACCACACCCAGAATCATCACACCCACCACCGACACAATCGTAAAGAGCATACCCTCCTTGCCCGAGGCGATTGCACTGTGGAGATTCATACCAAAGCCGAGCCCCACCACAGCCGCCTGCAAGAGATACTTCGACACCTTTTTGTTGGCCTTGGCGTGTGGTGCGCCAATGGTCAGCGCAATGGCAATACCACAAAATAGCGCCACCGCGGGCGTCATCCACAACGACCCAATCGCACACACCCAATAGAGCATCTGCTGTAAAATTCTCCTTGTGCGCTCTTTGCGCAACTGCTCAATGGTCTTGTTCTCCTCCATTACCTCCAACTTTTTTTGTGACTTGCAAAGATACTACTTAAAATTGAGAATTGAGAATTGAGAATTGAGAATGGAAAATTAAGACGCCTGCTAACGCTGTTGGGCGCGGGTATCTTTTTTAATACCCGTGAACAAAAGAAAGAGGGGGGGTGCTTTTTTGTGGTATGATGCAATGCCCTTTTCGTGAGTGTTGTTCGTTTTGCGAAATTTTTTTCTATATTTGTGGTGTCTATGGGTTTAATGCCCACAGGCGTACATATTTTTGAAAGTGTTTTCGCTGTCCTAAAACGGAATCAACTCCACACTTTCTTTTTGCACATAACCCACCGCGTAGGAGTTGCTACGGAAACAAAAACTTTTATAGTATGAAGAAACTATTACTATGTGTTTCAACTGTTTTAATGGCTCTCCTCGCAGGTTGTTCGGGAGAAATCAATGAAGGTATTAACGAGGGGGGTGGTATATTGGGAGATCCGTCAGATACCAACAAAATTTTTTACACAACAACAGATGGTGAAAAAATTTTTCCTCCTGGCACAGACCCCTCCTTATTTGGAGCAATACTCATATCCAACACCTACGCAAACGGACAAGGTGAGCTGACATTTGACGATGTCGTTACTTCGATTGGAGATTCTGCATTCAGGGATTGCGACTCGCTAACAAGTATCACCATTCCCGACAGCGTTACTTCGATTGGAGATGGAGCATTCTATCAGTGCGACTCGCTAACAAGCATCACCATTCCCGATAGCGTTACTTCGATTGGAAATCGGGCATTCTGTGATTGCTCCTCGCTGACAAGTGTTACCATTGGCAATGGCGTTACTTCGATTGGATGGGATGCATTCTTCGTTTGCTCCTCGCTGACAAGCATCACCATTCCCGACAGCGTTACTTCGATTGGAGATGGAGCATTCTCTTATTGCGACTCGCTGACAAGTGTTACCATTGGCAATGGCGTGACTGAGATTGGAAATCATGCATTCCGTAATTGCGACTCGCTGACAAGTGTTACCATTCCCGATGGCGTTACTTTGATTGGAGATGCTGCATTCCATGAGTGCTCCTCGCTGACAAGTGTTACCATTCCCGATGGCGTTACTTCGATTGGAGATGCTGCATTCTCTGGTTGTTCGAGCCTTGCGAGCATTACCATTCCCGACAGCGTTACTTCGATTGGAATACAGGCATTCTATGAGTGCTACTCGCTGACAAGTGTTACCATTGGCAATAGCGTTACTTCGATTGGAGAGTATGCTTTCACTTCTTGCGAGTCGCTGACAAGCATTACCATTCCCGATAGCGTTACTTCGATTGGAGAGAATATATTCTGGGGTTGCTTCTTTACCAAAGAGACATTTATTAACAACTCTTCATTGGATGCCGCAGCAAATAATTATTGGGGTGCCTCTATATATGATACTATACAAGAGGATGGTTTGTGTATAAATGGCACAATTGCTGTGGACTGCAAGCCCAATGCAACCTCTGTTACCATTCCCGATAGCGTTACTTCGATTGGATATAGGACATTCCGTAATTGCGACTCGCTGACAAGTGTAACTATTGGTAATAGCGTTACTTCGATTGGAGAGGATGCTTTCTATTCTTGCGAGTCGCTGACAAGTATTACCATTCCCGAGAGCGTTACTTCGATTGGAGATCAGGCATTCTGTGGTTGCGACTCGCTGACAAGTATTACCATTCCCAACAGTGTTACTTCGATAGGATATATTGCATTCTTCAGTTGCTCCTCGCTGACAAGTGTCTATTGCAAGCCCACGACTCCGCCAAGTGGAGATTCGCAGATGTTTGATTCTAATGCCTCGGGGCGCAAGATTTATGTACCCACCAAGAGCGTGAAGGCCTACAAGAGTGCCAATTATTGGAGCTACTATGCCGATGCGATTGTGGGCTATGACTTTGAGTAGGCGTTAAGGACTTTAAGGACCTTAAAGACTTTAAGGCCTTTAAGGAAATTTCGCCATTTTGTTCGCGGGTCTCAAAAAAGATACCCGCGATTTTTTCGTCTTGCCACGACTGCCGAATGGTAGGCGGTTGGCATCTACCGCGCTTTTCTCGGGCTCGGAGAGCCCGCAATCGGTCGACGGTCGACGGAAAACAGACCTCACCCCCGCTACGCGGACCCTCTCCTAACTTATGAGAGGGTTTGCCCATATAGGGCTTATATGTTTTCGGGCTTGCAAACTGCAAGCCCGCGACATTAGACCTTTGACGTTAGACCTTTGACGTTAGACAAAATGAAAAAAACGTGGCACTCGTTTTGCGAGAGTAGAGGAAAAAAGTTGTCGGGAGTGCCCCCAAAGGCCCTCTTTGGCAGCAAAGTTTAACCAATAAAAATAGATGTATTATGAAAAAACTTCTTCTCATTTGCGCCGCAGCACTCCTTTCGGTCGGCACAATCTCTGCTCAGGGCTGGGCTTGGGGCCCAAAGGTGGGGGCAACTTTCGCAACCGCCAACGGCATCCCCGACGCGAAAATCCTTCCCGGTGTCTCGGCAGGTCTTTTCTTCGAGAGCGTGGCCTGCAATTGGTTTGTAATCGAGAGCGACCTCCTCTTCTCGATGCAGGGCTTCAAGGTCGAGAACGACGATGTCAAGGCGAGCGTAAGGCTCAACTACATCTCGATGCCCGTACTCGGCAAGTACTACGTCATCGACGGCCTCAACTTGCAGATGG
The DNA here is from genome assembly GCA_045657545.1 of Tidjanibacter sp. Lineage (GTDB taxonomy): Bacteria > Bacteroidota > Bacteroidia > Bacteroidales > Rikenellaceae > Tidjanibacter. The sequence goes on from JAZOTH010000033.1 coordinate 29,239, forward strand.
GTGCCTCATTCGACTACCTCATCCACACGGGTGCCAAGGTAGATGACGAGAAGGTCGATTTGGATGGTAGCTTCAACCGATTCAACATCCAACTCCTCGCCGGCTTGGCCTACGACTTCGACTTCGGTATGGTTCTCGAAGGTAGGTATCGCTACGGCCTGACACCTCTCACTCCCGAGGCCGAGGATGTCTACTCGGGTATGTTGCAAATCTCGGTGGGTTGGAGGTTCTAAAACAAACAAAAACTCCTCTCGGTTTGAGAGGAGTTTTTGTTTGAAATCTTACTCGGACTAATAGCCCAAAATGCGGAGCATCGAACGATAGCTCTGCTCCTTGGCAAACAGGCGGGTGTAGTACTCGCCCGTCTCCTTGTCGATATCAATCAGGATGTGCTTGGGCGCGGGGGTAAGGCAGTGCTGGATACCGCCAAAGCCACCCACCGACTCCTGATAGGCTCCCGTATGGAAGAAACCTACATACAAGGGCTCATCAACATCGTCCAACTTGGGCAAAAAGACCGCATTGGAGTGGGACTCACCGCTGTAAAAGTCCTCACTATCGCAAGTCAAGCCACCGAGGAACACCCTCTGATACTGCTTATCCCAATGGTTGATGGCAAGCAGGGGATAACGCTGATCGATACCCCAAATGTCGGGCAGCGTGGTCATAAACGAGCTGTCAATCATATACCAACGCTCCCTATCGTTCTGCTGTTTCTGATTGAGCACCGAGAAGAGGGTTGCTCCGCTCTCGCCAACGGTGAATGAGCCAAACTCTGTGAAGATATTGGGCTCCTCCACCCCGTTCAGATTGCAGTTACTCTTGATTTGTGCAACAATCTCTTCGGCCATATACTCATAGTCGTAGTCGAAGTTGAGCGAGTTCTTGATGGGGAATCCGCCTCCGATGTTTAGGCTATCCAGGTCGGGACAAATCTTTTTGAGTTCGCAATAGACCTGAATACATTTGTTCAACTCATTCCAATAGTAGGCGGTATCTTTCATACCGGTATTGATGAAGAAGTGGAGCATTTTGAGCTTGAATTTTTTGTTGCCCTTGATGCGCTTCTTGTAGAACTCAACGATGTCGTTGTAGCGAATACCGAGCCTCGAAGTGTAGAAGTCAAACTTGGGTTCCTCCTCTGCCGCAATGCGGATACCGAGTTTGCAGGGCCTCTCCAAAAGTCCCTCCAATTGATCCAACTCCTCTTTATTATCGAGCACAGGAACGGTATTCTCAAAGCCCGAATTGATGAGGCTGGCGATGTTCTCCACATACTGCATACGCTTGAAACCATTGCAAACCACATACATATTCTTATCAATGAGCCCCTGCTCATAGAGAGCATTGATGAGGGGAATATCGTATGCCGAGGATGTTTCCAGATAGATGTCGTTCTTCAACGCCTCCTCCAAAACAAACGAGAAGTGCGACGACTTGGTGCAGTAGCAATAGTTGTAGGTGCCTTTATAATCCACCTTCGCCATTGCCACATTGAAGAGTCGCTTGGCGCGCTGAATCTGCGAAGATATTTTGGGCAGATAGGTAATTTTGAGTGGCGTACCATACTGCTTGATGATGTCCATCAGTGGCACATTGTGGAAATAGAGCTCGTTGTCCTCCACAGAAAATTCGTTCTGTGGCCAATCGTAAGTTTGCTCAATAAGGTCGGTGTACTTGTTCTTCATTTTCTCGAAAACAATTAATCATTCACAATCCATCTTCGCTACTTTGCAAAAATTTCTCAAATGTAATCAAGTTACTTTTTCGAAAATTTCACAATGCAAAACAAATAATTCTTTTTGATATTATCAACCACTTGGGCATATTTATGCCAATTTTGTCACATTTTTATGACTTTTTGGCAGATTATTCAATAATAATCGCTATTTTTGGGCGTTATTTTAGAAATAGGTACAAAGTAATATAGCGTTATGACCACAAAAATCAGCGCAATCATTGCACAACACATTGCCACCCAAACGAGGATTATCATCCCCGAAGTGGGCACACTCATCCGCCGCAAAGAGAGTGGAGAGATTGTCTTTATGGAGATGCTCAAAAAGAGCGATGGCATACTCGCCAACCTCATCATCAACACCCTCGATGTGAGTCCCAGCAAGGCCAATGAACTTCTAAGCGGATATGTAAATACCGTGAAACAGCAACTCGCCACCAATAAAAAATTCATTCTCGATGGTGTCGGCGTGTTATTGGCTCGCCGTGACGGTGGTGTGGATTTCTCGTTCAATCCCTTTGCTCAATCGCTCCCCGAATTCGAAAAAGGGGTTGATGTTCTCGAAGAGGAGATTGAGGAAAAGCCCGCTCCCGTTGCTCCTTCGGCTCCCAGCGAGCCTCAGAAGCCCGCTGAGCCCAAAGTTGCCCCCACAGCGACTCCTCGTCCCACCCCCACTCCACGCCCTGCTATGCCGGCAAAACCAACCAAAGTGGAAGAGGACGAAGAGCCCATTGAGCGCAAAAGTAGGATTCAGGCACATATGCCCCATAAGAAGATTGACGGCATCACGATTGTTGCCATCATCGCCCTTGCAATGGCTCTCATTTCGGTAATTTGGGGCGCAATTCCATCCAACGACCGCGTAGAGTTGGAGATTGAGCCCACCGCAATTGAAGTAACAGAGTAGTTGAAAACCCTCTATTCTCGGACACGCAGTGTCCGCGACTATTAGACGTTAGACGTTAGACGTATTGGAATGTTAGATTTATTCGCAATAAAACAACGATTTGGCATAATCGGCAATAGTGAGCCGCTCAACCGAGCCATTGAGATGGCCGTGAAGGTGGCCGCTACCGACCTTACGGTGCTCATTACGGGCGAAAGTGGTGTGGGCAAGGAGTTCTTTCCTCAGATTATCCACCACCACTCCTCACGCAAGCACCAGAGGTATGTTGCCGTAAACTGCGGTGCCATTCCCGAGGGTACGATTGACTCGGAACTTTTCGGCCACGAGAAGGGCTCCTTTACGGGTGCTGTGGATGCCCGCAAGGGATATTTCGAAGAGGCCGATGGGGGTACCATCTTCCTTGATGAGGTCGCCGAGTTGCCCCTCTCCACCCAAGTGCGCCTTTTGAGGGTGTTGCAGACGGGTGAGTTTATGAGGGTTGGCTCCTCGAAACCCCAGAAGACCAATGTGAGGGTTGTGGCTGCAACCAATGTGGATCTTTCGAGGGCTATTGCCGAGGGCAAATTCCGCGAGGATTTGTATTACAGGCTTGCCACCGTGCCCATCACCGTACCTCCCCTGCGCCAGCGCAAGGAGGATATACACCTTCTCTTCCGCAAGTTCGCTTCGGATGTGTCGGTGAGTTGCAAAATGCCCGCCATCGCACTCGATGAGGGGGCAAGAGCTCTGCTCGAAAACTACTATTGGAAGGGAAATATCCGTCAGCTCAAAAATGTCGCAGAGCAAATATCTGTAATTGAGCCCTCGCGTATAATCTCGGAGCAGATTCTGCGCAAATACCTCCCCATTGAGGGCGCAGGTTCCACCCCCATTGTGATGAATAGCGGTGCGCGCGAGGAGTTTGCCGATGAGAGGGAGCTTCTTTACAAGGTGCTCTTCGATATGAAACGCGACATCTCGGACGTGAAGCGTATGCTTATGGAGGTGATGAGTGGTAACACCCCATCCTACCCCACTGAACCACAGACCGAAACACCCGTTGCAGGCTACCTTCCCACCTCGCAACACTACCAACGCGAGATGCAGGATGCCATTGGCGAGGAGGTATTTGACGAGCCACTGCGCCCCCTTTCGAAAGAGGATGTGCAGAGGGAGGCCATCGTGAAGGCCCTACGTCGCAATGGTGGCAAGAGGAAGGATGCCGCAAAAGAGCTCTTTATGAGCGAGAGAACACTTTATAGGAAAATCAAAGACCTCGGAATAGATGAAATTTAGCAAGATAGCAATTGTGGCCCTCGTTGCATTTGTGATGGGAGCCACCAGCGGTTGCACCGTAAAATACTCATTCTCAGGAGCCTCCATTCCTTTGGATGCCAAAACTGTGAGTGTGCCCTATTTCCCCAACAATGCACCAATGGTTGCTCCCTCGTTGAGCTCCACGCTTACGGATGCATTGCAGGACAAGTTCGCAAGGCAGACCAAACTGCAACTCGTACCGAGCGGTGGCGATTTGGCCTTCGAGGGCGAGATTACGAACTACACCTCCACCCCTGCGGCAATTACCGCTGCCGAGACCGCGGCAATGAACCGCTTAACGATTACGGTAAAGGTGAAATTCACCAACGTATTTGAGCCCCAGAACAACTACAACAAGTCGTTCAGTGCCTTTGCCGAGTACGACGCAACCTCGCTATTGCAGGATGTGCAGGACTCGCTCATCACGGAGATTTGCGAACAGCTGGTGCAGGATATTTTCAACGCCGCCGTAGCGAATTGGTAGTATGGCAAACGGACTTGATACAATTGCCACCGAGCAGCTCAAAGCGTGGGCGGAAAGGTTTCCTTGGTGGGGTGCCGTGAGGATGGAGTTGCACAATAGAGGTCTTCTCGCACCCGACAGCGTTCTCTTTGCTGCGAGGATGCGCGAGAGGCTCACCCCCGCATCGGTACGCCTAAAAACCATCTCCAATGAGGAGTTGCACCGTAGCGCGATGCTCGGAATTATCGACGATTTTCTGCGCGAAGGTGAGCACCGAATTGTCATCGACGAGGAGATGAACGACGCGCCAATGGATGAAATCAACTCCGAGGAGGAGATGGATGATGAGTTTGTGAGCGAGGAATTGGCGGAAATTTACGCAAAACAGCACCTTTTTGACCTCGCAATCGAGATATATCAAAAATTAAGTTTGCAAGATTCGCAAAAAAGTGTTTATTTTGCCGAACTTATTGAGCACCTAAATGCCGAGAAGGAAAAAGAGAACAATAAAAAATAATTAAATACACACAACACAATGTACACATTTCTTGTAATTTTGATTCTTATCGCCAGCATCTTGCTCGTATTGGCAGTGTTGGCTCAGAGCCCCAAAAGCGGTATGGCTGCCAACTTCGGCGCATCGAACCAGGTTATGGGTGTTCGTCAGACCGCAAACTTCCTCGAAAAGGCTACTTGGTACCTCTCGATCGGCATCGTAGTGTTGAGCCTTCTCTCGACCGTTGCTATGTCGTCGCACAAGAAAGCTAACTCGCCCGCAAGCGACGCAGTGATTGAGCAGATTATGGACAATGCCGCAGAGGCTCCCGTAATGCCCAACCAGGTTGAGGATGTAGTTGCCGAGTAAGACAATACACAAACAAAAAACTCCCGAGCATAAAGTTTGTTCGGGAGTTTTTTATTTTCATATTTCACACATTGATTTAATCATAATATTTTTATATTTTTGCATAAACATAGTAACACACAAACAAATATGCCTATGAAACATAGCCATTAGCAAACAAAACACACTGTCCACAATACGCAGTGTTTTACATATATTAAAGCGTTAATTTCGTACCTTGCTTTCTGAAAATCTGGAAAATTTAATGAGCAACCAAGGAATGAAGTTTGACGCTCACGTCGTTTGGCGTGGGCTTCATTCTATGTTTGGTTGCACGGTTTTCCAGAGCCACAGAAAGCAAATATACGAATTTAGTCCACGTTTTTATATATGTTTTCAAGAAACATCATTTACTAATCACAAACGACAAACACAATGAAAAAACTATTTACTTTGCTATCAACCACATTGTTACTTCTTTTTAGTAGCTGCGGGGAAGAAGAGACTTATTTAAACGTATATCCAAGTAGCGATCTTCATGTAAGTGCATCTGGCGGAGAGTTTTCTTTTAATGTTGACTTCAAAGGCTACAATGATAACGACTGCATTTATGTCAACTGTGCCGAGAGTTGGGTTAATGTCAAGGACTCTTTCAACCATTATTTCTCGTTGACGATTCAGCCTAATCCGACATCAATGGAAAGATCCGCCATTGTCGAAGTTCGAGATAGCGCTTGGAATCTCTCACCAGTAAGATTTGCCATATACCAAAGCGCAGGGCCTGCTTCTGAAAATGGTAATAATAATGGGAACAACAGCGGTAATGGAGGCAATAATGACACATATGTACCAGCACCCACTAACCTCACCGCAAGTGTTTCAGGATACGATATTACTCTTTACTGGAACTATTCGGGAGTTGCCGACTATTTCCACATCTATTTAAGCGACTATCGTGACAGCGGATATGAGTATCTTGGCTATATCGATGGTAATAATTTAGGCGTTATTCTTGAAGCTGATGTAGCTGGCACATACTACTTCAAAGTCACCGCAGAGAAAGATGGAATGGAGAGTGACTATTCGAACATTGCGAGTGCAACTATTTCCTCCTCTTCTGGTGGTAATGAGCCAACCCCACCTTCCAAGCCCACTAATGTAAGGGCTGTTAAACAAGGCGAAACAATTGAAGTCACTTGGAATGCAGCATCCAATGCCACTCGATATGCAGTTTACTATATACCACCTTATCCTTACGACATAGAATCGTTTGAATGGACCGTACAGACATATATGACATTCTATCCCAAAACCAAAGAGGGAACTTGGACTTTTTGGGTTGTTGCCGTAAATGACAACTATGACCGCAGCGATCCCTCATCAAGAGTAACTTGCTATTATCAAGCAGGTGGTAGTAGCAGTGGTGGTGGAGGTGGTAGTTCTACAACCACACAATTAGACACCCCGACAAATCTTGACTATTGGTCAGATTTATACTATGTTCAAGTATCTTGTGACGAAGTTTCGTTGGCATACGATTACGAATTATACCGTAGTACTTCCGCAAACTATGGATATAAAAAAATCACAGCTTCGGGAGGCGCAACCGCTTCGGGTAGGTATGTACTTACCGACTCAAACCCCGTATCTGGTACATCATATTATAAGATAAAAGCAATCGCTCTCCCAGATAGTTATGGTTATAACTTTACCGACAGTGAATTAAGTGACTATGTAAAAGTGGTTCGCTAATAATGTAAGAAAGAGGTTGTTCGCATTACGAACAACCTCTTTCCTTATTATATTACCACCAACAACCCTGCCGAGAGGGCAAAACCGAGAAGTGCGCCCCATACAACCGAGCCAACCCTGCAATCCGTCAAATAGAGGCGTGAGGTGGCAACTGCGCCCACCGCAACAATACCCGCAATGAAGGGAGCCAAGAGCCCTACGTTGCCCACAATGAGTAACATCCACATCATACCAAGCAGTGCTCCAAAGGCTGTGGTGTGATAGTCAAGCGGATAGAAAAGCTCACAAAGGAGTAGAAGCGCGACCACCGCAGTAGAGGTGTAGAGAATCTTGCGCACAAGGTAGAGCACCACAATATCGTCGAACACCCAGCCACAACAAGTGTAGCATATAGCCACCAACACAAGCATCATAATTGAGGTACGACGCTCCATAGTCTGCCCCTCACCTCGCGCCCCAAAGAGCCTCACGAGCCACCAAAAGAGCAGAGGTACGCCAACGGTCATCAGTACTACCGTACCCAACACAAACCACCTAACGGGTGCAGGATAGGCCAATGGCGAGGCGAGCGAAAACATCACCATAACCACAATCCACCCAACCATTGTGAGCGGATGGAAAAGAGCGGTAACTCCTTGTGCCAATAGGCGTGGCAGGTGGGTGGTGTTCATATATATTATATATGTATTGGTTCTATCAAATCTGACGACGCAGGCGAGCTACGGGAATTTTGAGCATCTCGCGGTACTTGGCAACGGTACGACGCGCAATACGGTAGCCCTTCTCGTTGAGGATATTCATAAGCACCTCATCGGTCAAGGGGTGGCGTTTATCCTCCTCCTCGATGCAATCCGAGAGAATCTGCTTAATCTCATAGGATGATACCTCCTCGCCACTATCGGTCTGCATCGCCTCCGAGAAGAGGCTTTTGAGGGGAATTATTCCAAAGTGTGTCTGCACATATTTACTATTCACCACCCTCGAAATGGTCGACACATCCAGCCCTGTGCGCTCGGCAATATCCCTGAGAATCATAGGTTTGAGCCTCTTAGGATCACCATCAATGAAATATTCCTTTTGGTATTCAAAAATTTCGGTCATCGTGCCCAGCAGCGTGTCGTGACGTTGCTTGATGGCAGAGATAAACCACTTCGCGGAGTCAATCTTGCTCTTTACAAATTGGAGTGCCTCCTTGTCCTGCTCGCTGGTTGTCCCCCCCGCAAGTGAGGTGCGAATCATATCCATATAGTGGCGATTGACCTTCAAATCGGGGACATTGTAGGAATTTAGGCGCAGGTCGAACTCACCTTCGCGGTAGTCGAGAATGAAGTCGGGCACAACATAGGGGGCAGCATCGTCGGTAGCATCGCCATAGAGGTTACCCGGCTTGGGCGAGAGGTGACGTATCTCCTCTATCGCCTCGGCAAACTCATCCCTCTCCACACCGAGGCGCGAAAGCAGGCGGTCGTAGTGTTTCTTGGCGAAATCATCGAAGTAGTCTGCGAGAATCTTGTAGGCAAGCTGTTGTGCCTCACTGAGTGGCTCCATTGAGCGGAGTTGCAACAGCAAACACTCCTGCAAATTCCTCGCTCCTACGCCCGAAGGCTCCAACTCCTGTACAATGTGCAGCACCCGCTCCAACTCTTCAATAGAGAGGTCAAGCCCCACACTAAACGCAATATCATCCGACACCGAAATCAAATCTCGGCGCAAATAACCATCATCATCCAAACTGCCAATGAGGTATTTTGCAACAGCCAAATCTCTTGTTGACAACTCTTTGTAGCCCAACTGTTCCTCCAAAAACTCCTGCAACGACCTTCCACCCGAGATGTAGACCGTAGGCTGTCGGTCATCTTTGGAGTAGTTGTTGGTGCGCATCTTATAGGCGGGGGTGTCGTCCTCGCGCAGATACTCCTCAACCGATATCTCCTTAGGCTCAGCACTATCGCTCTCCTCCTTCACACTCTCCTCCAAAACGGGATTCTCCTCAATCTCCTGCTTGATGCGCTGTTCGAGCAACAAGCTGGGCAGTTCGAGGAGTTTAATCATCTGGATTTGTTGGGGCGAGAGCTTCTGGCTCAAACCCAATAGCTGCTTTTGGCTAAATGAACTCATAACTTTATACTTTAACGTGAAAAAAAGACCACTATTATGTTTTTTGTGGTCTCTTCATTCATTAAAGTCTTTTTGGGTCCAACATTTAACGTCTAACGTCTAACGTCGCGGACACTTCGTGTCCGAGGATTTATTAAGGTCTTTAAGGACTTTAAGGACTTTAAGGACTTTAAGGTCATTAAGGCCCTTAAAGACTATTCTCAATTCCCATCGAGTGCATATCGTACTACGTAGGTTCCCCACCCCGCGAGTGGGGTTTGTGGAGGGATTTTTGTGCCATCCAAGCGAGCAACTCCGCAGTTTGCTGACAGCAAATGAGGAAGTTGCGATGTGCGGGATGGTGCAAAAAGCACCCACAAGGCACGCTCGCCACGAGATGTGCTCGACTAATATTCGGCGTTCTTGGGCGTACGAGGGAACGGAATCACATCACGAATGTTGGCCATACCCGTCACAAACAACAAGAGGCGCTCGAAGCCCAAGCCGAAGCCACTGTGAGGAGCCGAGCCCCAACGACGGGTGTCAAGATACCACCAGAGGGTCTCCTTGCTCATACCACGCTCTTCGATAATGGCGTTGAGCTTACCGTAGTCGGCCTCACGCTCGCTACCACCGATAATCTCGCCAATCTTGGGGAAGAGTACATCCATAGCGCGAACAGTCTTGCCATCCTCGTTCTGCTTCATATAGAAGGACTTAATCTCTTTGGGATAGTTGATAAGGATGACGGGCTTTTTGAAGTACTCCTCAACGAGGTACCTCTCGTGCTCACTCTGCAAGTCGCAACCCCAAGTGCAGGGGAACTCGAACTTCTTGCCGCTCTCTCCAAGAATACGGATACCCTCGGTGTAGTCGAGCCTTACGAAGTCGCAAGCCACAACACCGCGCAAACGCTCAATCAACTCGGGGTCGAACATCTTATTGAGGAACTCCAAGTCGCTCATACAATTGTCCAAGGCGTACTGAACACAGTATTTGATAAACTCCTCGGCAAGAGCCATATTGTCTTCCAAGTCGTAGAATGCCATCTCGGGCTCAATCATCCAGAACTCTGCCAAGTGGCGGGGAGTGTTGGAGTTCTCGGCACGGAAGGTGGGGCCAAAGGTGTAGATTTGGCCGAGCGAAAGTGCGCCAAGCTCACCCTCCAACTGGCCCGAAACGGTCAGCGAAGTCTGACGTGCAAAGAAGTCCTGCGAGTAATCAACCTTACCATCCTCGCCTTTGGGGACATTGTTCAGGTCGAAGGTTGTCACGTTGAACATAGCACCTGCACCCTCACAATCCGAAGCGGTAATCAGCGGTGTGTGCCAATAATAAAAACCCTTGTCGTTGAAGAATTTGTGGATTGCGTAGGCCATAGCGTGGCGGAT
>JAZOTH010000034.1:0-51760 GCA_045657545.1 Tidjanibacter sp.
CAATGACTATCTCTCTTGGAGTTTATATGGGTTTCACCCTTGTTTGTTTGCTCCGCCTCAATGCTCTGGGTGTTGGAGTATGATGGTGCCTCTCTTGGAGGTTCTTGATGGGTGTGTGGAACACTTGAAGAAGAAAAACAAGAAAAAGAAGAAGGGACAATATCCCCAACGGGGGCATCCTCATTCACATTCACATCTACTTCTTCATTCTCATTTTCATCTTCTTCAACATCTACATTTACATCTACATCAAGGGGTTGTTTCTGGGGTTGTTTTTTGCGGGCGTGCTGATTTCCCTTTGGTGCACCACCAAGTTTACCATACTCGGCACCCTTCTTACCATTCTCAACGCTCGCCATATACCGCCGCCTTGCAGCATCAAGATTGGGTTTTACCAACGCCATAATGATGTTGATATTCTGACTTGCACTCTCTGCACATACACCTTCAAGCGCATAGTCCCTAATTTTCATAAAGCACTCTCGGAAATCCTTATCATCGAGGTGCATCATTGCCTCCACAAAGGAGTCGTACATAACAAAACTTTTCTTTTCATTGTCTTTAATTTTTGACATTGTTTAATAATTATTATTGCAATTATTCTTAAACCACGCCGACACAATCGGCGCAGTTAGACTGTGTGTCTATCAAAATATAAGAGGATAGACACGCCAAGTCAAGACTTTTTTGTGAGGAAAGTTGCTTTTTCGGGGTAGTTTTCTTTCAACCACTCGATGAACTCCACAATCTTCAAGTAGTCCTCTATGAAAGTTCGATAGTCTGGCAGGTTGAGGCACGAGAAGGCAGAGCAATATTGCTCTGCCTTTTTTCGTGCGGGGAGTGAGTGTTCGACCACCCCTCCCAACCTCCCCTTTCGTAGGGGAGGAGTTTTTTGTGTGGAAAATTTGAGAAGTTCGATGATTTGGCACGATGTAGCGCGAGAAGGCAGAGCGATTGCTCTGCCTTTTTTCGTGCGGGGAGAGAAGGTGTTGCCAATCCCCCAAACCCCCATTTCTGTAAAGGGGGCTTAATGGTACGCGATAATTGTCTGTCAGGCTGTGGCACGAAAAAACCTTCACGTTAAAGTGAAGGTTTTTTGTTGGGTGTTAGCCGAATTGTTTGCTTTGCGTCAGAGAAGATTTACTCCTCTTTCTCGCTCTCAATAAGGTTGTTGTAGTCGTTCATTGAGCGCACGATGACCTCGCGGGCAACATCGGGGCCGTAGATGCTCACAAACTTCATCCTCTGGTGGCTCTCGCCGGGAATGTCCTTGTAGGTTGTGAAGTAGTGAATCAGTCGCCTGACAATGCGGGTGGGCAACTGCTCAATGTCGGTCATATCGCCATAGATGGCGTCATTTTTCAGCACCGCGATAATCTTGTCGTCGGCCTGATTGTGGTCCAAAAGGCGCAGACCACCAATGGGGCGTGCCGAGACCAAAATATCTCCGTGAGTTACATCTTTCTCCGTGAGCACACAGATATCCAGAGGATCGCCATCGCCCTCCACGTCAAATCTCGCCAGAGCCTTGTTTGTGAGCTCTGCCATCTGTGTTGCGCAGTAGGTGCGGGGGATGAATCCGTAGAGCGAGGGTACGATGTTGGAGAACTTCTGCGGACGGTCGAGCGAGAGATAACCGCTCACCTTGTCCACCTCGTATTTCACGGTGTCGGTGGGCACAATTTCAATGAATGCGCGAATCTCCTCTGGCGTTCCTGGGTCTATGCCGTGCCAGGGATGGGCTTTGTGCAGTGTGCTGTAATCCATAGAGTTATCTGTTTTTTTGGTTTTGTTCTTTGACTCCGTCGCTGGGCGTTAAACCACACGCTACCCACAAAGATACGATTTTGAATTGAGAATTGACAACAAAAAGACTCTTTTTTGTCTAAAATGCCCCCACTCGGCTTGCAAGCAATCATCGCTTGGGTGTGGATAAAAACAAAAGCCCGCTCTCAATGCGACAGACTTCTCCCATAGGTTAGGGGGGTAAAGGCCAGAGGTGGCCACTTTGTGGTCTGCCCTTTTTTGGTTGACTTCTTGGTTGACTTTTGTGCGTCAACCGTGGCGTCAACCGTGCATGTTTTGAGAAATGCACAAAAAGAAAAAAGCATCGACAATCATTTGATTATCAATGCTTTTTCGTAGTCGGGGTGACTAGATTCGAACTAGCGACACCACGCCCCCCAGACGTGTACTCTAACCGGGCTGAGCTACACCCCGAACTATTCCGAAAGCGTTACTGGGGAATTAATTGTCCGCTTTCGGACTGCAAAGATAGCAATAATTTCTTAAAACAAAATTTTCGAGTAACTTTTTTTGATTTTTAGACGTTTTTTCTCCCACGACACATTTACCAAATCGTTAAATTTCATCCTAAACCCCCGCAAATGGCGTTTGGGCACGCAGATTTTTGTACCTTTGCGCTGTATATAATAGGTAAGATATGTCAAAGAAAGACAAAAAGCGTAGCACAAGGGGTGCTACCAAAGGCTCGCAAAGAGGTGACCGCGCAGCCGTAATTATGCAACTTTTCCGCTCGTTCCCATCGCGCAAATTCGCGCTCAAAACCCTCGCAGCCCAGAGTGGAGGCGCCGATCGTGAGGGCCGATATCAAACAAAAGCAATTGTCTATCAGATGGTTGAGGAGGGTGTTGTGGAGGCAACCTCCGCATCTACATTCCGACTTGCTGCTCGCGCACTACCCACCGTTGAGGGTGTGGCACAAATGCTCGCCTCAGGTAGTATGTATGTTGCTGTTGAAGGCGTAGATAAGGACATTTTCATCGACCGTCGCAACACGGCACGCGCACTCGATGGCGACCGCGTGAGGGTTGCCATCACTCGTCGTAGAGCCTCTGGTGACCCCGAAGGCCAGATTGTGGAGGTTGTTGAGAGGGCTGAGCGCAACTATGTGGGCGTTGTGGAGAAGACTCGCTCGCACGCATTCGTGAGGGTGGCCCAGAAGAGTATGCCGGTGGATATTTTTCTCGACAAGGGGGTGGATAAGCTCGCCGATGGCGACAAGGTCATAGTTCGCATTGCAAGCTGGGAGCCCGAGAGCAAGTGTCCAACGGGCAGAGTTGTGAAAATACTTGGTAAAGAGGGAGATAACAATGCCGAGATGCACGCCATTTTGGCCGAATTCAACCTTCCCTACGACTTCCCACGAGAGGTTGAGGAGGAGGCAGAGCGTATTCCCGACCACATTTCGGCCAAAGAGTACTCCTCGCGTCGCGATATGCGTGGGGTGACAACATTTACCATAGACCCTGCCGATGCTAAGGACTTCGACGATGCGCTTTCGTTCAGAGTGCTCGAAAATGGCAATTTCGAGGTTGGCGTTCATATTGCAGATGTAACCCACTATGTGAGAGAGGGTTCGCTTGTGGAGCAGGAGGCCCGCGAGAGGGCTACGAGTGTCTATCTGGTCGATAGAACAATCCCTATGCTCCCCGAAAGACTCTCCAATGGTTTGTGTTCCTTGCGCCCCAATGAGGAGAAACTCTGTTTTTCGGCAATCTTCGAGATGGATGCCGAGGCGAGGGTTGTGGGGAGTTGGTTTGGTCGCACAGTGATTCTCTCCGACCGTCGTTACACCTACGAAGAGGCCCAGAGAATTATCGAGGGCGAGGATGGTGATTTCCGTGAGGAGATTCTGAAACTCAATGAGTTGGCTCGTAAGATGCGTGCCCGTAGATTCGCGGATGGCTCCATTGCCTTTGAGCGAGAGGAGGCCAAATTTCACCTCGACGAGAACGGCAAGCCTTTGGGGGTTTATTTCAAGGTTCAGAAGGAGGCAAACCAACTGATTGAGGAGTTTATGTTGCTTGCCAACCGCTCCGTTTCGGAGTTTATAGGTGCCAAGAAGGGTAAGAACGGCAAGGCGAAAACGTTTGTCTATCGTGTGCACGAAAAGCCTGATGCAGAGAAACTTGCAAGGTTTGCAAACTTTATACTCCGCTTTGGCTACTACTTCGATGCCCGCAAGGGTAAGGCAGTGGCTCAACAGATGAATGCTCTGATGGGCGAGATTAAAGGCAAGAGCGAGGAGAATGTGGTGTCGATTCTTGCGGTGCGCACAATGCAGAAGGCATACTATTCCACCCAGAATATTGGACACTACGGACTTGCGTTCCCCTACTATTCCCACTTCACATCACCCATCCGTCGCTACCCCGATATGATGTTGCACCGCTTGTTGGCTCACTATTTGGAAGGTGGCAACTCTGTTGATAATGAGGTTGTTGAGGAGTTGTGCGAACATTCGAGCGATATGGAGGCGAGGGCGGCCGAGGCAGAGCGTGCTTCGGTGAAGTATAAGATGGTGGAGTTTATGAAGGAGCGTGTAGGCGAGGAGTTTGAGGGCTCTATCAGCGGTGTCACCGAGTGGGGCGTTTATGTCGAATTGGAGGATACCCACATTGAGGGAATGGTTGCGATGCGTGACCTCTCGGACGAGTTCTACGCCTTCGATGAAGAGGAGTATGCAGCTGTTGGCACACGCTCGGGTAGGAAGTTTGTGCTGGGCGACAGGGTGCGCATCAAGGTTAAGGGTGCCGATTTGCGACTCAAACAACTCGACTTTGAGATGGTGGGCTCCTATGATACAAAGGGTGAGTTTTGGGCTTTGAACACTCGCCTCGAAGGGGAAAATAAAACGTCAAAAAGGGATTTCCGAAAGGGACTTCGTCGTCGCTAATGGATGAAAAAATATGGCACAAAAAAGGCTCGCAATTTTTGCGGGCCTTTTTGTATGAAAACGTACCTTATTTTTTCTCTTGAAGATAGGGTATAAAGTAAGGTTTGTTGTTTGCTTTATGGCTGGTTGTTGTAACCCAAAACAGTTGCGGTATGCCGGCCTCTTTGAGTTGTGTGTTGAGCTCGGAGAGCTTGTTGTTGAATAGTCTTGTCGTATTGTCGGGGTTGGTGAGTTGCGATTTTAATTTTGCAACTTTAACCTCTGATTTAGAGATATTTCTATATTTTTTAACCAACTCTTTTTCCCTCTCACCGGCAAGCTCCGAGAGGGGGAAGCCTTCGGGGTGAAGAACGAATAGGGTGTAGAGGGTTGCGCTCCACGGACGAAGTAAAACCTGCTTGCCATTAATGGAAATTTCCCCGTTTTTCTTCACCGAAATACCACCTTCGGAATAGCCTAAATCGCGCTCAAAAAACAGCCCCGTTTTTGAGTCTGTATTTGCGCTTAAACGTACCTTAAAATGTACCTTATTTTTTACCTCTTCCGAGCCCCAATTTTTTTGGAGAATTGCAGGTTGTGCTCCACACAACAAACCACCATAAATTGCCCTATCAAAGGCGTGTTTACGACGGCAGGTTATGGTGCAACTCTTCTGTTCGGCACAACTGTCACAAGGGTTCTTTTCGTACCACACCTCTGAGAGAACCTCGTTGCCCAACAGCCCTTCACCCAGCCACTCTTTTGCTTGGTTGAGAGCCGAGATAATCTCCTTATTGATGATTTGAAAATTACGGATATAACCCTCCTGATCGGTGTCGGCATAACGCTCAATCAGCTCCGCCGTGGACTCCGTAAGAGCGGTGAAAAAGATATTGTGTTGTGTCATAATCATAAGATTTACAGCTCTTTATCAATGTTTGAATCACCCAATCCCCTCGAAATGTTATAGCGCATAATGACAAGGTATTGCGCTTTTGAGAACTGCAACGCCAAGCAATAGAGAGTGGCAATACCGAGGGTGGCGCACCACTTGAAAATCTCGCTTCTGACGCGCCTACGGAACGAGCTTTCGCTCTGACCGAGGGTGCGAATACGTTCGCTCTGACCGATTCGATAGCAGACAGCCTTAAAGTATTGTTTTGTCAACCTGCTCTCATCAATAACGTGGAAAATCTCCGCCTTGGGGAGGTAGTAAATGTCCTCGCCAGAGGTGTAATAGCGCATATAGAGCTCCTTCTCCTCGCCTCCGAGCAGTTTGCTGCCACGCCTTCCAAGGTTGGTGTTAAATTTGCCATAATAGGCTATGGCAGAACGCCTTAGTGCCATATTGCCACCGCCAAAATACTTGCCCTCGGGGAAGAAACGGATTTGATTTCCAAGATTGAGGGTGCCGGCAATGGGGCGTTCCGTCAGGCGTGAGAGCCAAGCGGGGCGTTTGCCCGGGTAGTGGGGAGTGATTTTGCCACCTGCGGCCACTGCGTGAGGTTGCGTATCAAGAAATTCGTAGTACTCGGTAAGCAGGTCGGGAGAGGCTATTTCGTCGTCATCAATAATAACAATATAGTCTCCCACCGACTCATCTATGCCTCTGTTGCGTGCAAAGGAGAGTCCTTGTTGTGACTCATTTACGAGTCGGATGTTTAGCTCCGGATGGGCTTTTTGGAACTCCCTCACAACCTCCTCGGTATTATCCGAAGAGTTGTTATTCACAATTACCGCCTCCCAAAGCGACTTGTCGAGGGTCTGACTCGTGAGAGAATTGAGCGCAAGGGGGAGTTTTTTTGCCCCATTGTATGTGGCGATTATAAGCGAAACAATAGCCATAGGAGTGTTTTTTAGGCGGTAAATATGATTTTCTTAAAGGCTTGGCTGATAGGGTTTTACCCGCTTGTCAAGGGCTATTTGAACAAACCCTCAATATCCTCCCATACACAATCGTTATTTTCGGCGGGGTCAATGCCGAGGATGTATGAGATAATCAGGTGGTCATTCAGGTTTTGGAAGGTCACATCGTGTGTGTATCCGCTCTTGAAGGCGGGGCCACAAGCAAAGAATGCCATTTGCATATCGGGGTGGTTGGGGTCGAAGCCGTGAGATGAGGATTTGGGCTTTGGTTTGCCACGTCCCTCCTCTTTGTTGTAGACCACCTTCCAGCCGTTATCTGCCAATAGAACAATGGGTTGAATTCGGTCGGTGTAGGTGCCGTAGTGATACTCCTCAGGCATTTCATCGCGCAACCACACGCGGTAGTGTCCCTCCTGTTCGTGTGCTTTGAGGGTCTGATAGACATACTCAATGCGCTCCTCTTCGGGTTCGAGGGTTAATGGGTTGGAGTTGTACCAATTCTTCGCCTCTTCGGGAATCAGGGGGTAGATGTTGTAGTACCTCTCGGGCGAAAGTTCGGTCATACCATGGTCGGCTGTGAATATAAAGTTAATTTTGTCATAGACGGGCGACTTGCGCACCTCGCGCATAAAGTAGGCCAACACTTGGTCGATATCCTCCACAACTGCTTTTGTCTCCTCGGAGGTGGGGCTGTAACGGTGCTCCACAGCGTCGGGCTCGTCGAAATACCACATCGTAAGGTTGGGAATCTCCTCCACATTGGGGTTGCAGAGGGCAGCCAAAACGTGGTCGGCCAACTCCTTGCGTGTGCGATTTACATCATAGGTGAGGTATTTGGTGGGGAACCCGCCCTGATAGGGGGCCTCGACACCCACCCAAGTGTAAACGTGGGCGATAAGGCCCTGACGCTCAACGGTGTTCCAGATGGGTTCGCCTTTGTAGAAATCGGGGTTTACACGCGCCTCGTCATTGCCGATGGAGTATGGCAACCCCATTGCTTTGTCATAAAAACTGTTATTTACGATGCCATGGTGGTCGGGGTGCAGACCTGTGGCCATTGCATAATGGTTGGGAAATGTGTTGCTTGGGAAGCAGGGTTTAACCTTTGAGAACACGCCCACATTGGCGATAGAGTCGAGGGTGGGGGTGTCGTAGAGGGTTGCCAAGTCGTGACGGAAGGCATCCATCGAGAGAATCACGACATATTTATCCTCATTGCCACCATTGGGGTTGCAGGAGGTGGTTCCACAAATGGCAACAAACATCAATGTTGCCAAGCACAAGCCGAAAGACCATCTTTTCATACGAACAAAACTGTTTAAGGGTAAAAATTTTATATCTACAAAGATAGTAAATTATGGATACAAACCCCAATTTCCGGAAAATTATTCCTCACATTCTCTGCAAATAAGCGCAGTTGCCCACAGTTGAGTGTTGGAAGCCTTGAATTTTTGTTTGAAAAAAGGTATCTTTGTGGAGAACTATTGCGGAGAGAGAATGGAAAAGATTGTAATAAGGGAGCTGTGTCGTGCCACCAATGAGGAGGCCGCCCAATTGCAGGAGATGATGAACCACCTGACCACCTCACCGCGCCCTCGGATTGATGCCCAACGCCTTGCGACAATCTTGGAGTCGCCCCACGCAACAATTTTTGTTGCGGAGGTAGAGGGGCGGATGGTTGGCTCACTCACCGCAGTGCACTATCTAACCCCCGTGAGCGAGAAGTTCTGGATTGAGGATGTCGTTGTTGTTCCCTCGGTGAGGGGTATGGGTGTTGGGCGCGCATTGGTGTTGAGGGCCGTGGAGTTTTGCAGGAACAAGCACCCCCAAGCAACCCTCTACCTGACATCCAACCCCACGCGAATAGCTGCGCGACAACTCTACCACTCTGTGGGATTCGAGGAGTATGAAACGGGTGTATTTTGCTTAAAGACAGAGAAATAACAGACCTAAATATTTTTGAAGAGATGAAACGAGGATTGTTTGTTTTGGCTATGGTTGTCTGTGTTTGGCTCCCAAGCGTGGCACAGCCACAACAGAAGGCTTGCGTGGAGTTTGGCCCCGAGGAGTGTTGGTGGGGTTTGGCCACCGATTTAGGTAGGCTTATGCCTTTTGACGCCCAGAGCCGGATTGAAATTGATCATCGCACACAAAACCTTAATAACCAGACCACTCCGTTGTTGCTCTCCAATATGGGACGATATGTTTGGAGTGAGGGCCCTATGGTTTGTAGCATAGAAGAAGGGGTTATCAACATCACTTCGCGTGGGGCGATTGTGGAGGGGTGTGCCCCCCAGAAGAGCCTGAAAGGAGCCTACACCGAGGCGTGCCGACTCTTCTTTCCCCCTTCGGGCACCATTCCCCCCGAGGTCTTCTTCTCCCAGCCACAATACAATACTTGGATAGAGCTCACCTATAACCAGAATCAGCGCGATGTTATGGCCTATGCCGAGGGCATTGTGGCCAATGGTTACCCAACGGGAGTGTTGATGATTGACGACAATTGGCAGAAGTATTATGGCAATTTTGAGTTCCGCCCCGACCGATTCCCCGATCCCAAGGGGATGATTGACAGACTCCACGAGATGGGCTTTAAGGTTATGCTTTGGGTGTGCCCCTTCGTGTCGCCCGACAGTGCGGAATTTCGCGATTTGAGGGACAAGGGTTTCTTGGTGAAGGATGCCCACCGCGATTCTCCCGCCATTGTGGAGTGGTGGAATGGCCATAGTGCGGTCTATGATTTGAGCAACCCCGAGGCTGTGGCACATTTGAGGGGCATTCTGAAAGGTATGCAGGATGAATATGGCGTTGATGGCTTCAAGTTCGACGCAGGCGACCCCGAGCGTTATTTGGAGGGGAGAGTTGCTCCCTATGATGGCCACTCCTACGACTGCGACCAGACGGAGTTGTGGGCAAAGTTGGGCCTCGAATTCCCCTACAACGAGTTTCGTGCTTGTTGGAAGATGGGCGGAGAGGCTCTTGTGCAACGCTTGGGCGATAAGGACTATTCGTGGGGCGATGTTGCGAAGTTGGTGCCTTCGATGGTGGCTGCGGGCCTTATGGGACACCTCTACACCTGCCCCGATATGATTGGTGGCGGACAGTGGGCCTCGTTTATTGGTGTGGGTGCCGAGAATATCGACCAACGACTCGTGGTGCGCTCGTGCCAGATTCACTCAATGATGCCGATGATGCAGTTCTCGGTGGCTCCTTGGCGCATCCTGACACCCGAGAATAACGCCATTTGCCAGAGGTATGCCGAGTGGCACGCCACATTGGGCGACTACATCCTCACCCTTGCGAGGGAGGCCTCTGTGACGGGCGAGCCTATTGTGCGCCATATGGCCTACGAATTCCCCGGTGAGGGTTTTGAGCACTGCACCGACCAATATATGTTGGGCTCGCGCTACCTTGTTGCCCCCATTGTGGGAGAGGAGGATGTGCGCACCGTGAGGCTGCCCAAAGGAAAATGGCGTGACGACTTGGGTAAAATCCATAGGGGTGGTAAGACAATAACCATCGAGGTTCCCCTCGAAAGGCTGCCGTGGTTCGAGAGGGTTAAGTAGAAAGTGAAAGCGGTGCGACTTTTTGAGGTCGCACCGCTTTTGTTGCTACAATCTTCGAGCACCGTCGGAGATGACTACGGGGATGATTTCGGGGGAGTGCCCATAGCGAGCGGTGAATCGCTCGGTGGCAGTGGCAATGAAGTTGTCGTAGAGCTCCTCGCGCACCAGATTTATGGTGCAGCCACCAAAGCCGCCACCCATAATCCTCGCACCGCTCACTCCGCACTCGCGGGCAACATCTACCAACATATCGAGCTCCTCGCAGCTCACCTCATACTCTTCGGAGAGCCCCTTGTGGGTGCCGTACATCATCTCGCCCACGCGCTCCAAATTGCTCTCTTCGAGAGCCTTGCACACCTCCATCACGCGCCACTCTTCGCCCACAACGTAGCACGCTCTCTTGTAGTCCTCCTCCGAGATACTATCCTTTATCCCATTGAGCTCCTCCATAGTCACTCCGCGAAGGAA
This sequence comes from Tidjanibacter sp., assembly GCA_045657545.1. Classification (GTDB taxonomy): domain Bacteria; phylum Bacteroidota; class Bacteroidia; order Bacteroidales; family Rikenellaceae; genus Tidjanibacter. The sequence continues at coordinate 10,579 of JAZOTH010000034.1, forward strand.
TTTGCGCCCCAAGAGTCCTGCAACCCTCTCACACGAGGAGCGACGCTCGTTGTAGGGAGAGCCCACGAGTTCGTGTTTCACCTTGGAGTTGATAAGAGCAAGTCGGTAGCCAAATTTCTCGGCATCGAAGGGGAAGTAGGCATACTCCAAACTCTTGCAATCGAGCCTTACGAGGTGGCCTGCCTTGCCAAACAGGGAGGCAAATTGATCCATAATGCCACACATCACTCCACAGTAGTTGTGCTCGGTGGCCTGCCCGATGAGTGCCAACTCAAAGCGGTCGATATTGAGCCCCAGCAGGTCGTTGAGTGCGTAGGCAAAGACGCTCTCCAAGGCCGCCGAGGAGCTCATACCTGCTCCCAGAGGCACATCGCCACAAAAAACAGCGTCGAAACCCTCCATTTTGTAACCTCTCTTTTGGATTTCGCGACACACACCAAAGATGTAGTTGGCCCACGCCTTGGTCGGTTTATCCTCTTCGCGGAGTCCAAATTCGCACTCCTCATCCATATTCAGAGCCCACACCCTCACGCGGGAGGTGCCATTGAGTCCGATGGCTGCCACCATAGCTTTATCTACCGCACCGGGGAAGACAAAACCTCCGTTGTAGTCGGTATGCTCACCAATGAGATTTATACGCCCGGGGGCGGTGTAGAGTGTTGGTTGTTTGCCAAACAATTCGACGAACCTCTGTGTTACTTGTTGGATGTTCATAGTTATCGGGTATTTTTAGGTCTTGCAATTTGTGCAAATATAGATTATTTGGTCGAAAAAATCACACAAAAAAGAGATTAAACGCCCCTTTGATACGAAAAAGCCGGTGTTGCAGAATGCGAGGTTGCTAAAAATTTGTATATTTGTGGGAGCCTTTGGGCTAATTTCCGTAAAGAGAGAACTAATACCCATTGTAATATGACACTGATTAAATCCATTTCAGGTATCCGAGGTACCATTGGTGGTACCATTAGCGACAACCTCACACCTCTTGATATCGTAAAATTTGTGACCGCCTATGTGCGCTTTTTGGCCTCCCAAAATCCCGACAAAAAACTCAAAGTTGTGGTTGGTAGGGATGCGCGTCTTTCGGGCGAAATGGTCGAGAATATCGTCATCGGCACCCTGCTTGGCTGTGGTGTTGATGTGGTATCAATCGGTCTTTGCACCACACCTGGTACGGAGATGGCAGTCACCTCGCGTAAGGCCGACGGAGGTATAATCCTCACCGCTTCCCACAATCCCAAGCAGTGGAACGCGCTGAAACTCCTCAATTCGCAGGGTGAATTCCTCAATGATGCCGAGGGCAAACAGGTGCTTGCGTGGGCCGATGACACTTCGTGGGACTATCCCGAGGTGGATCAACTTGGTCACGTCGTGGAGCGTTGCTCCTTCGATGAGGAGCACATTGAGAGTGTTTTGGCACTCCCCGATGTGGATGTTGAGGCCATCAAGTCCCGCCACTTCAAGGTGGTTGTCGATGCTGTCAATTCGGTGGGAGGCACTGTTATCCCCGCACTTTTGGAGCGACTTGGCGTGGAGGTCGTTAGGCTCAACTGTGAGCCTACGGGCAATTTTGCACACAACCCTGAGCCTATCCCCGAGAACCTTACGGAAATTTGCAGTGTTGTTGCTCGCGAAAAGGCCGACTTGGGTGTTGTTGTAGATCCCGATGTGGATCGTTTGGCACTCGTGTGTGAGGATGGTGAGATGTTTGGCGAGGAATATACTCTTGTGGCTTGTGCCGACTATATCCTTTCGCGTCGTGGAGGTGGTAATACCGTTTCAAACCTCTCCTCCACTCGTGCATTGCGCGAGGTGACCGAGCGTTACGGTGGCTCCTATGCAGCCTCGGCAGTGGGTGAGGTCAATGTTGTGACCAAGATGAAAGAGGTGGGTGCCGTGATTGGTGGCGAGGGCAACGGAGGTGTTATCTTCCCTGAGCTTCACAGCGGTCGTGACGCACTTGTGGGTGTGGCTCTCTTCCTCTCGCTCTTGGCCCAGAAGGGTTGCCGTGTGAGCGAACTCAAAGCGACCTACCCCCAATACCACATCTCCAAAAACAAGATTCAACTCACCCCCGATATCGACGTTGATAGGGTGTTGGCCATTATGCTCAACCGCTACACCGACTACAATGTTACCGACATTGACGGTGTGAAGATTGATTTCCCCACCGAGTGGGTACACCTCCGCAAGAGCAACACCGAGCCCATCATCCGCATCTATTCCGAGAGTCGCGATGAGGATTCGGCCGAGCGTCTTGCTCGTGGTATTATGAATGAGATTTCCGAAATTGTAAAAAATCGAATCTAACGGGTGTTTTTTGCACCAAAATTCAGAGAGTGGCTTCCTCATTTGCGATAAGCAAACTGCGGCGCCACTCCTTCTTTTGGCACAAAAATCCCTCCGCCATATTCGATTTTTTGTGTTGGGAAGAATTCCCATCACAAAAGTGCCGTTACGGCACCTGCGGAGCCCGCTTTTTTGCACGCCTAAAATTCACTCGATTATATTCGATTTTTTGTGTTGTGTTGCGGAGCCCACTCCTTTTTTTGGCACACCACCCTCCAAAAAAATCGCGGGTATCGAAAAAGATACCCGCGAATAAGGCTGACCGCTGATTGCTGGCGGCCAAAAAGCTATTTGTATGCTACGATTGCGCTGGTGCCGTGAACGTAGAATGCGCCACCCTTGAACGAGCGGGGAGCATCGAGCTGCATCTTCGCGTCCTCGCAAACGATGTTCCAATCACCCTCGGGGAAGACCATATCCACACCGCCACGGTTGCCGTTGTAGATAACCAAAATCTCGCTCCACTCATCGCCCACAGCCTGACCATTGAGAGTGTACATAACAGTGCCCTCGGGCGAGTCGATAAAGTTCAGATTCTCAACAACCTGCTCGTTGGTCGCCATACGGAATGCAGGGTGGTTGCGACGCATACGGATGAGCTCCTTGTAGTAGTTGAACACATCGGCATACTTGGCCTTGTGGCTCCAATCTATACGATTGATTTCGTCGGGCTGGTTGTAGGTATTGCGGATGTGCTGCTTGGTGCGGTAGAGCTCCTCGCCACAGAAGATGAAAGGCACACCCTGCGAGGTTACAACGATGGTCTGTGCAAGCAGGTTCATACGTTTTTTCTGCTCGGGGGTGGCATCTTTTGCCACTGCGTCAATCTTGTCGCGCAAGCACTCATCGTCGTGGCACGAAACGTAGTTGATAACCTCAATGGGGTTGTTTGCATAGGGTGCCGAAGAGTAATTCACCTCTGCGTAGTTCACCTGGGGGTGCTGGGTTGCGCCCACAACGCCAAATTTGATACTCTCTTTCTGGCGGTTGGTAACCTTACCCGTTGCAAATCCACCCTCACCTGCACTCATCCACTCGCCACGCAAGCCGTCGCGGATGTCGTCGCTGAACACAGCAATGCGGGGGAATTTGGGGCCGTTGTGTTTCGAGGCCTGCTGCTCTGCGGGCAGTGGTGTGCTGCTTGCCATCCAACCCTCGCCATAGACGAAAATGGAGGGCGAAATTTTGTCCAACTCACTACGGATGAGATTCATAGTCTCAATGTCGTGGATGGCCATCAGGTCGAAGCGGAAGCCATCAATGTGGAACTCGTTGGCCCAATATTTCACCGACTCGGTGATGTAGCGGCGTACCATAGGACGCTCCGAGGCGGTCTCGTTGCCACAGCCCGAAGCGTTGGAGTAGTCACCGTTTTCGGTCTGGCGGTAGTAGTAGCCGGGAACGGTGAGTGAGAAGTTGGAGCCATCATTTACAAAGGTGTGGTTATACACAACATCCATAATCACGCCAATGCCGGCCTTGTGGAGAGCCTGTACCATCTGCTTCATCTCGCGGATGCGAACCTCGGGGGTGTAGGGATCGGTTGAATAGCCACCCTCGGGGGCATTGTAGTTCTTGGGATCATAGCCCCAGTTGTAGGTGTTGTCCTCCAAGCGAGCCTCATTTACCGAGCCGTAGTCGTAGGAGGGGAGGATGTGAACGTGGGTGATGCCCAACTCTTTGAGGTGGTCGATACCGCTCTTCAAACCCTCGGGGGTGAGGGTGCCCTCCTCGGTCAAGGCGAGGAATTTGCCCTTGTTGGTGATGCCGCTATTGTCGGCAATCGAGAAGTCGCGGTGGTGCATCTCGTAGATTACGATGTCGGTATAGTTCTCAACCTCAATCTGTTTGTCCTCTGCCCAACCCTCGGGATTTGTGTCGGCCATATCAATGATTGCGGCACGCAAACCATTCACACCCACAGCCTTGTTCCACACACCTGGGGTCTCGTCGAGTGTTGTGCCATTGGTGGTTACCTGATAGGTGTAGAACTGACCTTTGCGGTCGCCTTCGAGGGTTGCCACCCAAGTACCTTTGGTACTCTTCTTCATAGCGATGGTTTCGATAGCCTCACCACCCTCACCCTCGGCATAGATACGAAGGGTTACACTCTCTGCGCTGGGAGCCCAAAGGCGGAGAGTCGATTTTTTGGGGGTGTAGGTGAGTCCGAGATCGTTTTTCTGGTACTCGGGGTAGGTCGCATAGTCGCCTACGGTTGTTTGGGTTTTGCAAGCCATAGTCATCACGCCACATACGATTGCGGCAAGTTTAAGTAGAGTTTTCATTATTATTTTATTTTGTTATTTCGTCGGCTGTTTTCTCTTGCGCAAGGCGCAAGGTAGCGATTTTTTCCGAAAAGGAGATGCACTTTCCGATGAATCGACAAATTTTCACGACAAACCCCCAATTTGGTATAACATCTAACGTCGCGGGCCCGACCATCCGGCCGAACTCGCGACGTTAGACTTTCGATGTTAGACTCTTAATTGCCGTTGAGCCATTCGAGGAACTCTGCGGTGCGGGCACGCGACACAAAGAGGTCATCGCGACGCGAGGTGCGCAGTTGTACCTTCAAGCGCGAGCCAAAGTGTTTGGTAACTACCTGAATGTGTGATAGTGACACAATGAACGAGCGGCCGATGCGGAAGAAGTGTTCGGGGTTGAGTTTTGCCTCAATGGCATCGAGGGAGTCATCGACAATGTATTCACGATTCTCGTCGGTAACGAGGAATGTGGTCTTGTTTTCGGAGTAGAAAAAGGCGATATTTTCCACCCTCACAAGGATGATTTTGTCGCCCACCTTCACCAAGAAACGGTCTTTGTATTGGGCTGTTCTGGGGGCAAAGAGTTCTGCAAGTTTGTGGTAGTCCACGGGGACTTCGCCACTCTTTTGTGTGAGTGTTCGGCAGTGGTCTATCGCGCTACGCAGAGCCTCGCGATCTACGGGTTTGAGCAGGTAGTCCACAGAGTGAATCTTGAATGCGTCGAGCGCGTAATTGTCATAGGCTGTGGTGATTATCACCTTTCCGGAAATCTCCACACTCTTGAAAATGTCGAATCCGAGCCCATCGCTCAGCTGTACATCCAGAAAGATAATATCGGCACCATTGGGGTTTGCACCAAACCACTCCACAGCCTCGGCTACGGAGCCCATCATTGCCACCACATCAAGGTCGGGTGCAATGGTTGTAATGGCACGTTGAAGGTTGAGCCTCGAAGGCACCTCGTCTTCAATTATAACTACTCTCATAATAGGGGTACTTTAACAGTGAAGTTTGCACCATCCTCTACGACCTCGACCTCTTTGTCCGCCAAAACGTGGTATTGAGTACGAAGGTTGCGAAGTCCGAAACCATTGGAGTCGGGTGCGATTTGTTTGTGGTTTATGTTGTTGCTAACCACAATCTTACCACCCTCCACCCAAATGCGGATGTGGAGAGGATTGGCAGGTGTTGCGGTGTTGTGTTTGAAGGCATTTTCCACCAAAACCTGCAACGCACAGGGAATAACCTTGCTTCCCATATTGCGCTGAGGGATGTCAATCTCCACCTCGAAGCCATCCAAAAATCGTTCCCTCATAATGTCTGTGTAGAGGTGGAGAAAGTCGAGCTCCTTGGCGAGTTCTACGGTATCATACTCCTCCTGTTTGAGTAGGTAGCGGTAGATGTTTGCAAGTTTGCGGATGTAGTCGCTCGCCCTCTCGGTCTGCTGTTCCTGCACGAGGTAGTCGAGGATGGAGAGGCTGTTGAAGAGGAAGTGGGGGTTGAGTTGTCGTTTGAGTTGGGAGTATTGGTACTGCGTGCGCTCACTCTTTGCCAGCACTTTCGATACATACTTGCGTGAGGAGCGAAACCAAAGCCACAAATAGAGAGTCACAAGTGTTATGGAGCAGAGAATAAGGGCCGAAAAGAGAATTGAACACCACTCGGCACCCCACGCTGCAATAGACTCGCTGCGCGCGGCAATCACCGTTGCAAGAAGGGCGCATCCTGCCACTACCATAATCCACGAAACAGCCCTCAAAATGGTGTGATTGCGCAACCACTCCACGCGATTGATGAGCCAACCGAGAAGTAGGGTGGAGGAGAGAGTTATGGCCACATTAAGGGGGTCGTAGATGATGATGCCGATTGCGCTAAACAGCTCCATTCCGCCCTGAACTCCGAAGTGCTCATAGATGTTTACAAGCCCAATTCGCAGAAGCAAAATGGCAACAATGACGGCAACTATGCGCAGAAGGTCTTTGTTCATACAAATGGCTGATTATTTGCGCCTTGAAGCGATGAGAATTGTTGCCCAACCGAGAATTTCGGTGACGACAAAGGTGGTGATTTCGCTCGAATATTTGATGAGGAAATCAACCCCCGAAGCGGTGAGCCACTCGCCTCCGAGGGTGCCAAGATAGAAGCCCGCAAAACAACTCAAAACAGCCAGCGCAGCGGAGACTTCAAGGGGGAGTCCATAGGAGTGAGTTACCAAAACAATCATCGAGATGGTCAGCAACGAGAGCAGAATTTCGTCATTCAGCCCACACGCATTCATCGCCCAAGAGGCAACAAGGTGCGCAATGGCAAAAAGGTGGATAACCCAACTACATTTGGTCAGTTTTGCGTCCATTTTTAGTGGTTAATGAAGGTTTTAGGTTTTCAAAGGTAGTGATTTTTTGTGGGAAACCAACTATTTTGGGGAGATTTTTTCTCCGCCCTCGTCACGAAAAATCCGCCATTCGTCAAATTTTTATGGTTGTTTCAACAAAAATACGTATTTTGCAAAACTTTGTTTATAAAAATAGGTGCTCGCGCGGGCGTGAGGGGGTAAATTTGGGGCCCCGGAACGGCTTGGTGGCAGAGCGTAAAAAGAGCGAACAGAAAGACAAAACAACAAAACAATAAACACACAAAAAACTATGAGTAACAAAAGAAATCTTTCCTTCTGGCAGATGTGGAATCTGAGCTTCGGATTCTTCGGCGTGCAGATTGCCTATGCATTGCAGAGTGCCAACATCAGCCGCATTTTTGCAACCCTGGGTGCAGACCCCCACACCCTCAGCTTCTTCTGGGTGTTGCCCCCTCTTATGGGTATGATTGTTCAGCCCATTGTGGGTGCTATGAGCGACAAAACTTGGTGCCGCTTGGGCCGTCGCAAACCCTACCTCTATGTAGGCTCCATTGTGGCTGTGATTGTTATGGCTCTGCTACCCAATTCGGGAAGTTTCAGCCTCACCGTTAAGGCGGCTCTTGCCTTTGGTGCTGTGATGCTGATGTTGCTCGACACCTCCATCAATATGGCAATGCAGCCATTCAAGATGATGGTGGGCGATATGGTCAATGAGGAGCAGAAGACCAAGGCATATTCGATTCAGAGTCTGCTTTGCAACGCGGGTTCGCTCGTGGGCTACCTCTTCCCCTACTTCTTCACTTGGATTGGCGTGAAGAACACCGCACCCGAGGGTATGATTCCCCCTTCGGTAACTTGGTCGTTCTATGTTGGTGCTGCAATCCTCATTATCTGCGTTCTCTTCACCGGTGTGAAGGTTAAGGAGATGAACCCCGAGGAGTATGCCGAGTTCCACGGTATCAAACCCGAGGAGAAAGAGGAGAAGGGCGAGAAGACCAACATTGTGAAACTCCTTGTGAATGCTCCTAAGGCTTTCTGGCAGATTGGCCTTGTTCAGTTCTTCTGCTGGTTTGCGTTCCTCTATATGTGGAACAACACCACCGGTGCTATTGCCGAGAATGTTTGGGGCACTGTTGATGCCAAGTCGGCAGCCTTCCAGGCCGCAGGTGACTGGACAGGTGTATTGTTCGCAGTTCAGGCTGTGGGCTCGATTCTCTGGGCGCTCGTTCTTCCCTTGTTCCGCAACGAGAAGGTGGGTTACTCGGTGAGCCTTTTGTTGGGTGCCGCAGGTTTCATTTCGACCTTCTTCATCCACGACCAATATCTTTTGTTTGTGTCGTTCTTGCTGATTGGTTGCGCTTGGGCAGCAATGCTCGCAATGCCTTTTGCAATGCTCACCAACTCGCTTTCGGGTAAGGCTATGGGTACCTACCTCGGTTTGTTCAACTGCACCATCTGCTTGCCCCAGATTGTGGCAGCACTTGTTGGTGGTTTCCTCTTCAAGACCTTTGGTGGTGCTATGGTGGCTCTCGAAAATGGCGCACAGGTGCAGAGTGGTCAGGCTGTGATGCTTCTGATTGCAGGTATTTCGCTTGTTTTGGCAGCAATCGCGGTGTTTGGCATCAAGACGAAAAAATCAAAATAATCTAAATAAACCCAATTATGAAAAAACAGTTTTTTAGCACAATGAAGGTTTTGGGCCTTGCGTTGCTTGCAATGGCATCGCTTATGACCTCTTGTGAGAATCCCGAAGAGGGGATGATTGATGGCAAAAGGGTGATAAGCCTGACAGCCTCCATCGAGGGATACACAAAGGCAACCGACACCTCTTTTGAGAAGGATGATGCAGTTGGTGTGCATATCATCACCAACAAAGTGTTTGTGAGCAACGCCAAATTCACCTATACAAAGGGTGGTAAGCTCTACAACAAAAACACATATTTCTGGTATGACGACACCAGCGTTACGGCAGATATTATTGCATATTATCCCTTCGACTACTATAACGGAACCTATTCCGACAAGGGTTATACTTTTACCGTAAATGCAGATCAGAGTACAGATAAAAAGTACAAAGAGTCGGACTTTATGGTGGCCAATGCTACCTCCAAGCCCACAACAAAAGCGGTAAATCTTCCCTTCCGCCACACTCTTTCGAAGGTGGTTTTGTCGGTAGATACCAAAGGTGAGACCATTGAGGAGATTGTTGTATCGGGCATTTCGACCTCTGCAACCATCAACCTCAAAGAGGGTACCTCGGTGGCAGAGAGCACCAAGGGTACTATTATTCCCGCAAAGGTTACCATCGACAAGAAGGATGCGTGGGCATTCATCACCGTTCCCCAGAGTGGTGTTGATATGAAGGTTGAGGTTTCGACCGCCTCGGGCAAACACTACACCTTCACAGACGTAGCCACAACTTTGGAGGCCGGTAAGTCGCACACTGCAACTCTCGCGCTGACCGACCCCGATAAGGAGGTTCAGTTCACCACAACTATCGCCGATTGGGTTGCGGAGAATGAGGGTACTATGGAGTTTGAGAGGGTTGAGAACGATATTATCATTCAGGATGACTGCTCGATAGACGATGTGGATCCCACTCTCGATTGGCCTTTGGTTGCAACCCTTCCTTCGCTCATCTCGCCCGATATGACTACCGACTGTGTTGTTGTTGTCAATGTGAGCGAGAGTAGTGTAACCCCTGGCGAGAAACTCTACGCCCACACAGGTGTTATCACCGACCAGAGTACCAGCGGTGGCGACTGGAAGTATGTGAAACACGATTGGGCTGTGGATGCCGAGGATTGCCGCCTCACCCACGTTGGCGGTACCATTTACGCACTGCTTATCCCCGGTGGCCCCCGTGCCTTCTATGGCGTACCCGAGGGTGAGGAGCTCAAACAGCTCGCATTCGTATTCCGCACCAGCGGTGGTACCGCAGAGGTTAAGAACAACGGTCAGGATATCTATGTAGACCTCGTTGATGCTTCGGAGCTGCTTGTGAAGTTTGTTTCGCCCAGCCACGGTGAGATTGTTGGTGTTGGTGATGTTGTCAGCGTGAAGGCTGTGGCTCAGAACGCAGAGGGTATCACCCTTATGCTCAACGATGCAGAGGTGGCTCAGGTTACCGGCAATGAGATTAACTACGAGTATACCGTTTCGGAGATTGGTGACCTCGTATTCGAGGCTGTTGCACACGACAAAGAGGGTGCAACCGCAACCTCTTCTGTGACTGTGGCCGCATTGGGTGCAACCGAGAGTATGGCTCGTCCCGCAGGCGTGAAAGATGGTGTTACCGTTGAGGGTTCGGAGGCAACCATTGTTATCTTCGCACCTGGCAAGGAGCAGGTAATCCTTCTTGGCGACTTCAATGGTTTTGCTCCTTCGAATGAGTATATGATGTACAAGGATGGCGACTACTTCTGGACAACGGTTAGTGGTTTGCAGCCCAACACCGAGTATGCATACCAATTCCTTGTGGATGGCAAAACCCGCGTGGGTGACCCCTACTGCGAGAAGGTGCTTGACCCCTGGAACGACAAGTGGATTAACGAGAACTACGAAATCTATCCCAACTTGAAGGCATACCCCGCAAACACAACAGGTATGGCATCGGTATTTACCACCTCGACAGAGGAGTATAAGTGGGAGGTAGAGAACTTTGTTCGCCCCGATAAGAACTCGCTCGCTATCTACGAGCTCCTCTTCCGCGACTTCACTCCCGAGGGTTCAGTGAAGGCGGCAATGGCCAAACTCGACTACCTCGAAGCTCTTGGTGTTAATGCTATTGAGCTGATGCCTATTCAGGAGTTTGATGGCAACAACTCGTGGGGCTACAACCCCTGCTTCTACTTTGCACCCGATAAGGCCTATGGTACCGAGGAGGACTATAAGGAGTTTATCGACGAGTGCCACAAGAGGGGCATTGCTGTGATTCTGGATATTGTTCTCAACCACGCAACCGGTCAGTTCCCCTGGATGCTGATGTGGAGCGATGATGGTGCATATCCCAATAGCCAGAACCCATTCTTCAACGTGAAGGCTAAACACCCCTTCAACGTGTATAACGACATCAACCATAACTTCCATAAGACCAAGTCCTATTTCTGCGATATGCTCAAATATTGGCTCACCGAGTATAAGGTTGATGGTTACCGCTTCGACTTGGCAAAGGGTATTACCCAGACCGATTCCGGTAGCGATGATGGCAGGTGTCAGCAGTACGACTCCAACCGTATCGGTCACTTGAAGGCATACTACGATGCTATGCAGCAGGCAAGCCCCGGTAGCTATATGATTCTCGAATACTTCGTGTGTGATCGGGAGGAGACCGAGATGGCAAACTACGGCGCACTGCCCTGGCGCAACTCCATCCACGGCTATCAGGAGAGTGTTATGGGCTGGACGGGTTCGAGCAATTTCAGTGGTGCTTATGCCAAAGGTCGTGTGAGCTATATGGAGAGCCACGACGAGGATCGCATTGCCTACAAAGCGGTTGCTTTCGGTAACACCGGTGCCAAAGATTGGGCAAACCTCCACAAACGTATTGCAGGTGCTATGGCACTCCACTTCCTCACCCCCTATCCCAAGATGATGTGGCAGGGTGGCGAGCTTGGCGACGACCGTGAGCTCACTGAGGAGGGCCGTACCGATAAGAAACCTTTCCGTTGGGAAGATATGAACAACCCCAACCGCAAGGCACTCTATGATGCTTGCTGCAAGATTATCTCGTTCCGTACCGACCACCCCGAACTTTATGGTAACGGTGCCTCCAACTCTACAACTAAGTATCAGGTTAGCGATGGCGATATGGGTGGCAAACACCTTGTTTACACCTCAGGTGGTAGCACGGTGGCAGTTGTTGCCAACTTCAATGCAACAGGTGGCACAACTACCAAGTTTGCCTTGACCTTGCCCGCAGGTACCTACACCAACCTCATCACCGGTGCAAGCGTGAATGTGTCCAGCGGTACCTACAATGTGTCGCTCGCACCCCACGACTACATCGTTCTTGTGAAAACCAACAAATAGCAAAGTAGAAAATGAAGAAGATTCTATTTGCAGCTATCACCGCCCTCTGCGCACTCTCTTTGAGCGCGCAGAAGGTGGATAGGGTTGAGCCCCTTTCGTGGTTCACCGATATGAAAACCCCTCTGCAACTTATGCTCCACGGTGAGGAGATTGCAGGCTCGGAGGTGTCGGTTGATGAGCAGGGCCTCTACTTGAAGGGCATCATCCGCACCGACAACCCCAACTACCTCTTCCTCAATTTGGATGTGAAGAAGGCGGGCGATTGGAACATCACCCTCACCAAAGGCCGCAAGAAACACACCTTCTCGTACCACATCGACAACCGCAGGGAGGGCTCGGCCGAGAGGGAGAGTTTTAGTTCAAAGGACGTAGTATATCTTATTATGCCCGATAGGTTTGCCAATGGCGACGAGTCTAACGACACGGTTGCCGAGTGCGCCGAGGGTTGCAATCGTAACGAGCCTTTCGGCCGTCACGGTGGCGACATTCAGGGTATTATCGACCACCTTGACTATCTGGCCGACTTGGGCGTGACCGCGATCTGGAACACACCTGTGACTCTCGACAACGAGGGCTTTGCTTCCTATCACGGCTACTCCACCTCGGATTACTACCAGATTGATCCCCGCTATGGTAGCAATGAGCTCTATAAGGAGTTTGTTGCAGAGTGCCACAAGAGGGGTATCAAAGTGATTTTCGATGTTGTGACCAACCACTGCGGTACGGCTCACTGGTGGGCAGGCGACTTCCCTTCGAGTGACTGGGTGCACAGTGAGAAGGCTCCCTTCATCACCAATCACGGCTGGATGATGCAGTCGGATCCCGTAAATCGCTCCACTCGTGACCAGAAGATGATGGTGGAGGGCTGGTTTGACTACTCGATGCCCGATACCAACTTGGAGAATCCCCTGGTACTCAACTATTACACCCAGCTCTACTGCTGGTGGATTGAGTGGGCCGACTTGGATGGTCTGAGGGTTGATACCTTCCCCTACAACGAGAAGTGGAGTATGGCTCGCTGGACTCGCTCGATTCTCAACGAGTACCCCAACCTGAACATTGTGGGCGAGTGCTGGAACTCTGTTCCTGCAATTTGCGCATACTGGGAGGGCGACAGCAACAACCGCGATGGCTATTCGAGCGGTCTTCCTTCGGTGATGGATTTCCCTTTGCAGGAGAAGATTTCGATGGGCCTTTCCTCGCATCCCGAGGGTTGGATGTGGGGTGGTCACGGTGTCTATGCTTCGATTATGCAGGACTTCCTCTATGCAAACCCCAACACGCTTTTGACCTTCCTCGACAACCACGATATCGAGCGCTTTGCCGATACTATTGATGGCGATGTGAGGAAGTACAAAATCGGTATGGCGATTATCGCTACTACCCGTGGTGTCCCCCAGTTGCTCTACGGTACCGAGATTATGATGCGTTCGAGCGATATGAGTATGGGCCACGGTGGTTCGCGCAAGGAGTTCGAGGGTGGCTGGAAGGGCGACAAGAACGATAAGTTCACCGCCGAGGGCCGCACCGCCGAGGAGCAGGAGGCCTTTGAGCACACCCGCACACTGTTGCGCTACCGCACCTCGGAGCCCGTTGTGCAGAGTGGCAAACTCACCCAATTCTACCGCACCGACAACCTCTATGTCTTTGCACGTCACAACGATGAGAAGGTTGTGCTGACCATCACCAACTTCGCTCCCGAGGGCCGCAATCTGGTTTGGAGCGACTACGAGGAGGTAATCCCCGAGGGTATGGTTGGTCGTAGCATCCTCAATGGTCGCAACATTGTCGCTTCGGGCGAGGGTGTTGTTGAGGCCTATGGTTGCGAGGTAATCGAATTTGTTAAATAAACACTAAATATCAGCAGATGAAAAACATTTATGAAACTTCGCCCTTTGCCACCTTCTTCCCCGCAGAGAAGGAGGTAAAAAGCAGGGCAAAGCACACCCTCTCGTTGAGGGTATATGCCCCCACTGCCCGCCCCTCGCAGAGGCTCTACCTCTCGGGTAGCAGCGTGGAGCTTGGTGCTTGGGACATAGAGAAAGCACTTCCTCTCACCCTCGCATCGTACCCCTATTGGACACTCTCGCTCGACCTCTCGAAATTGGGCGACGAGTTTGAGTACAAATTCTTCATCAAGGAGAACGGCAACATTTGGTGGGAGGATGGCTACAACCGCCGCTACTATGTTTGTGGCGAGATGGAGAGTGAGCAGATTGAGGCTACTTTCCGTGGCAACTTCGATTGGAAGGGTGCCGGTGTGGCAATTCCTGTATTCTCCATCCGTACCGAGCAGAGCCAGGGTGTGGGTGACTTTGTGGATTTGAAGAAGATGGGTGACTGGGCTGTGGCTACGGGCCAGAAAATCATCCAAATTCTCCCCATCAACGACACCACCCAGACCTTCACTTGGAGGGACTCCTATCCTTACAGCGCAATCTCCATCTTTGCACTCAACCCAATGTATCTCTCGATTCGTGAGTTGGGCGCAACCGACCAGGAGATGGATAGGCTCAATGCTCTCGAAGCGATGGATTATGATGCAGTTGTGAAGATGAAGTTCGACTTCATCCGCAAGACCTTTGCCAAGAGTGGCAAACGTACCCTCGGCACCAAAGCCTTCGCCAAATTCTATGAGGCAAATAAGGATTGGCTCGACAACTATGCAGCCTTCTGCTATTTGAGGGATAAGAAGGGCACCGCCAACTTCCACGCTTGGGGCAAGGAGGCAAACTACACCACCAAACTCGTTGAGAAACTCTGCAACCCCGAGTATAAGGAGTACAACAAGGTGGCTCTCTACTATTGGTTGCAGTATCAGCTCGACCGTCAGCTCAAAGAGAGTGTGGCCTACTGCCGCTCGATTGGTGTTGTGCTCAAAGGCGATATTCCAATTGGTATCTCGCGTGACTCGGTGGAGGCTTGGAGCGATGCACGCTTGTTCAATATGAACTGCCAGGCGGGTGCTCCACCAGATGATTTCTCGGCCGATGGTCAGAACTGGGGCTTCCCCACCTACAATTGGGAGGTGATGGCCCAGGATGGCTACGCTTGGTGGAAACGCCGCTTCGAGAAGATGGCAGACTACTTCGATTTGTACCGTATTGACCACATCCTCGGCTTCTTCCGCATCTGGGAGATTCCTATGGATTCGGTTGTTGGTCTTTTGGGCTACTTCAACCCCGCAATGCCTTACAGCTACGACGAGTTGGCACAGAGGGGTATGCCTATGAACCGCGACAGGTATGTTGAGCCCCAGATTCATTGGGACTACCTCCACGAGTTCTTTGGTGACGAGGATTGGACTCCCTACCTCGATGCAAAAGACAATGGATATTTCTCGCTCAAACCCGAGTATCGCACCCAGCGTCAGATTTTGGAGGCCCTGGGCGGTAAGAATGAGAAGGCCAAGAATGCACTCTATGGTCTGACCGGTGAGGTTCTCTTTATTGAGGATCCCCGTAAGCCCGGCCACTTCCACCCCCGTATCTCGGCACAGCACACCAAGAGCTACCAGTGGCTCTCGCAGTGGGAGAAGGAGAGGTTCAACGAACTCTACAACGACTTCTTCTACTACCGTCACAACGACTTCTGGGGCGCATTGGCTATGGAGAAACTCCCCGCATTGGTGGATGCAACCAATATGATGTGCTGCGGTGAAGACCTCGGTATGGTGCCTGCTTGTGTGGGCCCCGTAATGCAGAACCTCGGAATCCTCTCGTTGGAGGTTCAGAGGATGCCTAAGGATCCCAAAGATAAGTTTGGCTTCACCAACCGCTATCCCTATGCATCGGTTTGCACCACAGGTTCGCACGACACAAGCACCATTCGTGGCTGGTGGCGTGAGGATAGGGCAACCACTCAGGCATACTACAATGAGATTCTCTGGAAACAGGGCATCGCACCCGAGGATGCCGGTGGTGAGACCTGCCGCACCATTGTGAACAACCACCTGTTGTCGCCCTCGGCACTCACAATCCTCCCCTTGCAGGATTGGCTCTCGATGGACGAGAGGGTGCGCAAGGCGGATGTGGATAGCGAGCGTATCAATATTCCCGCTATCGCCAACCACTATTGGCGTTATAGGATGCATTTGAGCGTTGAGCAGCTCCTCGAAGAGAAGGAACTCAATGCCCAAATCAAGGGTATGATTGCCGCATCGGGAAGGTAAAGATGAGTTAAATGGGAAAACCGCCCGTCGCTCAAAAACGGGTGGTTTATCCCATTGATTCGGCAAGTTGTCATCCCGATATACCTATTGTAACAAATAAATGTTATTTTTGCCAATGGCCAATTGGCAAAGTAACAAGGAAGCATAAAACTACTTAAACAAATAACAAACAAATTGCTTATGTTAAAACAGTTACTACGTTTTAGGAAGGCACTTTCACTCGTGGCAACACTTTTTGTGTTCTGCGCAGCTTCGTTTGCACAGAAAGCCCCTGTTTCGGGTGTTGTGAAGGATGCTAAGGGCGAGCCTGTTATTGGTGCTACCGTTGTGGATGTCGCAAGCGGCTTGGGTACCATCACAAGTTATGACGGCTCGTACACCATCAATGTGGACAAAAATGCCACACTCTGCGTTAGCTACGTTGGTTTTACGGATGCCTACGAGATTGTTGCAGGCCGCACAACCATCAACATCACCCTCGAAGAGAGCGCACAGCAGATTGAGGAGATTGTGATGGTGGGTTATGGCTCGCAGAAGAAGAAAGAGGTTACTGGTTCGGTTGCAAGCCTTAAATCGGAGGACTTCAATCAGGGCGTTAAGACCAACCCCGTAGGTATGTTGCAGGGTAAGGTTGCAGGTCTTAATATTATCAAGACCACTTCGGACCCCACCAGCACCGGTTACAGTATGCAGATTCGTGGTTTCTCCACCCTCGATAAGGGTGCGGGTACCTCGCCTTTGTTTATCGTTGATGGTGTGCCCGTGAGCAACATCGACAACATCTCCAACGATGAGATTGCTTCGATGGACGTGTTGAAAGATGGTTCGGCTGCCGCAATCTATGGTACTCGTGGTACCAACGGTGTGATTATCATCACTACCAAACGTGGCGAGAACTTCTCGAAAGAGGCTCAAACCCACGTTGAGTACTCGGGCTATGTATCGGCTTCGGTACGCAACGGTGATATGGGTATGGCAACTCCCGATGAGTTTGTAAACCTCGAAGAGATTTCGGGTGGCAAAATCAAGCCCGTACTCTACGAAGACAAAGATGGCAATATTTCCAAGACCGATTGGATGGGAGCTCTTACTCGTGATGTTGCAATGACTCAGAACCATAATGTGGCAATCACCGGCTCGGCAAGCAACTTCAACTATCGTGCTTCGGTGGCTTACAAAGATGCACAGGGTATTGCTAAGACCTCCAACCGTGAGGAGTTGATGGCTAAGATTGCCGCTTCGCAGAAGGCACTCAATGGCAAACTCAACTTGCAGTACGACCTTTCGTATATGCAGTACCGCAATGACTACTTCTGTGGCGACTTCAAGCAGGCAGCTATTGTGAACCCCACCTATCCCATCTATGACAAGAGCACCGAGTCGGGCTACTTCAAACCTCAGGGTAGTGGTCAGTCCAACCCCGTGGAGAATATGATGAATAGGGAGAGCTACAAGGATGGTAACTTCTTCCGTGGTTCGTTGAAGGCTTCGTTGGAGTTGTTCGATGGCTTCAAACTCAACGCATTTGCCGCTATTGAGGAGGGTGACAACCACTCCTATTGGTCAAATGGTGTCATCAATACCGACTTGACCGGTTCGGGCAAGGCTGGTCGTTCGAGCGATACCAACATTTCGCGCCTCTATGAGGTGACTGCCGACTATGTTTGGTCGTATGATGCACACAGCGTCACTGCTGTTGCGGGTGTTTCGTACCAGAACTTTATGTACGACGGTATGAATATCGAGAATAAGGGTTTCCCCACCGCTGACATCAAATATTATCAGATTGGCAACGGTGAGACCAACAAACTCTACCTCAATGCCGGTTCCTACCGCAACGCCAACACTTTGGCTGCTGCCTTCGGTCGTGTAAACTACTCGTATGACGGCAAGTACCTGATTTCGGCTTCGATTCGTCGCGAGGGTTCTTCGAGGTTTGGTATCAACAATAAGTGGGGTTGGTTCCCTGCTGTTTCGCTCGGTTGGCGCATCAATCAGGAGGAGTTTATGATGGGTAACGACTATGTAAACGACCTGAAACTCCGTTTGGGTTGGGGTGTGACCGGTAACAACCTCAATGAGGATCTTCGCTCGATTACCGTGGTATCGCCCGGTGGTACTTTCCTCTACAATGGTCAGTATGTTACCACCTATGGTGTTGCTCGTAACGTGAACCCCGACCTCCGTTGGGAGAAGAAGCACGAGTACAACCTCGGTTTGGATTATGCATTTAGCGACAGCCGCTTCTATGGTAGCTTGGATATTTACTATCGTCAGACCCGCGACCTTTTGTGGGACTACGAGGTACCCACTCCTCCCTATGCATACCCCACCTTGCTCGACAATGCGGGCCAGATGGATAGCTTTGGTGTAGAGTTGGTTCTCAACGCAGACGTTATCCGCACTAAGGATTTGACCTGGACAACCACTCCTACCATTTCGTTCAACCGCAACTACATCACCAAGCTCTCCAACGAGGCGAAGGGTATCGACTACGATACTACCACTTCGGGTGGCGTAGGTGAGAATGGTATTATGAATACCAACACCCAGATCTTGCAGGAGGGTGGCTCGGTAGGTGCTTTCTACGGCTACTTGTTCGATCAGGAGTATTTCGAGCAGACCGGCGAGTGGTGGTATCTCACCCCCGTGAACCCCAATACAGGCAAGGCTGGTGTTGTTAGGGCTGAGAATGCAAGTGCTTCGGATCGCCAGATTATTGGTCAGGCACAGCCCCTGTTCACCTTTGGTTGGAATAACACTGTTCGCTACAAGAATTTCGATGCAACCATCTTCTTCCGTGGCGTTTTCGGCAACAAGATTTTGAATGTAACACGTTGGGCATACGGTCCCTCGGAGTCGCAGTCTTTGAATGTATTTATGAAGGATTCGGTTGGTGACGATGTTGTTTACACCAACAAGACCAACTTCTCGTCGTTCTACTTGGAGGATGGTTCGTACATCAAACTCGACAACATCACTTTGGGTTACACCTACGACCTTCCCAAAGGCTCGTCTGTTGAGAAGTTGCGTTTCTATGTTACCGGTCAGAACCTTTTGACACTCACCAAATATAGCGGTCTTGACCCCGAGGTTGATACCAACAGTGTTTGGAGTGCAGGTATCGACTACTGCGATTTCTATCCCACCGTTGCAACAGTATTGTTCGGTGTAAATCTTACCTTTAACTAATAAATCCGACAGAATATGAAAAAGTTATTTTACATATTGGCAGCCGTAGCCACCCTTTCGATGACCTCGTGCTCCGACTTGTTGGACGAGGCAAATTACGGCAACCCCACCGTTGAGGATATGATGTCCAGCGAGGAGAATGCAGTGCTGATGTTTGGTCAGTGCTATGCCGACCTCAAATGGGTTCACGACCACTGGGGCTATTGGGGTGTTTCGTCACTTACTGCTGATGAGTGTCTTTGCCCCGTGCGCAAACCCGGTGATCACTGGGCAGACGGTGGTTATTGGAAAAACCTCAATGTTCACACTTGGAATGAGTTTGCTGAGTGCTTCCGTAATATTTGGAACTCGACCATCACCGGTGCTGTGAACTGTAACAAGATGATCAACACCTTTGAGCAGTACAAATCGGAGTCCGACATCAGCGATAAATCCTACAAGATGTTCGTGAGCGAGTTGGAGGTATTGCGTTGCTACTACTACTATCTTTTGTTCGACTGCTTTGGAAGGATTCCCTATGTTGAGGCCTATGAGACCAAAAACGAGGAGCTTTTGGAGCCCCAGTTGGTATGGTCCTACTTGGTATCGTGCTTGGAGCGCAACGCCCCCGATATGGCCGTTGTTAATGGTGGTAACCGCCAGACCTACCTCGGTCGTGTAACTCAGGGCTTTGCTTATGGTCTTTTGGCACGCCTTTACCTCAATGCCGAGTCTTTTGGCTGTACTTTGGACAACGTCTTCCCCGAGAATATCTTTGTTAAGGAGATTCCCGCATTGAAAGAGGGTGCCACCGCAGCAGAGAAAGAGGCTTGGGAGAAAGAGCACGGTCACAAACGCCTTTTGCCTGCATTGTGGGACAAGAGCTCGTTCTACGCCAACTGTATTCGTTGCTGCGACGAGGTAATCAAGAGTGGCTCGTATACTATTGAGGAGGATTACTTCACCAACTTCCTCATTGACAACTCGGTTTCGAGGGAGAATATGTTTGTTCTTGTAGAGGATGGTCGTGCAGACTTCGACAACCGCTCGAATGGCTCGATGTCCAACAAGATGAGGATTATCCTTCTCTCGCTCCACTACTCCCACCAGGAGTCTTGGGGTATGATTGAGAAACCCTGGAATGGTTTCTGCGCACGTCCCGAGTTTATGAAACTCTACAAAGAGGATGATGTTCGTGGTGCTGGTAACGAGGGTAATGGTACCAAGGACGTTCATAAGTGGGGTTGGTTTGTAGGCCCCATCTACAATGACAAGGGTGAGCTTCTCAAAGACGAGAACAAAGATGACGCTATTGTTCGCGTTGAGGTTGAGGGTGTTGAGACCGCAAAATGGGGCGATGGTGCTCGTATGCAGAAATATGAGGTTGATAAGACCGGTACTTATGCATACTCGGAGAATGACTTTGTGCTGATGCGCTATGCCGATGTTTTGTGGATGAAACGCGAGGCTGCCAAACGTGGTAATGTTGCTTTTGAGGCAGTTGGTGGCGAGGCTAATGACTTCAACAAGCTCTTGGCTCGTACCTTCAACTACACCGATGGTGATTCGGCTGCTAAGGTTGCTCGCTTCCACGAGATGTATGGCGACCCCAATGGCTGGGATGTTGATCAGTTCCTCGATGAGCGTGGTAGGGAGTTCACTTGGGAGTTGGTACGCCGTCGTGACCTTATCCGTTTTGGCAAATATGAGAAAGGCGACATTGAGTATGTAACTCAGGACAACGAGGGCTATCGTTGGTTCCCCATTCCTTACTCGGTATTGGAGAAATCGCCCCGCCGCGATGATGGTTCGAGGTATTGGACTCAGAATCAGGCTTACGTTAAGTAATCGTGCAACAACAAATTCTGTAAAATAAACCCTTTTATTAACTAAATTTAATCACAAAAAACAATGAAAAAACTTCTGTATTTTGTAAGTGCAATTGCACTTATGGCAGGTATGACTGCTTGTGACAATGGCAGCGAAGGCCCTGTTGGTGGTCGTATCGAGAATGGTTTCTATGTAATTGGTGAGGCTGTTGGCTTCGAGGAGATTACTTCCGACGCTTTGATGGCTGCCGGTATCAATGAGGTAGACAAAACCGCTCGCGCAGGTTTGTGGGAGAGGTATGCTTACATCGAGGCTGGTAAAGACTTCGAGCTTGTTTACTACAACGCAGGTGAGACTACCCGCTACGGTTCGAACCTCGAAAGCGAGTTGGATGGCACCACCTTTGGTGACTTGCAGTACGATCAGGATGGTGATGGTGTGCAGGATCCCGTTAAATTCCGTCGTGGTGAGCTTATTATTGATGGTAAAGTAGAGGGCCAGCCCGCTCCCGCTTTGCAGGTTGCAGAGAGTGGTTTCTACTACATCGCTCTTGACCTCAACGAGGGTGGTGACCTCGCCTATCCCCAGATTCTTGTTAGCCCCGCAGTTTATGGCGTGCGTGGTGACCTCAACGGTTGGGGTTGGACCGAGATGGAGGAGACTGTTGTAGATAGCAAGAACATCACTTGGACTCTCCACAAAGATGAGGTTGCAACCGGTAAGTTTAAATTCTCCTTCGGTGGTGGCTGGAAGATTCAGCTCGACGATGCAGGTAAGGTTAAACTCGAAACTAACCTTGGTGTGAACGAGAACGGCCTTGCTTCGGGTGGTACCGATATTCAGTACTTCAAAGCAACCGACTTTACTCTTACTCTCAAATGGACTGCAAAGGGTGGTGCTTTCAAGAACAGCTTCTCCTATGAGATTAAGAGCAACGAGATTATTGAGAACCCCGCAGAGTTTGTTGTAGGTTTCTCGGGTGGCTTCAACGGTTGGGGCGATCCTACTCCTGCTACCTATAATGCAGAGGCTTCGAATGTTACGAATACCACCGACTTCACCGGTACCCACGTTTATGACCTCGCAGGTTTCGTATACGATGGTAGCGAGTTCAAAGTTCGCGTGAACGGTGGCTGGCTCGGTGGTAGCGACAAGCTTGTATTCGAAGGCGTAACCCCCACTGGTACCGATAACTTGACAATGGCTGCCGGCACCTATGATGTTCGTTTCACCATCGAGTGGAAAGACCGCCAGGCTGCAAACACCAAAGTTACCTTCACTCAGAAATAATCATTCGGGACGGTAAAACTTAATTTTGGGTGGGAGGCAAAAGCCTCCCACCTTTTTTTGTCCCCTCTCAAAAGTTTCGGCTCTTTGCTTTGGCTAAAATCACTACTTTTGGGTAGTGGATTTTATACAAAAAAGAGTACCTTTGTGTCGAAAAACAAAAGATTACCCCTATGACCACACACACACCACTCTCGCCCTATCGCGCAACAGACTCACTGCGCAAACTGATTGACGACAATAGCGGACTGCTCTTTGTTATCAGCCGATTTGGTATTCCTCTGGGCTTTGGGGAGAAGAGCGTTGCGGAGGTGTGTGAGGCCAGAGGTGTGGATGCGGCCACCTTCTTGGCGGTTGCCAACTTTGTGAGTGACAGGGAGTTCGACGATGCGCAAATCTCCCTCGCACAACTGATGGAGTATCTGCGCAAGGCACACATCTGGTTTTTGGAGTTCAACCTCCCCGCTATTCGTCGCAAGCTCATCGAGGCGATAGATTGCTCGGGTAAGGATGAGGTCGCACTCTTGATATTGAAGTTCTACGACGACTTTGTGACGGAGGTGAGGGCTCATATGGGCCACGAAAACTCCACCGTTTTTGCCTATGTCGATTCGCTGATGAAGGGCTACCTCAATAGGGAATACACCATTGAAACCTTCGCGGCAATGCACTCCAACCGCGATTCGCGCTTGGCCGACAAACTTGCCGACCTGAAAAATGTAATCATTCGCTACTATCCACAGGATATGAATAGCGATACGCTCCACTCCGTGTTGTTCGACATCATCAACTGCGAGAACGACCTTGCGCTCCACTGTTCGGTGGAGGATTCGCTCTTCGTTCCGGCGGTGAAGAGGGCCGAGGAGATGGCTAAGAGTAAGGGTGCGGGCTACGATGAGGAGCTCATTGATACCTCAGAGGGCGGTTCGGAAACTCTCTCACAGCGCGAGAAGGAGATTATCGCCTGCATTGCTAAGGGTATGACGAGTAAGGAGATTGCCGATAGGTTGTGCCTTTCGGTGCATACGGTTACCACCCACCGCCGAAATATCACCGGAAAGCTCCAAATTCACACCCCCGCAGGCCTTACGATTTACGCCATTGTAAATAAACTCGTGAGCATTGACGAGATTCACTTGCAGTAGGGTGATGGGAATACAAAAATAAGGTACGTTTGGAGTCCCAAACGTACCTTATTTTATTTTGCAAATTGCAGTCGGATAGATTTTGATATTTTGCTGTTGGGCAATGTGTTGTGGCTGTAAATGTACCTTATTTTTCGCTAAAAAACCTCGGAGAGAATTCGGAGCGATTGGATGGTGTGGATAGTGTCCAGATGGTAACCGAAATAGGCGAGCAGAGAGTTCAAAAACTCCTTACGCTGCACCCTCGAAAGGGTGATTGTGGCGAGTTCGGTGGGCTCCACCTCCATAAGCTCGTGCAATAGGCGCGTGTTCTCCTCGCCAATGAAGAGTCCGCTGGTGGGGTGTTGGAGGCTGAAACCTCCCGCCTCGATGTCGAAAATCGCCCCCTCCTGCCACTCGCCCGCAGGGTAGAATCCCAAGTGACGGCTCAAACCGACCATAAACCACAGGTGAAAGTTATAGACTCCCGCCTCCATCCTATCGAGTGCCATCACCGAGTTGTAGACAAACTCAAAGAGGGGAGAGTTGGGCTCCACCTCGCGCACAAGTTTGTATAGTACCTCCGCCATAAAGAGTGAAATGGTGCTTTTGCACACATCAAACGGGATGCTCTGCAAGGGCTCTGCGAGGGTTACCTCCTTCATTCTGTCGAGCTGCATCTTGCTCCCTTCCAAACCCACAAACTCCACAAGAAACATCGGCTGGAAGAGGGCTCCTTTGCCACGCGAGCCACTCTTGCCCTTGCCAAGCCCCTGAACCATATAGCCACGCCTACCTGCCACATCGGTCAGGATGTGGGCAACCATCGACGACTCGCCATATTTGAGGGTGTTGAGGACAACGCCTCGCGCTTTGTATTGTTTCATAGGGGGAATTTACTCTTTGGGGGCCGATTTGCACCACTTGCGGATGCCACACTCCTCGCATTTGGGCCTGCGAGCAGTGCAGACATAACGGCCGTGGAGTATGAGCCAATGGTGGGCGATGGGAAGCAGGTGGCCAGGGAATCCTTTTTCGAGCTGCGCCTCGGCTTGGAGCGGATTTTTGGCACCAATGGTGAGTCCAATGCGGCGCGACACTCTAAAAACGTGGGTATCCACAGGCATTACCTCCCTGCCAAAGAGTACCGATGCAACCACGTTGGCTGTTTTGCGTCCCACGCCCGGCAGACGCTCCAATTCGGCAACCGTATCGGGCACCACACCACCAAACTCCTCAACCAGCATACGCGCCATTTTTGAGAGGTTTTTGGCCTTATTGTTGGGGTAGGAGATACTGCGGATGTAGGGATAAATCTCCTCGGGAGTGACTTTCGCCAACTCCTCGGGAGAGGGGAAACGCTCAAAAAATGCGGGGGTTGTTAGATTGACTCTCTTGTCGGTGCACTGTGCCGAGAGCATAACGGCAACAACCAACTCGTAGGGCGAGCGAAACTCCAATTCGCTCTCCGCCACAGGCATTGCAACGCTGAAATAGTCAATTATACCCTGATATCGTTCCTCTTTTTTCATTTCTCAATTTGTAATTTGGCATACTTTGCCAAGAGTGATTTGCGTCCGTGTTCGGGGCTGTCGAAGAGCACCGTAATCTTCATATCGGAGGTGAGTTGTTCGATGGCCTCAATACGACCTCGGCCGAAACGTGCGTGGCAAACCCTCTGTCCCACAGCGTAGGCACCCGCACTCTCCACCCTTGCACTCTCCGCCTCTGTGCGCACACCAACACTCCTAAACTTCGAGAGGTCAGGGCGCGAGGGGGCTGCGGGACGAGGTACCGCGGTGGGCATCTGTCGGCTACTCTGAAACTCCCTGCGCTCAACAACGGTGCGACCTTGACGCTGGTCGAAGCGACGACGCAGGTCGTCTATCTGACCACGACGCTGTGTGCGCTCCTCCTGCTCCTCCTCTTCGTCATCGTATTTGGCATCCACATAGCGCGGGTCTATCTCCTTCAAAAAGCGACTCGGGCGACTAAACTCCATACTTCCCCACTTGAAGCGCGATGCTGCAAAGGTTATGGTTGCGTCGAGTTTTGCACGGGTGAGCGCAACGTAGAACAATCGACGCTCCTCCTCGATTTGGTCGGGCGAGGAGAGCGATATGACACTCGGGAAGAGGTTCTCCTCCATACCCGTGATGAAAACGTGGTCGAACTCCAAACCCTTCGAGGAGTGGGCAGTAAGGAGCGTAACCCAATTACGCTTCTCGTCCTCGCCCTCGTCCATATCGGTAAGGAGCGACACATTCTGCAACCACACCTCCAAGGTGGGCTCCGAAACCTCCTCCTGGCCAGCCACCTCTATCATCTCGTGGCGGAAGTTCTGCATAGAGTTCAGTAGCTCTTCGATGTTTTGGAGCGCACTCTCGTTGTCGGGCGAGGGGTTGAGCTTGTAGAGTGAGAGGATGCCACTGCGGGTTGCGACCTCCAAGCCGAATTCGTAGAGTGTTTTTTCGCCACGCGCGAGTGAGAGCGAGGAGATGAGCGAGTAGAACTCCATCACCTTCTTGCCCATCATCGTCTGCTCCTCGGGCGTTGAGTTCTTCATAACCTCCCACATACTCACACCTTTGCTCTGCGCGAGGGTGCGAATCTTGCCGATGGTCACATCGCCAATGCCTCGTGCGGGGAAGTTGATGATGCGCAGGAGTGACTCATCATCCCTGGGGTTGACAATGGTCTTGAAGTATGCCATCACATCCTTCACCTCCTTGCGGTCATAGAAGGAGTGGCCGCCATAGATGCGATAGGGGATGTTGCGCTTGCGCAGAGCCTCCTCAATGGCACGCGACTGTGCATTGGTGCGGTAGAGAACGGCAATGTTGCTCCAATCGCTACCTCCATCGGCTATGTGGGCACCTCGAATACCATTTGCCACCATCTGAGCCTCCTCACCCTCGGTGTAGGCACGGAAGATTTTTATCTTCTCACCTCGGTTGTTCTCCGAGAAGACTCGCTTTTTGATGCGGTGTTGGTTGTGCTCTATGACGCTGTTTGCCGCCTCCACAATGTTCTGCGTTGAGCGGTAGTTTTGTTCGAGTTTGAAGAGCTTTGCGTTGGGAAAATCCTTCTGGAAGCGGAAGATGTTCTCAATCTTCGCACCTCGGAAAGAGTAGATACTCTGCGCATCGTCACCCACCACACAGATGTTTGCCGAGCCTGCCGCGAGGTTGCGCACAATGAAGTATTGTGCATAGTTGGTATCCTGATACTCATCCACAAGGATGTGGGTGAATCGCTGGCGATACTTCTCCAACACGTCGGGGTGGTCGCGGAAGAGGATGTTGGTCAGGAGCAGTAGGTCGTCGAAATCCATTGAGTTGTTCTGGCGACAACGCAGGCAGTAGTTTTTGTAGAGCTGCCAGAATTGGGGCTGGCGACGTTTCTTGTCCTCCTCCATCAGTTGGGCACTCGCCTCGTATGCCGCAGGGGTTACGAGGTTGTTCTTGGCGAGCGATATGCGCGAGCGGACATCGCGAGGTTTATAGACCTCGTCGCTGAGCTGCATATCCTTTATAATGTTTTTGATGAGGGTTTCGCTCTGCCCCGTATCATAGATTGTGAAGTTGGGTTGAAAACCGATTTTATCCACCTCTTTGTAGAGGATTTTGAGGAAAATGGAGTGGAAGGTGCCCATCCAGATGTAGCGACTGCGCTCCTCACCCACCATTGCGGTTATACGCTCCCTCATCTCCCTTGCTGCCTTGTTGGTAAAGGTGAGGGCCATAATGTTGTGGGGGGCGATGCCTTGCGAAATCATCCACGCAATGCGACAAGTAAGCACTCGGGTTTTACCCGAGCCCGCACCCGCCACAATGAGCGAAGGTGAGTTGTAGTCCCTCACCGCCGCCTCCTGCGCAGGGTTGAGTCCTTGCAAAATCTTTATCTCTTCGTTGGTCATATTCTATGTTAAAACTTTGTGTGTCACTCTACCGGCGCCTGCGCCTTGTGGGCGATTTCTGTGTTATACTTGTGCTCGGATTGCTCATTTGCGTCCAGCAAACTGCGCATCCTCGCCCTTCGCAAGCCTTGAACTCGCCTCACAAATCGCACGCGATGTTCTATCTACACTCGAAAATTCAGGTGCGCCATTGGAGTGGGCTATTTAATTCTTAACTCTCTGTTTGAAGGGTTGTGTTTTCTCAACCCTCATCTTACCCCCGTCGTCGTAGATGAAGAGGGCGGCAATACCCGCCTCTTCGGCAACCTCAAAGGAGCGCTCCAAGCCGAGGGCTATGAACATTGTGCCGTAGGCATCGGCCAGCGCACAACTCTCCGCCAAAACGGTGGCAGAGAGGAGTGAGGATGTGGTGCTCTCTCCCGTGCGTGGGTTTATGATGTGGGTGTATTTGTTTCCCTCGGAGTCGGTGCGGAAGTTGCGGTAGTTGCCACTTGTGGCCATACCCACCTCCGATACTCTGACAATGGTTGTAATGTGTTCGCCCGTGAGCGAAAAATTGCCCTCAAAGGGGGTTTCGATGCCGACACCCCACCTCTCGCCACGAGGATTGGTGCCTCGACAGTAGATTTCGCCACCAATATCCACCAAGTAATTTTCACACCCCGTGCTCTCCACCAATCGGGCTGCTAAATCCACAATGTAGCCTTTGGCTATGGAGTTGAGGTCGATTTTCACGCGAGGGTCGCTCTTGTGTATGGTGTTTCCATCGGTGGTGACTTTTTCGTAGCCCACAAAGTTGAGCAGGGAGTCGATGTTGATGGTGTAGTCGGGATTCTTGCCCGCAAAGCCAAAGGCCTCCACAAGGGGCTTAATGGTTATGTCGTAGGCTCCATCGGATAGTTGGCTCACATTTTGCGCAATCTCAATGCAATGAATGATGTGGTCGTCGGCCACATTGGTCTCCCCACGGTTGATGCGCGAGAGAAGTGAGTTTGGGTCAAAAATACTCATCGAACTGTTGGCGAGTGCGAAGAGCGAATCGAGGCGTGTGCCGAAATTATCGGGGAGTGAGCCCACAGCGGTTATCTGGTAGATGGTGCCGAGAGCCTCACCGCGCAGAGTTACAGAGGGTTGTGTTACTTTGGGTGTGGGCTTGCGATGGCAATCCACAACGATGAGTGCCACCACTGTGGCACTCAACAAAAGAGGGAGTGTGAGTTTCGACGATTTCATAATACAAAGATAGAATGGAAAATTGAGAATTGAAAATGGATGATTTTTGCACGAAGGAGGAATGAGGGTGTTTCGGAAGTCAAAAAAGAGCCATAAATCACTAAAAATCAAAAAATTTTGAATTCTGAATTTTGAATTTTGAATTTTTTGCGTACTTTTGCGCCACGCTTTGGCGAGATTCGATAAGGCGGATTCGTCGTAAAGTGGAACATAACTAAATTTCAAAACAAAATGAGTTATTTGAACGCAGAGAAAAAGCAGGAGCTTTTCGGTCAGTACGGTGCTTCGAAAGTAGACACAGGTTCGCCTGAGAGCCAGGTGGCACTTTTTACCTACCGTATCAACCACCTTACCGAGCACATGAAACAGAACCGTCACGACTACGGCACCCAGCGTGCA
This sequence comes from Tidjanibacter sp., assembly GCA_045657545.1. Lineage (GTDB taxonomy): Bacteria > Bacteroidota > Bacteroidia > Bacteroidales > Rikenellaceae > Tidjanibacter. The sequence goes on from JAZOTH010000034.1 coordinate 39,710, forward strand.
TTGCTTCGTCTTGTAGGTAAACGTCGTCAGTTGCTCGACTATCTCAAACGTGTAGACATCGAGCGTTACAGGGCTATCATCAAGGCTCTCGGTATCCGTAAGTAATCTGCACAAACGGAGAGATGCAATAGCAAAGGCAATGTTCCAAAAGTTGGTACTTGCCTTTGCTTTGTGTTTGGAAATCACATTTTTGGATGCAATTATATTAGACGAAAAAAGATGCTTTACAATGAAATCAAGAAGGTAATCAAGCTTGACGCAGAGCGTGAGATTACCATTTCGACTGGCAAGTATGCCAAACAGGCTGACGGTTCGGTAATCGTTCAGCAGGGTGACACTATGTTGCTTGCTACCGTGGTGGCAGCAAAGGATGCAAAGGATGATTGCGACTTTATGCCCCTTTCGGTAGAGTACCGCGAGAAATATGCAGCAGCAGGTCGCTTCCCCGGCGGTTTCCTCAAACGTGAGGCTCGTCCCTCGGATAGCGAGATTCTGGTAGCAAGGCTCATCGACCGCGCATTGCGCCCCTTGTTCCCCTCGAACTACCACGCTGAGGTATTCGTTACCGTAAACCTCATTTCGGCTGCAAAAGATATTCAGCCCGATGCACTCGCGGGTCTTGCCGCTTCGGCAGCCCTTGCAGTGTCGGATATCCCCTTCGAGTGCCCCATCTCCGAGGTGAGGGTTGCAAGGGTGAATGGCGAGCTTATCATCAACCCCACTTTTGAGCAGAACAAAGATGCCGATATCGACCTTATGGTTGGTGCAACCTACGACAACATCCTTATGGTTGAGGGTGAGATGAAGGAGGTTAGCGAGGCAGATATGTTGGAGGCCATCAAGTTTGCTCACGAGGCTATCAAACCCCAGTGCTTGGCACAGATTGAGCTTGCAAAAGAGCTTGGCAAGGATGTTAAGAGGGAGTACTGCCACGAGGTAAATGACGAGGAGCTCAAAGCAAAAGTTGTTGCCGAGACCTACGATAAAGCATACGCAATCGCAACCGCAGGTAGCGCAAAACACGAGCGCAGCGAGGCCTTTGAGGCTTTGGAGGCAGAGTTCTGCGAGCAGTTCACCGAGGAGGAGTTGGATGAGAAGAAGGGTATGATTCACCGCTACTTCCACGATGAGGTTATGAAGAAGGCGATGAGGAATATGATTCTCGACGAGGGTAAGCGTCTGGATGGCCGTAAGACCGACGAGATTCGCCCCATCTGGTGCGAGGTTGGCGTTCTTCCTTGCGCACACGGTTCGGCAGTCTTCACTCGTGGTGAGACCCAGTCGCTCTCGACCGTAACTCTCGGTACCAAACTCGATGAGAAGATGATTGACGAGGTACTCGCACAGGGTAGCGAGCAGTTCGTTCTTCACTATAACTTCCCTCCCTTCTCGACCGGTGAGGCAAGGCCCGCACGCAGCCTTTCGCGTCGCGAGATTGGCCACGGTAACTTGGCTTGGAGGGCCCTCAAACCTATGGTTCCCGTAGGCGAGGAGAATCCCTATGCAGTTCGCGTAGTGAGCGATATTTTGGAGTCCAACGGTTCGTCGTCGATGGCAACCGTATGTGCCGGTACTTTGGCACTTATGGATTCGGGCTTGAAGATGAAGAAACCCGTTTCGGGTATCGCTATGGGCCTTATCTCGGAGGGCGATAGGTATGCAATCTTGTCGGACATCTTGGGTGATGAGGATCACTTGGGCGATATGGACTTCAAGGTTACCGGTACTGCCGATGGTATCACCGCAACCCAGATGGATATCAAGGTTGATGGCCTTTCGTATGAGGTTTTGGCTAAGGCGTTGGAGCAGGCTCGTCAGGGCCGTATGCACATCCTCGGCAAACTCACCGAGTGTATCGCAGAGCCCAGGGAGGACTTCCGTCCCTTCGTTCCCCGCATCGTACAGATTACCATTCCTCAGGACTTCATTGGTGCTGTTATCGGCCCCGGTGGCAAGGTTATTCAGGATATCCAGAAGACTACCGGTACCACCATCACCATCACCGAGGAGGACAACAAAGGTATTGTTGATATCTTCGGTAACGACAAGGAGGGTATGGATGCAGCTTTGGCCCGCATCAAAGGCATCGTAGCTGTTCCCGAGATTGGCGAGGTTTACAACGGTAAGATTCGCTCGATTGTTGCTTTTGGTGCATTTGTTGAGATTCTTCCCGGCAAAGATGCTCTCTTGCACATCTCGGAGATTGACTACAAACGCTTCGAGACAATGGAGGAGACCGGTCTTAATGAGGGCGATATGATTGAGGTTAAACTCATCGGTAGCGATCCCAAAACCGGCAAACTCAAACTCTCGCGTAAGGTGTTGTTGCCCAAACCTGAGGGTTATGTAGAGCCCGCCGAGCGTCCCGCACGCCCCAAAGGTGAGCACTCGGGCGACCGCAAGGGTGGCCACCGCCACGAGCGCAGGGAGAAAAAATAGTGCTAAATCGCTGTTTTTTACCGCAAAAAAATATTTTTTTTGAAAAAAGCATTATCTTTGTTAGTCGTATAGTGGTGTAGAACGGTGTTTTCCGGGCTAAACCACTATCGGCACTAAGAGGGATTCGTGAAACGAATTTTAATAATAACAATAAATAAACATCAGTAAAACAAAGAATTATGAAAAGATTTGTAACTGTAAGTCTGGTACTTTCGATGGTTGCAACTATGTTGGTTGGCTGTGGCGAGTGCTATGAGAAAATGCAGAAGAAGCAGGATCAGATTCAGGTGACCTGCACCCCCGAGGTTTTGACCCTCAAAGGTTCTACCGTGGAGGCTGACCTTACCGTTTCGTTCCCCGAGATGTTCTTCAACGAGGAGACTATCTTGAAGATCACTCCCGTGTTCGTTTACGGCACAGAGGAGATTGCTTGCGCTCCCAAATACCTCCAAGGTGAGGATGTTGTGGGTAACTACACTGCAATCAGCCGTTTCGAGGGTGGTTCCTACACCCAGCACATCTCCTTCCCCTTCAACAAGGCTGTTGTAGGTACTTTGGAGTTGCGTATCGAGGCTAAATGCTTTGACGAGTGCAAAGAGACTCCCGATTTTGCTCCTTGGGCTACCATCGCTGCTGCAAAGGGTATCAGTGCAGTTCAGTCTTTGGCACAGGGTGTTGGTGCTGCTTCCGCAGTTAGCCAGCCCGCTGTTGAGGAGGTAGAGGTTGTTGATGGCAAGGTTGCTACCGCCAACAATGGTAACTATGCTGTTTCGGAGGCTAACTTCGAGCGCAGCTCGGTTAAGAGTGCTGAGGCTGAGATTAAATACCTCATCAACTCTTCGAATGTTCGCAAGAACCAGCTCACCGCAGAGCAGATTTCGCTCTTCAAAGAGTTCGTTGCTGCCAACAGCGTAGCAGAGCGCACAACTCTTGGTAACGTATATGCTTCGGGTTATGCTTCGCCCGATGGTCCCGAGAAATTCAACAACAAACTCTCGGAGCAGCGTAGCAAAACCGGTGCAAAGGCTATCAAGAAACAGCTCAAAGGTGTTGAGGGCTTGAACTACGAGATCGCTTCCTATGGCGAGGACTGGGACGGCTTCAAGACTTTGGTTGAGAACTCCGACATCGAGGACAAAGACCTCATTCTCAATGTTCTCCAAATGTACTCTTCGCCCGTTGAGCGCGATCAGGAGATTCAGAATATGAGCGCAGTGTTCAAAGTATTGGCAGAGGAGATTCTTCCCCAGTTGCGTCGTACCCGCTTTGCTGTTGAGGCTACCTACGCAGGTTTGACCGACGAGGAGATTCTTGCAGCTGCAAAGAAAGGTTGCGACTGCCTCGATGTTGAGCACCTCTTGCACGCAGCTACTCTCACCAACAACGTGGCTGAGAAGGTTGCTATCTATGAGTTGGCTGCTAACAAATATGGTGACGCTCGCGCATACAACAACCTCGGTGTTTACAAAGCTGTGTCGGGCGACCTCGCAGGTGCAAAGGCTGCATTTGAGAAGGCAGAGGCTGAGCCCGCAGTTGCAGGTAACCTTGCAGCAGTATCGCTCGCAATGGGTGACCTCGAAACCGCTAAGAAGTACCTCGCTGGTGCTGATGCAGAGGCTGTGAAGGCTACCGAGGGTGCTCTCGCTTTGGCAGAGGGTAACTATCAGGAGGCTAAGACCAAACTCACCGGCTACAACCTCGCAATTGCAGAGCTTTGCGACAACGACATTGAGGCTGCTAAGGCTGCTATCGCCAATGTTAAGGGTGCAGAGGCTGACTATGTTCGCGCTATCATCGCAAACCGCGAGGGTGATGCAGACAAGGCTGCTGCTTACTTGAAGAGCGCAGTTGCTGCTAAACCCGAGTTGAAAGCACAGGCTCAGAACGATATCGAGTTCTACGAGTTGCTCCAAACCGTAGAGTTGTAGTAGATACAATACGAGGGGTGGGCGATGATATTGTTGCTCGGCCCCAATTAGAGATGAGCGGACTCCCAAGTGTGGGAGTCCGCTTGTTTTATACCCCTCCGCAAGGCTGATGATTTTTGCGTAATTAAGGAAAAATTTACAAAAAAATTCATTATCTTTGCGTAGCACCCCCTCTTTGGTAAAACCCTCGAATCTTATACCTATTAATATATATGAACACGAGATTTCCCCAACTGTTTTTTCTCTGTGTGCTGCTTTGTTTAACTTTTCCATTGTCGGCACAAAAACGACACACAATCAGTGGCTCGGTTATGGACTCTGTGAGTCACGAAAGACTCCTCGGAGCCACCCTCTACGACTCCGAATCTGCGCTCGGAACAGCCACCAATGAGTATGGTTTCTACTCGCTAACCCTTCCCGAAGGGCGTGTGAGGTTGGAGATTACCTATGTGGGGTACGCGCCAATGGTTAGGGAGTTTGATTTGAAGGGCGATATGACGCAGAACTTCCTGCTCGAACCCGCTGTGGGTATTGAGCAGGTAGTGGTCTATGGCGACAGACGACATAGTGGCGCGCTGAGTGCCCAGATGGGAGCCATAGAGGTGCCCATTGCACAGATTCAATCCACCCCCACACTCTTTGGAGAGCAGGATGTGCTCAAATCGTTACAACTCCTCCCGGGTGTGCAGGCGGGCTCCGAGGGCTCCTCGGGTGTCTATGTGAGGGGTGGTGGTCAGGATGAGAACCTGATGTTGCTCGATGGTGTCCCCATCTACAACGTGAATCATATGATGGGTTTCTTCTCTGCATTCAATCCCGACGCAATCAAGAGTGTGACGCTCTTCAAGGGTAGCTTCCCCGCAAGGTTTAGCAGTCGCCTTTCGTCGGTGATTGACGTGAGGACCAAGGATGGTGACCTCTACGCCTATCACGGCAATGTGAGTGTGGGTGTGATAAGCTCCAAAATCAACCTCGAAGGCCCCCTTTGGAAGGGAAAGACGGCGTTCAATATCTCCTACCGAAGGACATATAGCGACCTGCTGACCACACCCTTGATTATGGGACTTACCAACGAGATGTTGGATGATGGCAGGGCCTATGGCGGATACTACTTCTACGACCTGAACGCCAAAATTACCCACACATTCTCCGACCGCGACCGCCTCTATTTGAGTTTCTACTCGGGTGATGATGCCATCTACCTCAATATGCGCGAAAAGTATACCCATAGGGATGAATACTCGGAGGAGACAAGGCTCAAAATGGATTGGAAGTGGGGTAATATGGTCGCTTCGGCCAGGTGGAATCACGTTTGGTCACCACGATTGTTTATGGATGCATCGGTGACCTACACCCGCTATCGCAACAACCTCGGAGCGGGTACCGAGATGTCGTTTCGGGATAAACAGGGCTCGGAAAATGTTGAGGTCTATCTGGGTGCCAACTCCGGAATTGGCGATGTGACCGCCAAGGTGGATATGAGCTGGATGCCCTCCACGGAGCACAATGTGCGCTTTGGAGCCTCCTATGTCAATCACCAATTCAACCCCGATGTTACGGTGGCCCGCACCTCGATAGGGGCTAATATGACTGACCCCGAGACGGGCGAGAAGGTCGATACACTCTTTACCCACGATGAAATGCTGGGCGACAAGGTGATTCGTGCCCACGAGATGGTGGCATACGTTGAGGATGAACTCTCGCTCGGCGAGCGTTTCCACGCCAATGTGGGCCTCAACTACTCGGGCTTTTTGGTGGGTGGCGAGTTCTACCACTCGCTGCAACCCCGCGTGAGTGCCCGAATGCTTCTGGCCGACAACCTCTCCGTCAAGGCGGGATATGCCTATATGACGCAGTATGTCCACCTGCTCTCCAATAACTCCATTTCGCTCCCCAGCGACCTCTGGGTGCCCGTTACGGAGCGTATCAAACCTATGAACTCCTCGCAGGTGTCGGCAGGTGTATTCTATGACATCCCCGGCTTGTTCGACATCTCGGTGGAGGGATACTACAAGACAATGGACAACCTCTTGGAGTACAAGGATGGCGCATCGTTGATGACCACCACCTCGGGTTGGGAGGATAAGGTTTGTATGGGCCGCGGATGGGCCTATGGCGTGGAGGTGCTCTTGCAGAGGAGCGTTGGTCGCACCACGGGCTGGATTGGCTACACTTGGGCAAAGGCTATGCGTCTGTTTGACCGCCCCGGACAGACACTCAATGGCGGTCGCCCATTCCCCGCGAAGTATGACCGTCGTCACGATTTGAGTATCACAATATCCCACCAGCTGACCGACAATATAGACCTCTCGGCAACGTGGGTATATAACTCGGGTAACTGCGCGACACTTGCACTTCAACACTACCCATCGCTGCCCGAGGATTTCCTACTTGTTGGCTCGCACTATAATGTGGGTGGTAACTTGGAGTATATCCCCTCGCGCAACAACTACCGCTACGATGCCTACCACCGCTTGGATTTGAGCGTCAGCTTCCACAAGAAGAAAAAGTATGGCACGAGGACTTGGAACATCAGTGTCTACAATGCCTACAACAGTATGAACCCCTTCTTGATGTACCCCAGCGAGGAGGTGGAGTATACGACCGATGAGATGGGCGGTCTTGTGGTAAAATCGGTCAAGGTCTTCAAGAAGGTCACCATCTTCCCCATCATTCCAAGTCTAACCTACTCCTATAAATTCTAATTGATTATGAAGAGAATGTTTCGAAATATAGCCCTTGCGTTTGTTGCAACCCTTGCATTTGTGGGTTGCGAAACGATTGTGGAGTTCAAGGGAGAATATATGGAGCCCCAGATGGTGCTCTACTCGGTTGTGACCGCAGGTGAGCCCGTGAGAGTCCATTTGAGCAATAGTGTCTTTATCCTCGATGAGACCATCCCCACCAAACAGACGGGTGCCGAGGTGGAACTCTATGTGGATGGAGAGTTTGTGGAGCGACTCACAGAGGTGGACTATGATGAGGTTATCACCGAGGTTGTTGGTGACTACGTCTATACAGAGACGATCAACCACCACTACTACGAGGGCAAGCACACCTGCTCTTCGGGAGATGAGGTTGAGATTAGGGCCCGACATCAAAACTTCGAGGGTGAAGTGAGGGGCAAGACCATCATCCCTGAAAAGGCCCATACGGGTGACCTCTCGGCAACCATCAGCCCGCAAGAGGAGGATGAGTACAGTAGTAGCACCATCAAAGGCAATGTATATTGTCCCATTACGGATGAGGCAGGCGTTGCCAACTACTATTTGTTGCACGGCTATGTGAGATTGCAAATGCCCTCGGATGATAACGGCAATTTGTACTACTACGAAAGGTGGTTTGGGTATGACAACGAGATTGTCTTTACGGGGGCTGATACGAATGAAATGTTTGAGGACCTCTTGGGCACCACAAGACATCTTGGTGCAGATGTTGTCTTTGACGATTCGCTGATTGACGGAGAGGAGGATTATCCCCTGACTATGACCTACGGTTTCTTGGAGCAGGAGGGTGTCGAGGAACCAATCTTCCGCGTTGAGTGCTGGCAGATAGATGATAATCTCTACAAATATCTGCGCTCTGTGGAGCTGGCAGAGAGCGACAACTTCATCTCGGAGCCCGTGCAAATCCACAGCAATATCGAGGGTGGTATTGGACTCGTGGGCTCACGCTCAGCTTTGGTGCTGCGCACTCTTCCATTTTCGGAGGCTAAAAGGTAATTTGGGCACCCCTTTTGCGATTGGTTCAAAAAAAATTACTACCTTTGAGAACCTTTCGGAAAGAGATTAATGTAACCAATAAAGATAAACCCCTATGGAGTATAGTAAATTACTTGCCGAGTACGGCCCCGCAATGAGCGAGGAGGAGGTGGCAAAGGTTGTTGCCGACTGTCGCGAGAAATCCGCTCGTAACCAAAATGCAGAGGTTTATAAGCTCTGTTACAGCACCATAGACCTTACCACCCTCACCGAGAAAGACTCGGTACAGTCGGTGGGTAGGTTTGTGAAGAAGGCTGTGGAGTTCCAAAACCACTACCCCGAGATTCCCAACGTGGCATCCATCTGCGTATTCCCCTCGTTTGTGGATGTTGTAGGCTTGGGCGTGGAGGGTACCGACATTGCGGTGACCAGCGTGGCTGGTGGCTTCCCCGCATCGCAGACCTTTATGGAGGTGAAGATGTTGGAGGTGTCGATGGCCGTGGAGAATGGTGCCGATGAGATTGATGTGGTAATCAATGTGGGCCAGATGCTCGAAGGCGACATTGAGCCTATGACCAATGAGATAGCTATGCTCCGCGAGGAGGCAGGTGAGGATACTGTTTTCAAGGTAATCATCGAGAGTGGCGCACTCCAAACCCCCGAACTCATCCGTAAGGCTTCGCTCCTTTCGATGTTTGCTGGTGCCGACTTCGTGAAGACCTCCACAGGTAAGATTCCCGTTGCTGCAACTCCCGAGGCTGCTGTTGTGATGTGTACCGCCATCCGCGACTACTACCAGAAGACCGGCCGTAAGGTGGGCTTCAAGGCAGCAGGTGGTATCCGCTCGGCAGAGGAGGCTGCCCTCTTCTACACTATTGTCGAGGAGATTCTGGGTAAAGAGTGGTGTTCGCCCGCCCTTTGGCGTATTGGTGCAAGCTCCCTCGCCAATGGCCTGATTTCGGCAATCGCAGGCAAGGAGGTTAAGTACTTCTAAAAGATACCAATCGAAGAAAAATTGGGGTTGAAGAGTCGTCTTCAACCCCAATTTGTGTAGTAGATATACCTCTGTGCGGGGAGCTTAAAACCACAAACCCAACGTGCAGAATGTTGTGCGGTTGAGTGCTTGTGGGGTGGTTGTCGATGCGGGGGTGAGGGCATAGCGGTTGGTCGCCTCGATGGAGAGGTCGCCAATCCTTCCACCCAAACTCCACGAGAGGCCCACCTCATTGCGAAGAGGTGCGGGTGTGGCGGTCTGGGGTGAGAGTGTGTGGGTCCAATAGCCACCAATGGTTGCAAATCCGCAGTGTCGGCCCGCACTCTTGACCATAATTTCCAGAGGAAGAGTTAGCGCCCCCTCAGAGTAGTACAAGCCACTGCGGAAGGCCAAATTTCGGAGCGAGTAGAGGGCTCCGAGGCCAAGAGTCCAAGCCTTTGTCTGTTGGCTCTCCACACCCTCTTCGGGATAGAATTGTCGGGTGTTGCCAAAGGCGTACAGTAGCCCCACTTCGAGGCAGTTGATGCCCGTGCGGTGTTTTCTTGCTCTCTTGCCGGAGGAGGCAATCTCCTCTCGTTGGTCGATGGCGCGGATGAGGTCGGTGGTGAAGAGGGCTATTCGCTCCAAACCCTCATAATCAATCTTCTCCGCTCTATCCGTGGGCTTATGATACTCCTTGTGCAGTCCCGTGGTGAGCGAGAGTGTGGGTGTTTTGCGCTTGGCGAAAGAGTCGGTATCGGTGGCAACCAGAGGTGTCCATTCAAACCTACACCCATTGGCCGCGAGGTTGTGGGTTTGTGCCAAGTTGGCCACCAACTCCTCGGCTCCGAGCAGGGTGCCAACACCCTCTACTTGAAGCTCTCCGTCGTTCAATCGCCCAACCATATCCATATTTACCATTGCCTTGACGCTCCCCTCGGGGAATCTCGCAGCAAGGTCTTGGGAGCCCAAGAGTCCAATCTCCTCGGCATCGAAAGCAGCAAAAATGAGTGTGTGGGTGGGTTTGTAGTTCATCATCGTAAAGAGTCGGGCCACCTCCAAAAGTGTGGCTACGCCCGAGGCGTTGTCGTCCGCTCCCACAAAAACCTCACCCTTGCGATAGACACCGAGGTGGTCGTAGTGGGCACCAATGACGATGTAGGAGCGAGGTTTTTGGCCCTCAATGCGTGCCACGACATTGCGGAAGACTCCATCGTGGAGTGCCGTTGTGAAGGGGTGGAAGTAATCCACACGCTCGAATGTGCCGAGCCCCAGCGTAGCGAACTCCTCGCGGATATATTCACCCGCAAGGTATCCCCCCGCGCCACCGGCCTTACGTCCCGCCAACTCCTCACTCGTGAGGTATTCGACGTGGGCTCTCAGGCGTTCTCGCACTCTCTCTGTGGGCCCTCCATATAACGACATTAGCGACACAAAAAGTGTCGCTAATGCCAAAATAAACCTCCTCATCTACTCTGCAATGATGATGTAGTTATTCTTCTTACCTTTCTGAACGAGAATATATTTACCTGCAATGAGGTTCTCTTTGTTTACAACCATATAGGGGTCTGCAACTTTCTCCTTGTTCATCGAAACACCACCACCCTGAATGAGTTTGCGGAGCTCGCCCTTCGAGGGGAACACGGGGGCCTTCTCCACGCACAGCGAGAGAAAATCGACACCCTCGGCAAGTTCGTCGGCCGAAACCTTGTATTGGGGCACGCCCTCAAACACCTGCAAGAAGGTCTGCTCGTCGATGGTTTTCAGAGCCTCGCCTGCATTGGCACCAAAGAGAATACCACTTGCAGCCACCGCTTTCTCGTACTCCTCGCGCGAGTGAATCATCACGGTAATCTCCTCTGCCAAGCGTTTCTGCAACTTGCGCTCGTGGGGTGCAACTTCGTGCTCGGCAATGAGGTTGTCGATGGTTGCCTTGTCGAGGAAGGTGAAGATACGGATGTAGCTCTTTGCATCCTCATCGCTCACGTTGAGCCAGAATTGGTAGAACTTATAGGGCGAGGTATAGCGTGCGTCGAGCCAAATATTACCGCTCTCGGTCTTGCCAAACTTGGTGCCGTCGGCCTTCTTAATCAGAGGGCAGGTGAGCGCATAAGCGTCGGTCGATCCCTTCTTGCGGCGGATAAGCTCCGTACCCGTAGTGATGTTGCCCCACTGGTCGCTACCGCCAAGTTGGAGCTTGCAACCGTAGGCCTCATAGAGGTGGTAGGAGTCGTAGCCCTGAACGAGCTGGTAGGTGAACTCCGTAAAGGACATACCATCGCCCTCGCCATTGAAACGCTTCTTCACCGAGTCTTTCGCCATCATATAGTTCACCGTGATGTGCTTACCCACATCCCTGATGAAGTCGAGGAAGGAAAACTCCTTCATCCAGTCGTAGTTATTCACCAAAATAGCCGCATTGGGAGCGTCGCTATCAAAGTCGATAAGGCGTGCAAGCTGTGCCTTGATAGCCTCTTGGTTGTGGCGCAAGGTAGCCTCATCCAAGAGGTTCCTCTCCTGCGACTTGCCCGAGGGGTCGCCAATCATACCCGTAGCACCACCAACCAACGCGATGGGTTTGTGGCCACACCTTTGGAGGTGTTTGAGAATCATAACGCCCACCAAGTGACCAATGTGCAACGAGTCTGCTGTGGGGTCAATACCGAGATAGGCAGTCGTCATCTCCTTGGCGAGCTGCTCCTCGGTGCCGGGCATCATATCCTGAATCATACCCCTCCATTTGAGTTCTTCTACAAAATTTGCCATTTCTTTCCTTTTTTATGTTGTTTGTTCTTTTTTTCTTCTTTTTCTTTTTCGCACCTTTTTGTAAAAAGGTGCTACCAAAAACTTTTGGTGTAGCCAACCGATGCAATTTCTAACCACCGCCTTGCTTCGGAATCCCAGCACAAGAGTGTCGTTACGACACCTTTTTGTAAAAAGGTGCTACCAAAAACTTTTAGTGTAGCCAACCGATGCAATTCTATTCTCTGCCTTGCTTCGGAATCCCAGC
>JAZOTH010000035.1:0-27752 GCA_045657545.1 Tidjanibacter sp.
TTGTCTTCCTAAGCCCGCTTGGCCTCCGACTTTGGAGGTTGTCGATGTTCTGTGTGATGACCTTCACGTCGAAGTACTTTTCGAGCTCGGCAATGGCGTAGTGTCCTGCGTTGGGCTCCTTGGTGAGCACCTCTCGACGACGCATATTGTAGAACTCCACCACCTGTGCCCTATTGCGCACAAGTGCTTCGGGTGTGCAGACATCCTCAATTCGGTAGGAAGCCCACAAGCCGTCGCTATCGCGGAATGTTGCAATGCCACTGTCGGCACTCACCCCCGCACCCGTAAATACTACAATGCGCTTTTTTGTCATCTCTGCATTTAGATTGTTCCAGCCAAACTACAAATGTATGGATATTTTTTGGGATTTGAAAATCGGAACAGACATATTTCGCCCACTCGCACTATCTTCTACCTCTTTTTTACGCGCGTTTGCGCGAGGCCAAATGTGTGCCTAAAACGCGGTAATAAAATCACCATTTTTTGAAATAAAATTGAACGTAAGCCTTGACAAGGTGTGCTATCTTTGCAATTGATGAAACCTGCGACAAAACTACAATAAACCAAATATCATTAATTTAATTTTAATTCAACAAACTTATGCAAACCAAACTTCTACTTGTTAAAAGGTTCTTGGTAGGGCTCTTGTTTGTCTTGCTTTGCACAACCACTGTTCAGGCACAGGGTGTGATTTCCGGTAGGGTGGTTTCCGCCACTGACGGAGCTCCTGTTATCGGTGCCACTATTGTGGAGGTTGGCAACCTGACCAACGGAACCATTACCAACTCCGAAGGTACCTTCACCATTGCGGTTAAGGTCGGTTCAAACCTTGAAATTTCCAGTATGGGCTTCACCTCTCTCATTGTGAAGGCTGCCAAAGGTATGGTTGTCACAATGCAAGAGAGTGCCGAGGTGCTCGAAGAACTTGTGGTGACGGGTTATACTACCGAGCGTAAAGCCGACATTACGGGCTCTATTTCGGTGGTTAAGATGGCCGATATTGAGGATGTACCCACCGCCAACGTGGTGACAGCTCTTCAAGGTCGCATCCCCGGTGTGAATATCTCGACCAATGGTGCCCCCGGTGGCGTGGCCTATGGTGTATTGGTGCGCGGTATCACAACAATCAACGACTCCTCGCCCCTCTATGTTATTGATGGCGTGCAGACTCGTGAGCACCTCTCAACAATCCTTAACCCCAACGATGTGGAGTCTATTCAGGTGTTGAAGGATGCGGCTTCGGCAGCAATCTACGGTACCAAAGCGTCCAATGGTGTGATTATCATCACTACAAAGCACGGTAGGAAAGATAGGATGAACATCGAGTTCTCCACCCAGCTCTCCGCGCAGACCGTAGCCAACCGACTCGAAATGCTCAACGCACAAGAGTGGGGTGAGGTCTATTGGGAGGCCTCAAAGAATGATGGTATTGTGCCCTCGCACCCCGTATATGGTAGTGGCGAGACCCCGGTGATTCCCGACTACATCGACACGAGTTTCAAACAGAGGGCTTCCGATACCGATTGGCAGAGCCTCGGCTATCAGACCTCGTTTATGCAGAACTACAACCTCTCGATTTCGAGTGGTACAGATCGTACAACATCTTTCTTGGGTGTAAACTACGTTGATGACAAGGGTATGTTGAAATATACCGAGTTCAAGCGTTTTAACATCAAGGTGAATAACACTTGGAGCTTCCTGAATAACCGCCTGCGCGTGGGTGAGAATATGAACCTTGCACGTTATACCGAGCACTTGGCTCCCGGTGGTATCCACGAACTTCTGCTCAACCAGCACCCTCTGATTCCCGTCTATACCGAGGATGGTAATTGGGGTGGCTATGTCTCCTCGCTGAGCGATATGAATAACCCAATGCGTCTTTTGGAGCAGGCAAAAGATAACGAGAGTGGCAACTGGCGAGCATTTGGTAACGCCTTTATCGAGTTGGAGCCCATTAAAAATCTGGTTTTGCGCTCCAATGCAAGTATTGACTATCGCAACGGTTTCTCGAAGACCTTTGCACCATCTTGGAGTGAGGGCGATAGGGTGATCTACGACAACTCGCTTGATGTTAATAATAACTATATGTATGAGTGGATTTGGTCGAATACTGCCAACTATAACTTCTCGATAGACGACCACCACTTCTCGCTCTTGGCAGGTATCGAGGCAAAACTCTATCGCACCGAGTACCTGAGCGGCAAACGTACCGACTTCCTGCTCCAAACCGAGGAGTTCAAATATCTCAATGCAGGTACGGGTGCGCAGAACAACTCACACGGCGCAACCGAGTACTCCACCTATTCGCAGTTCGGTAAGTTGAACTACAACTACGCAGACCGCTACCTCTTGGCAGCCTCGGTGCGTAGGGATGCATCCTCGCGCTTTGGTAAGGACAATGCAGCGGCAATCTTCCCCGCAGTTTCGGTGGGTTGGCGTGTTGCCAATGAGGAGTTTATGAGCGATGTAGAGTGGCTCAACGAGTTGAAAATCAGGGCCAGCTGGGGTAAGAATGGTAACGATATGATTGATAATGCTGCTTCGTATAGTAAGTTCTCCATCAACAATACAGCAGGTGCCTACGATATGGCTGGTACCGACAACTCTGTTCTCGCAGCCGTTATTAAAGACCGCTCGGCCAACACTTCGCTCCGTTGGGAGGTTACAACCCAGACCAACGTGGGTTTCGATGCTGAGTTCTTCGACAACCGATTGGCTATTTCGTTTGATTGGTACAACAAAGATACCGATGATATGCTTATCGACCGTCCCTATATCGGTGTGATTGGCGAGGGTGGTACCTATGCCTACAACGGTGCTTCGCTCAACAACCAGGGTGTTGAGGGTATCGTAACTTGGCGCGATAACCTCGGTGATTTCCGCTATGAGATTTCGGTGAACGCTTCGCACTACAAAAACGTCATCACCTCGCTTCCCGATGATATCTACTACACTTGGGGTGGCGGTAATGGTGTCGATAAGAGTATTGTTGGTCAGCCCTATGGCTCGTGGTTTGGTTATGTTGCCGACGGCCTTTTCAAGACCGAGGGTAGCCTTATTAACGGTATTGAGCAGAGCGGTAAAGGCTTGGGCCGTATCCGCTACAAAGATTTGAGCGAAGATTTCATCATCAACGATGAGGACCGCGACTGGCTCGGCTCGGACAATCCACGACTCACCGCAGGTGTGAACATTGCGCTGGCCTACAAGTCGTTTGATATGTCGATGTTCTTTAT
Source organism: Tidjanibacter sp. (assembly GCA_045657545.1). GTDB lineage: Bacteria > Bacteroidota > Bacteroidia > Bacteroidales > Rikenellaceae > Tidjanibacter. The sequence goes on from JAZOTH010000035.1 coordinate 3,237, forward strand.
GGGTATCGTGAGGGATGCTTGGAACAACTCGAAGTTCTACACCGACTTCTTCCACCTCTGGCTCGGTAACCACGGTAAGAATCTTTTGAATGCTTGGAATCCCGAAGAGAACTTCGACTCGGATGTTCCTGCTCTGACTCTCCAAGACCTCAACAACGAGGGACGTGGCTCGACCTATTTCATTGAGGATGGCTCCTTCTTGCGCCTGAAAAATCTCCAAGTGGGTTACACTCTGCCCAAGAAGATTGGTGCCAAGATGATGATTCAGAATGCACGCATCTATTTGCAGGTGCAGAATGTCTTTACCCTGACAAACTACACCGGTGTTGATCCCGAGGCTTTGGGCTACAACTATCCCATTCCCCGCACCTACACCCTCGGTTTGAACGTGTCGTTCTAATGTTCACAGAGAAGCAAAACAGTTAAAAACTAAAAGAAGATGAAAATTTCACACAAAATATTAGGTTGTCTTTTCGCGATGAGCATCGGAATGGTGGCTTGTAGCGAAGATTTCTTGGAGCGTCCCCCTCTGGGCACGCTTAACGAGGGTACTCTCGCAACCGTGGATGGTGTAGAGTTGCTCTGCACCTCGGCATACGGTGCCCTTCACTCTCCCAACGCGAGTGCTTGGTTTGAAACCTTCCTCGGTGGTGGTTGCAATGGTTGGCTTTACAGCGATGTTCGTTCCGATGTTGCATATAAAGGCGGTGGTGGTATTGCCGACTGCGCAAACTTCCACGCAATGGAGGTGTTCAATGGTGTATATCCCCAGCATGGTCACATAGATGGCAAGTGGTTCAATCTCTACTCTTCGGTACAGAGGGCACAGTCGGCAATCCGCGTGCTCAATGGCCTCACCAAAGAGGAGTATCCCGAGCGCGATTCGCGTCTTGGTGAGATGAAATTCCTCCGCTCGCTCTACTTCTTCGATTTGCAGAGGCTCTTCAACCGTATCCCCTATTTCGATGAGAAGGTGCCCATCGGAGAGTATGAGAAAATCTCCAATGTGGAGTTCACCCGCGAGGAGTTGTTGGACAAGATTGCCAAAGACCTCGAAGAGGCTGTCACTCTTCTGCCCGAGTTCCAAAAGGAGATAGGTCGCGTCAATAAGTACGCTGCCAAAGCTCTCCAAGCCAAGGTGTTGCTCTATCGTGCCTATGAACACGATGACTCATACAGCGTTAAGAATATCAATAAGAAGATTCTCGAAAAGGTTGTTTCGTTGTGCAACGAACTCGAAGGCAAATATCAGTTGCTTGCCGACTTCCAGCACCTCGACCTTATTGCCTATGACAATGGAGCAGAGAGTGTCTTTGAGATTCAGTTCTCCCACAACGATGGCACTACACTCCACCGCACTTCGTGGATGTATGCACTCTGCTCACCCACCGCGGCAAAATATGCAGGTTGTGGCTTCTTCCAGCCCAGCCAGACTCTGGCAAACTCCTATCGTACCGATGCCAACGGCCTTCCTCTGTTGGATGACTATAACAGTGTGAGCATCATCACTCGTGAGGATGGTCTTGCCAATAATGTGGATCCCCGCTTGGACTTTGTGATTGGCCGCCCAGGTATTCGTTGGAAAACCTACACTACGGAGCCTTATGGCGATAATTGGGTGAGGGATGCAGGCACCTATGGTAAGTTTGGCTGCAAACGTCACCTCATCTCGCCCGAAGATCCTGCAATGTGGGAGCTCGGTATGTGTGACCTCAACTGGGATATCATCCGCTATGCCGATGTGCTGCTCTGGAAGGCGGAGGCTCTCATTGAGCTTGGTCGCGAGGATGAGGCATTGCCTATTATCAACCAGATTCGTCAGAGGGCAAAGAATAGTGCCTACGTTAAGGATTGGACAGACAATACAAAGAATGCTGCCAAGTATGTAATCGGTCTCTATGAGGATGGTGTAAACTGTGATTGGACACAGGATTATGCCCGCAAGGCTCTGCGCCACGAGCGTAAGATTGAGTTTGCAATGGAGGGTGACCGCTTCTTCGACCTTGTACGTTGGGGTGTTGCTGCGGAGGTTATGAACGAATACTTCAAAGCGGAGCGTGCTCATCGTCCCTATATGGGCGAGGCTCTCTTTACCCACGGTAAGGATGAGTATCTCCCCATCCCCAGCGCACAGATTGAACTCTCGCGCGGAAGCTATAAGCAGAATCCATACTATAATAATTAGCAAATAGAATTGTGTTGATTTTGACCACTTTGTGGATTGTCCCCAAGCGGGACAATCCACGGGGTGGTTGCAATGTTAAATAAAATGAGTTGTATGAGAAGAAAATTTAGGATAGTACCAATGGCGGCCATGCTGGTAGGTTGGGCATTATCTCTTTTTGCGTGCGAAACCCCAGAGGAAGATCCAACGGTCAATCAGAAGCCATCGCGTATCTTGATAGAGAACTTCGAGTCCAACACCCATCGTCAGTGGAGTATCGAGGGCAACGCCTTCGGTTGGACACTTGCAACTACGGAGCAACTCAAAGAGTGGGGCAACTACGGCTATGAGGGTGGACACATTCTCACGGGTTGGCTCTATGGCGATGCGGGCATTGGTACGATGACCTCACAGAGTTTCACCATCGAGCGCGACTACATCAATTTTCTTGTCAGTGGTGGCGGTCACGAGGATAACCTCTATGCGGCACTCGTGGTCGATGGCGTGGAGGTGCTCAAAGCTATGGGTGACGGCTCGCGTAAGATGCAACAGGTCGTGTGGGATGTGAAGGAGTGGGTTGGTAAGCAGGCCTGCATCCGTCTTGTGGATAGGGTTACCCGCCCTTGGGGATTTATAGAAGTGGACTACTTCTATCAGGGCCCCGATCCCGCAACGGCCAATAAAACCCGCACAATTGCAATCGAAAAGGATTACCTCAACTTCCCCATTGATCCGGATTCGCCCCTGGGTGAGATGAGAATTTTGGTGGATGGTAAGGTTGAGTTGTGTGCCGACTTGCGATTGACGGATGGTGTGCCCGATCATTGGGTGCATATGAATTGCAGTCAATGGAAGGGTAAGAGTGTGGAGATTCTCATCCCCTTCAACCAATTCATCCACAGCGAGAGCCCCATCGCTTGCGGCAACGCTTTGGAGAGCATTTATCAATCCGATGAGCCGGGCGAGAGTGCCACTTTCTATGGCGAGAGTCTGCGCCCTGTGGCCCACTTTACATCCATCAGGGGTTGGCTCAACGACCCTTGTGGCTTGGTTTATATGGATGGTGTTTGGCACCTCTCATACCAGCACAACCGCTTTGGCAGGGATTGGGGTAACATCAGCTGGGGCCACGTTGTTAGCCGCGATTTGGCTCATTGGGAGGAGTTGGATGATGTGCTTCTTCCCGATGATATGGGTGCAATGTTTAGTGGATACTCCATTGTGGATAAGAATAATACGCTTGGCGTAACGAGGGGTTCCCACGATACTATTGTGGCATACTACACTGCTGCGGGACTATATAACTACGCATCCAGTGGTGAGCCATTTACCACTTGTCTGGCATATAGCACCGATGGCGGTTTTACCTACCAAAAATGGGAGAACAATCCAGTCATCGGTGAGTTGGCGGTTGAAAATCGTGACCCCCACGTTGTGTGGTCACCCGAGGATAACTGCTGGGTTATGGTGCTATTCTATGCGGGTAATACGTTTGGTCTGCTCACCTCCACCGACCTTGTGAATTGGCAGGAGCGTTCACGCATAGATATACCCAATAGCTGGGAGTGTCCCGACTTGATGCGAATGCAGGTGAAGGAGACAGGTGAGTGGCTTTGGGTGCTGATGGGTGTGCATAATACCTATTATGTCGGCCGACTCTCCGGAGGTGTATTTACCCCCATCACTGAACTGCAAAAGCAGGACTACGGCGAACTACTCTACGCCTCTCACACATTTGCAAATGCGCCGGGTGGTCGCTTTGTGCAGATTGGATGTCAGGGTGGTAGTGTATTCCCAATGCTCGCCTTCGATCAGATGATGGCCTTCCCCAAAGAGCTATCGCTCCACACCTCGGCAAAGGGTTACAGCCTCCACGCAGAGCCCGTAGAAGAGATTGTGAATCTCTATGGCTCGAATGTGCAGACCTTTACCGACAAACAGATTTCCGCCGAGGAGAAGGTTACCTCTTCGGGTGTGGCTTTCCACGTCAAGGCATCCATCAACCTTGCCGAGACAACGGCTTCGAAGTTTGGCTTTGTAATAGATGGCGTGAATATCACCTATATGCCGGCCAATGGCTACATAGGCGTTACGGGTAGCAATATGCGCCACGCTGTCAATGCCAACAATATTGTACCCAAAGATGGTATTCTCGACCTCGAAATTATTCTTGATACGGGTATGGTTGAGGTCTTTGCCAACGATGGCGAGTTTAGCTCCACGGTCTTCTGCCTCTCGCCCAACCGCGACAAGTCGCTCACCACGACTGCCGATGGTGGTGTGGTGAAGTATGAGTCGCTTTCGGTTGCGGAGCTCACTCCCTATTGGAACTAAATAGTAAGAATAATAGTGAAAAACGATAACCACGATGAAAAGATTAACCCAAATAATAGGCCTTGTTGCTCTAATGATGAGCGCGGCCTCTTGTGGGTGTTGCGAGAGGGTAACACTCGGCTCTTTGCTCGAAGAGATGGGCTCCCGAGAGGGCCTCACACGCCACCCCGAATATGTTATTAAGATGGTGAGTAGCCACGATAGACGCTCTGTTTCACCCGATCAGGATGGATGGTTTGCCAATGATGATTACAGTGGTTTTGAGCGTTACGACACCCTGCCTTCCGGTAGAGTGGAGAGGGTGCTCTTCGATGAGCAGGGCGCAGGTGCCGTTGTGCGACTGTGGACAACGGCTCTGGATAAACGTGGAACTCTGCGCTTCTATTTTGATGGCGAGAGCGAGGCCCGCTGGGTGGTGCCTGCCTACGATATGATGCGTAGCGAACTCAAACTGTCGAAGGAGTTGCTATTTAGCCACACAAGCTATCAGGAACCCATAGAGCAGATTGGCGGTAGCTCGTGTTATTTGCCAATACCCTTTGCCAAAGGGCTGAAAATTACCCTCGAAGAGGTGGTGTCGTTCAATAAGAATTACTACCAGATTGAGTATCGTCGCTACCCCAAAGGTACCAAGGTGGAGAGTTTCCACCCCGAGAAGTTGGATGACTACGCAGAGGAGATTGCAGCTGCCGAGAAGGCTCTTGCCGAGAAGGAGATCCATACTGCCAACCACACAAAAAAGATGCTGATTGCCGGTGGTCAAGAGGAAACTTTGGTTCTTCCCGAGGGCGAGAATGTTGTGAACTACCTCACAATCAAGACCTCCCGCTTCGATGGAGAGAGTATGCGCAAACTCGTTGTTGTGGGCTCTTTCGATGGCAAGCAGACCATTTGGTGTCCTCTCTCGGACTTCGCAGCCGCAGGAATGGGAGCTCCCCGCTCGAAGTGCCACTATGTGGAGTGGGATGCAGAGGGTAGTCTGCAACTTTGGTGGCAGATGCCATACAGCAGATGCGCACAAATCGGAATCCTAAACCTCGGCAATGAGGCTGTGGAAATTGATATGGAGGCCTCGGTGGGTGATTACCGTTGGGATGACAACTCACTCTACTTCCACGCATCGTGGCAGAGCCGTACAGATGTTCACCTTTGTGGCAAGTGTGGCAATCCCGTGACCGCCAAAAACGATGAGTGTCTTGATGAGAGAACTTTCGAGGCAAAAGGCGGTAGGGGTGTGCTCGTGGGCAACCTCTTGTCGGTATTCAATCACGCCGATAAATGGTATGGCGAGGGCGATGCCAAAATCTGGGTGGATGACGACACCTTCCCCTCAATCCTCGGAACAGGCTTGGAGGACTACTACAACGCATCGTGGGCACCTCTGATTCTCTACTATACCCCCTATGGAGGAGCCATAAGGGCCGATTTGTCATCTTCGCACGGCTACAATGCCTTCCTGCGCACACGTCTTTTGGATGCAATTCCCTTTGAGAACAACATCTGCTTCGATGTGGAAATTATGGGTTGGGAGGATGGAAAAATCGACTACGAGGCGACAACATTCTGGTATGGCGATATGGGTGTTGAGCCCGTCGGCACTTCGGGTAAGGAGGTTGTTTTGCGCCCACTTCTTCCCGCACCCACCAAGTAAAATAAACTGTGAAATATGATATAAAACAATAAGAGTATGAAAAGATTAGCAATTGTTTCTCTTGTGGCAATGATGCTCTTGGCAGCTTGTAAGCCCGAAATCAAACCCGCACCACAAAAACCCAACAACGATCCGGATTGCGTTATGATGGGTAACTCTATTACGGAGCTCTGGCACAAAGGACGAGAGGCCTTTTTTGTGGATAACAACATTATAAGTGCCGGCATTGGTGGCCACACGAGTAGTGATATGCGCGAAAGGTTTGTCAGCGATGTGATAAGCAAAAACGGTAAGGTTGTCAGCATTATGGCCGGTATTAACGATATCGCCCAGAACGATGGCTACATCTCCAATGCCGACATTATGAACAATATTGCAGAGATGGCAGAGATGGCAAAGAGGGCAGGTAGTAAGGTGATTCTCTGCTCGGTGCTGCCCGCCGACAAGATAGGTTGGAATATGGCAATCCGTCCGGCGGAGCTTGTCATTGACCTCAATAGCCGCATCAAAGAGTATGCTGCAACACACTCGTGCGAGTATCTGGACTATTGGACTGCGTTGGTGAATAAGAATACCAACGGCTTGCCGGCACACCTGACGACAGATGGTGTACACGTTACCGATGAGTGCTACGAAATAATGGAGGAGATGTTCCTCGCCAAACTGAAACCAATGTTGGAGTAGGGTAGCCCTGCAATATCTTAAAAACAAGTGAACCATGAAACGTCTTATAAGAACTATTCTACTTGTGTGGAGCGTAACCTTCGCTCTTACCTCGTGCGACTGTGGCAGGGTGTGTTTCGAGGCTTTGGAGCAGGGTGGCTACCGTGCGGAGATCTCTACCGCCCGCCACTATCTGCTACTTCCCATCGAGGATGAGGCCCCCGAAGTTGAGTTTGATGTTGTGTCGGAGGAGTACCCCGTACAGCACATTCTCATTCGTGCTGCCCGCCAAAAGGTGGATTACTATATGCCTCTTGTGCTTGATAAATTCACCGAGAGCACGGTTGAGGTAATCTACCGCGGAGAGCCCACAGAACTATTCAAGGAGAGCATCTCTCTCTCCAATAAGTTCGACTATGTGTACAACGAGCCCTTCCGTCCCATCTATCACCACACAGCACCCTACGGCTGGATAAATGACCCCAATGGTTTGATTTATGCCAATGGCCAATACCACCTCTACTACCAGCACAACCCCTATGGCTCTGCTTGGGGCAATATGACTTGGGGCCACTCGGTGAGTAGTGATTTGATTCATTGGGAGGATATGGGCGATGCCATCTTCCCCGATGAGAATGGAACTGTCTTTTCGGGTTGCTGCGTTATTGATGAGCGCAACGATACGGGTTTGGGTGCCGGCACTCAACTCGCATTCTACACTGCCAATGCCCCCGATAGGCAGACGCAGTGCCTTGCATACAGCCACGATGGAGGTAAAACCCACAAAAAATATGAGGGCAATCCTATCCTTACCTCCGATGTGGAGCGCGATTTCCGCGACCCCAAAGTCTTCTGGCACGCACCAACCCACAGATGGATTATGGCTTTGGGTGCGGGTAAGAAGATAAATTTCTACTCCTCGAACAATATGTTGGAGTGGGAGTTTGAGAGCTCTTTCAACGATGCGGGCCGCCCCGACAATGCCTTTGTGTGGGAGTGTCCCGACCTATTCCTTCTCAATGTCGATGGCAGCGAGCAGAGTCGTTGGGTGTTGATGGTGTCGGTGTTGGCTCCCGGAGGAAGCGAGTCCTATGTTCGCTATTGGATTGGTTGGTTTGATGGCCATAAATTCATTCCGGATGATACGGAGCCCCGCTATCGCCTGATGGACTATGGTACCGATTTCTACGCCCCCTCCACTTGGGAGAACGAGCCCTCTGGCAGAAGGGTGCTGATTGGTTGGCTCAACGGTGTGGGTTATGGTGCAAAACAACCGACCACCTACTATCGCGGTATGCACACCGTACCACGCGAGATTGCCCTGAAAGAGTCGGCAAAGGGGGATGTTGTACTCACAGCCACCCCTTGTATTGAACTGAATACAATGCAAAATCTCGCCGCATCGTTCCGAAATGTGATTGTTGCAGATAGTTACGATTTCAGGAGACTTTGCGAGGAGAATAACGGTGCTTTTGTTGTGGATATGAACACATCGAACAACTCCGATTACTACACCGTCACCCTCTTCAATGAGGTGGGAGAGAGTGTCGAGTTGCTCTTCGACTGTGTGCAGAAGACTATGAGCGTCAATAGGGGTAAGAGTGGCAAGGTGGATCTCAATGAGAAGTTTATCCACACTTGGAGCCTGCCATTGAGGAATATCTCCTCTTTGGAGTTGAGTATGTTTGTCGATCGCAGCTCCATTGAGTGTTTCATTAATGGTGGCGAGGAGGTTGTCTCGTTCCAAGTCTATCCCACTCAACCCTACAATAGTATAACGGTGTGCTCCCACGGCGGCAGTACAACCATCAATCGTCTTGAAGTATACAAAATAACTAAATAAGAAACTACTATGAAGAACAGAAAAATTACCTTCTATGCTGTTGTTGCAGCTTTCGGTGCATTGGTGGTAGGTCTTAATATGGGCGGCATATCCGGTGCTATCGACATTATCGAAAAAGAGTTTGCACTTAGTGCTCTTGCTAAGGGTTTTGTTGCAAGTGCTCTTATGGTTGGATGCCTTGTGGGTGCGCTTGTTGGTGGCGGTATGAGTGACCGCTATGGCCGCAAGCCTATGCTCTATGTTTCGGCTCTGTTGTTGGCTCTCTCGGCAACGGGCTGCGCAATGCTCTCCAATGGTGCTACTGCACTTGTTGTTTTCCGCTTTATTGGTGGCTTGGGCGTTGGAGTCCTCTCGGCAGTGATTCCCACCTACATCACCGAGATTTCGCCCGCTAAGTTGCGCGGTACATTTGTGTCGTTCTATCAGCTCTTTGTGGTTGTGGGTATCCTTGTGGCCTATTCCGCAAACTATCTCTTTGCACCTATGGAGTTGTCGTGGCACCTGATGCTCGGTCTGCCCCTTGTGTTTGCAATTGTGGATATTCTCTTGTTGCTGACTCTCCCCGAGAGCCCCCGTTGGCTTGTGCAGAGGGGCCGTACAGAGGAGGCCGAGAGGGCAATTTCGCGCTACGGTTTCGACAACGAGGAGCGTGAGGCCATTATGGCCTCGGCAGGCGAGAAGAAGGAGAAGGGGGCAAAGTTCTCCGAACTCTTCAAAGGCAAAATCGGCAAGGTCGTATTCCTCGGCTCAATGTTGGCATTCTTCCAGCAGATTACCGGTATCAACGTGGTGATTAACTATGCTCCCGGTATCTTGGGTAGCCTCGGAATTGCGGGTAGCGATCCTCTGTTGCAGACTATCTACATCGGTGCTGCGAACCTTCTCTTTACGGTTATCGCCCTCTGGCTCTGCGATAAGTTTGGCCGCAAGACTCTGCTTTTGTGGGGTTGTGCAGGTTTGGTGCTTTCGCTTGGCTACATTACTTGGGCATTCTCGATTCCCAACCCCAGCGAGATAGGTATCCTCATCGCCATTGTGGCCTACATTGCATTCTTTGCGCTCTCCCTTTCGCCCTTGATGTTTGTGGTGACCTCGGAGATGTATCCTTCGTACATTCGCGGTACGGCAATGGCTCTTTCGACAGGTATTAGTTGGGCTTGCGCCTTCCTTTGCGTACAGTTCTATCCTTGGTTGGAGAGCACCCTCGGTACCAATGTTGCCTTCGGTATCTTTGCGGCATTGAGTCTTGCTGCGGGCCTATTCATTAAGTTCTGCATCCCCGAAACCAAAGGTAAATCTTTGGAGGAGATTGAGAAAGAGTTGAAACTTAAATAACAAGGCATAGCACTATGAAACGTATTTGCATATTGGTGGCTTTGCCACTACTCCTTCTTGCCACATCGTGTTGTGGAGGCAAGGGGTCGCTGCCTCGCGCCTCGGAGCAGGTGCAGGCACACTATGAGATGGCCGGAGATCAGGTGTTCGACGATGTGTGGGGTGTTGCGTGCGATGAATTGCATAGCCTGATGATTCTCCACCACGGAGAGGTTGTCTATGAGCGTTGGTCTACGGGCCACACTCCCGAAGAACTCCACATCCTTTGGTCGGCAAGCAAGACTTTTACGGCTCTTGCTGTTGGGTTTGCTGCCCAAGACGGACTTTTGACCGTGGAGGATAAGGTGGTGGATTTCTTCACTCCCGAGGAACTCCCTGCCGAGAGGAGCGAGTGGCTCCAAGAGATGACTCTGTGGGACCTGTTGGTAATGTCCTCCGGCATCGGCTCGGACTACATCAGCAGTGCTCAGTGCCGTCGCGGTTTTGATGAATGGGCACAGAAAACTCTCGCCTCCAAGATGGTCTTTGAGCCGGGAACGCGCTATGCCTACAATAGTATGAACACCTACCTTCTCTCGGTTGTTGTTTCGAGGGTTACGGGCGAGAAGATGGTCGATTACCTCGACAGAAAACTCTTCACACCCCTCGGTATAGAGGATTTTGTTTGGGAAGAGTCGCCCGAGGGTTACAACTCGGGTGGTTGGGGGTTGTTCCTCTCCACTGAGTCGCTCGCAAAGGCCGGCCAATTTATGCTCCAAAAGGGTGTGTGGAATGGCAAACAGCTCCTCAATGAGGAGTGGATTGCCGATGCAACCTCGGCCCAGATTATGCAGTCCATCGGTCTGAATCGTAGCGAGGAGGAGCTTGCACGCCTGAAAGCTGAGAATGATTGGGAGCAGGGCTATGGCTACCAGATGTGGCTTTGCCGCCACGGGGCAGTGAGGTTCGATGGTGCTTGGGGACAATTTTGCATCATCTTCCCCGAGAAGGATGCTGTTGTGGTTGCCTTGTCGCACTCGGGTAACACACCACGAATTCTCAACTCAATTTGGACAAACATTCTTCCTGTATTAGAACATTAATCGTTATGAAAAAACAGCTTGTAGTCGGTATGGGAGAGTTGCTGTTTGATGTCTTTCCCACCGGTAAGAAAATAGGTGGTGCCCCTGTGAATTTTGCCTATCACGTTGGGCAACTTGGTGTTGATAGTCTTGCAATCAGTGCTCTTGGCGAGGATGAATTGGGCGATGAGATTGTCGCCATCCTCGAAGAGAGGGGTGTGAATTACATCGCCCCACGAGTTGGTGAGCCCACCGGCACTGTGCAGGTAACTCTTGATGCCGCAGGCGTTCCCTCGTATGAGATTTGCGAGGGTGTGGCGTGGGATAATATTCCTTGCAGCAAGCAACTCACATTGGCGGCAAAGGAGGCTACTGCTTTCTGCTTTGGCTCACTTGGTCAGCGTGCCGAACAGTCGCGTAATGCTATTCACCTCTTCTTGGATTCAATGCCAAAGGAGGGAACCCTGAGAATCTTCGATATCAACCTGCGTCAGCATTTCTATTCGCGCGAAACGATTGAGGTGTCGCTTGCAAAGAGCAATGTCTTGAAAATCAACGACGAGGAATTTGTGACCGTGGCAGAGATGTTGGGATATGATGGTGGCGATTTCGAGAGTGGTAGTCGCTTCTTGATGGATAAATATGGGCTGGATATGGTGATTCTCACCTGCGGTGCAGCCGGTAGCCACATCTTTTGGGGCAAGGGCGAGAGCTCCTTCCTTGCGACACCAAAAGTTGATGTTGTGGATACGGTTGGTGCGGGTGACTCCTTTACGGCAGCCTTTGTGGCATCGCTCTTGAAGGGAGAAACGATTGTGGAGGCCCATCGCAAGGCGGTTGAGGTGTCGGCGTATGTATGTACCCAGAGTGGCGCAATGCCCATCCTCCCCGAGGAGTTGAAATAGTAAAACAAGGAAGTAGGTTTTAAGTAAAAACCATTTTTATGAAAATAGGGAAGTTACTCACTTATTTGTGGATTTTGTCTGCGGTGATTCTGTTGGGCTCGTGCAGCGGTGGAGGTTCGGAGACCTCTCGTTTGCACATAGGCTTTTCGCAGTGTTCGATGGACGATTGGAGGGATAAGATGAATAACGATATATTGCGCGAGGCGATGCTCTACGACAATATGGAGATAGAGATTCTCACCTCGGACAGCAATACCGAAAAGCAGATTGCCGACATCAGAGAACTTATCAATAAAGGTGTCGATCTTCTGATTATCTGCCCCAATGAGGCTGTGGCTATTACTCCCATCGTGGAGGAGGCCTACAAGAAGGGAATTCCTGTGATTGTGGCCGACCGAAAGGTTCAGACCGACTGCTATTCGGCCTTTGTGGGAGCCAACAACTACCACATTGGTCAGGCTGTGGGCCAATATGTCCATTCGCTGTTGCCCGATGGTGGCCGCGTTGTGGAGATTACGGGTTTGATGGCTTCGACTCCCGCAACGGAGCGTCATCAGGGTTTCCAGAACACAATAAGACTCAATGAGGATATTGAGGTTGTGGAGATGATTGATGCGAAATGGGAGCAGGAGTCCTCCTACACCCAGATGCTCCAAATCCTCGCCGCCACAAAGAGTGTGGATGTGGTCTTTGCCCACAACGACCAGATGGCCTATGGTGCCTATTGCGCAGCAAAGGAACTGGGGCTTGAAAAGCAGATAAAATTCATCGGTATTGATGCCTTGCCGGGCCGTACCAACGGCTTGGGAATGGTGGCCGACGGGATACTCGATGCAACCTTCATCTACCCATCCGGTGTGGATAAGATTCTCAAAATCGCATCCGACATCCTCGCAGGGCGCAAGGTGACGCGAAGAACAACCCTTTCGACTGCCATTGTGACGGCCTCCAATGTGAAGGTTATGGAGTTGCAGGAGGTGCACATCAAGGAGCAGGAGAGGAAAATCGAGTTGCTCAACGAGAAGAATACCTCCTACTCCAAGAGTGTGGAGATTCAACGTCAGGCACTCACATTCTCTTTGGTGGCCTTTGTTGTTGTGGTGATGTTCGCAGTGCTTATGGTCTTTATGTTCCGCCGTCAGCATCGACTCAACGATAAACTTTCGGTGCAGAATGAGCAGATTAGAAGGCAGAAGCAGTTCCAAGAGGAGCAGAATAGTCGCCTTGTGGAGCTTTCCCGCCAACTCGAAGATGCAACGCAGGCAAAACTGCAATTCTTCACCAATGTGTCACACGACCTACGCACCCCATTGTCGCTCATCATGGGGCCCTTGGAGCAGCTTACATCCGATGATAGCTTGACTGAGGAACAACGCACATCCTTCCTGCAATTGGCCAAGAAGAATGTGGACTCTCTCTCGCGTCTTGTGAATCAGATTCTCGATTTTCGAAAGTACGAGAACGGCAAACTTAAACTCAACATTCGCACCGTCAATCTGCTCTCCGCTGTGGAGAGTTGGAACGCCTCGTTTGTGAGTCTTTTGAGGAGTAAGTTCATCAAGTTCTCCTTCTCTTCGATGACCAATGCCGACTATGCAATAGCTCTGGATGTGGATAAGTATGAGCAGGTCTATTACAATCTGCTCTCCAATGCCTTTAAGTTCACCCCCGAGAATGGGGTGATTAAGGTTGAACTTTTCCCTGCCACACTCCGAGGTAAGCCCAGCATAAGGCTCAAAGTCTACAATAGCGGTTCCTACATCTCCGAGGAGAATCAGAAACTCATCTTCGATCGTTTCTATCAGGTGAGCGATGGTAATGTGGGGCAGGGTAGCGGTATCGGTTTGGCAGTGACTCAGATTATTGTCAATATGCACGATGGCGACATTAGGGTTGAGAGCGGAGAGGATTGTGGCACAACCTTCTATGTTGATATTCCTTTGACGAGGAGTGCAGATGAGGCCGTGTCGTCGGAGTCTGCACTTGGGGAGCCCACTATGATTGAGGGCTCCGAGGCGGATATTTTCGATACGGAGGAGTTGGAGATTGTGAAGTTCTACGATGAGAACAGTGGCGGGGAGAAGATGCAGGTACTTGTTATTGATGATAACCCCGACATACTCTCCTATGTGAGTCACATTTTGGGTGATGCCTACACCATCCATACTGCATCCAATGGTAAGGAGGGTGTCGAAAAGGCCGTTTCGGTTGTCCCCGACCTGATTATCTCCGATGTTATGATGCCTGTGATGGACGGACTCTCCTGCACACAGAAGCTCAAAGGTATGGTGCAGACGAGCCACATACCAATCATTCTGCTTACCGCCTACACCTCAGACGAACAACGACTTGCGGGTGTAAATAGTGGTGCCGATGCCTACATCGCAAAGCCTTTCAACGCCAAGTTGCTCAAAGCAATGGTGCACAACCTCATAGATAACCGCACCAACCTGCGTCGATACTTCTCCGATAACAACATCTCGATGCGTATGAACGATGTGAATGATACGGATAGGGAGTTTGTGGAGAATTTCAAGCGGATTGTTGAGCAGAATATCGAGAATACCGAGTTCAACATCGAAGAGATGGGCAAGGAGGTTGGAATGAGTAGTGTTCAGCTCTACCGCAAGGTGAAGGCAATGATGGGACTTGCACCCAAAGAGTATCTGCGCATTTCGCGTTTGAAGTTCGCCGACCACTTGCTGGCAACCACAAAGTTGAACATCAACGAGATTGCCTACAAGAGCGGCTTCTCCTCTCCCAACTACTTCTCCAAGTGCTATAAGGACTACTTTGGTCGAACACCCAAGAGCAACCGATAGCCGCGGAGGAGGGTGTCGGGATGCATAAGATGTGGCAAAAAATGACTATGTAATAAAATTAGCCTTTTTTGAAATATTCCTCGCATCCCGTCTGGATGGTATGAAATAAATTTGCAACAACACAGCGATGATAGGTTGTGTGAGGAACCGCAAAAAGAGAAACCAAAATAGAGATAACAAATCAAACCAAACACTAACTAAAAACAAAAAAGCTATGAAAAAATTATTTCAGATTTTAGCACTTGCCGGTGCCCTTGTGGCAGTGGCTTGTACACCCGAAGAAGAGGTGGATCCCAATGTGGCTATCACCACCGCGGAGGTTACAGAGATTGAGGGTACCACCGCAAAATCGGGTGGTAATATTACCCACGATGGTGGTGCAGCAATCACTTCGCGTGGTGTGTGCTGGGGCACCGAGGCCAACCCCACTATTGAGAACTTTTGCACCAAAGATGGTAGCGGCAGTGGCGAGTATGTTTCGACTCTCACCGACCTTGTTCCCGGTACCGCATACTATGTTCGTGCATATTGCACCAATGTAAATGGTATTACCTATGGTAACGAAGTTACCTTCTCGGTAGGCGCAATTCTTCCCGTTGTTACCACCAAATCGGTTACCGATGTGACCACCACAGAGGCTGTTGTAAATGCTTCGGTTGGTTACGATGGTGGCGCAGCTATCACCGAGTATGGTATCTGCTATGCAACCACCGAGAACCCCACTACCGACAACACCAAAGTGGTTGTTACTACCAATGACAACGGCAACTACTCCGTATCGTTGGAAGGCCTCGTATCCGGTCAGACCTACTATGTTCGCGCATTTGCAACCAATAGCGTAGGTACCGCCTATGGCGAGCAGCTCTCCTTCACTCCCGAGGAAGACCCCGAGATTGCTATTGCCGACGAGAAACTCCTCGCTCACCTGCTCACCCTCTGCGATGCAAATGCCGATGGTAAGATTGTTAAGAGCGAGGCTCTCACCGTAACAGCTCTCAATGTAGGCGAGATGGGTATTGCTTCGTTCTCTGGTTTGGAGAACTTCACAAACCTCGTTGAGTTTGTGGCTATCAACGCCAACCCCAACACCGAGAACTCCAACAAAGTTGCTTCGATTGACTTCTCGAATCACAAAGCCCTGAAAGTCTTCAAGGTGAACTTTATGCCTACCCTTACTTCGCTCAACCTTGCAGGTTGCGAGGCTTTGGAGGTTGTTGAGGCATTCTGGAATGCACTTCCCACCGTAAACTTGGATGGTTGCGCAAACCTCATCCACTTCCACGCATTTGTAAATGGTATGACCAGCATTGATTTGAGCGATTGCGTAAACTTGCAGTTCTGCAACATCAGCGAGAACCCCCTCGAGTCGCTCGATGTTACCAACAACACCAAACTCATTGAGTTCTACGCAAATAGCGGTCGTTACACCTCGCTCGATATCAGCAACCACAAAGACCTTGTGAAACTCGACATCGCTTTGGGTGCTATTGAGAGCCTCAATGTTCAGGGCTGCGACAACTTGCAGTTTATCTATGCTGCACAGTCCAATGTTAAGAATTGGGATTTGAGCAACCTTGCCAACCTTGCAGAGGTATGGGCTCACGACATCAAACAGCCCATCGAGAGCGTTAAATACGACAACTGTGGCGCAAGGCTTCTCCACTGGGGTAACTGCGACTTCACCTTCTCGGAGTGGACTTTCGAGAACCTTCCCAACCTCACAGAGGCTGTTGTATGGAATGGTGAGGTTACCAAGGCTGTCTACAAAAACTGCCCCAATCTCAGGATTATCAACCTCGACATTTCGCCCCTTTTGACCGAGCTCGTTATCGAGAACTGTCCCGAGATTACCACTCTCAACATCTGTATGCTTGGCTTGACCAAACTCGATGTTTCCGGTCTTTTGAAACTCCAACACATTCAGGTACAGAACTCGGTGAATATGACCGAACTTGTATTGGGTAACAACCCTGCTTGTGTTTCGGTATTCTGCCACGAGAACACACCTCTCACCACACTCGATTTGAGCCACTGTGCACCTGTGATGAATGAGGTTAATGCAAACACCGTTGCCGGTACGCTTACTTCGATTGTTCTCAAAGAGGGTCAGGTTGTAAATAACCTCATCAAACCCGAGAATACTGTTGTGACCTACGTTCAGTAGTCACTTGGAGCGAAGATAGTTAATAGAATGGATTAGTTAGGATGGCGGGGGCTCCACACTGTGGGGATCCCCGCTATTTAATCAAACGCAATATGAAAAAATACGGACTTATAGCATTACTCCTTGCTGCGCTTTCATTTGTCGGTTGCGCACCAAAGGTGGATATAAAGATTATCTCCTACAATATCCGTTTTAGTGGTGGCCCCGATGGGGATAATAGTTGGCAATACCGCAAGCAGGCATCGGTGAATATGATGCACGAGGAGGTGCCGACGGTTATGGGCTGTCAGGAGATGTTGCCCGACCAGATTGCCTTCCTGCTCGATGCAATGCCCAACTATCAGGCGATAGGCGTTGGTCGTGACGATGGTGTTTCGGCCGGCGAGCATATGGCAATTCTCTACAATACCGACCAGGTTGAACTCTTGGAGTGGGACACCTTTTGGCTCTCGGAGAGCCCCGAGGTTCCCTCGTATGGTTGGGATGCGGCTTGCAAGCGCACCTGTACATATGCCAGATTTAGGGATTTGAAGTACGAGAAGGAGTTTGTGATGCTCAACACCCACCTTGACCACATTGGCAAAGAGGCAAAGCGTGAGGGAGCTGCACTCGTTGCTCGCCGTTCGTTGGAACTTATTCCGGAGGGTGTGCCCGTATTCCTCACAGGCGATATGAATATGCTCCCCGACAACGAGTCGCTCGGCTCATTGAGGGAGGCTCTCAACGATGCACGCGAGGTTGCTCCCAAGAGCGATCACCGCACAACCTTCAACGGCTGGGGTAATGACCACCGCATACTCGATTACATCTTCCTGCGCAATGCGAAGGCTACGGAGTTCCGAGTGCTACGCGATACCGATTATGGTGCGCCATACATCTCTGACCACTATCCCGTAGCCCTTACAGCTACATTCTAAAAAAACTTAACGCGATGAAACGATTATTTGTCCTTGTGGTTGCGTGTGTGGTTTCGGCGACCGCAATGGCTCAAATGGCATATTATCAGGACAAAACCAATGTCGATATGTTGCGCCACGCCACACCTCACGAAGTGGTGCGCAATGAATTCATTTTGCCCGAAGTGGGAGGCTATAAGGTGCTCAAAAGTGACCTCCACACCCACTCAATCTACTCCGATGGTAGCGTCTTGCCTGAATATAGGGTGCGAGAAGCATGGGTTGATGGCTTGGATGTCTTGGCAATCACGGAGCATATCGAGTGGCGCCCTCGTGAGGGCGAGATGATCTCCTTCCTGAAAGGTTATTTTGCCTGCGATGCCCAACAATCAGATGGTAACACTATTCTCGCCGACCTTAATGTGGCAAATAGAGCTGCGATGGCCGCCGCCTCGGATTATGGCATTACGGTTATCCCCGGAGCAGAAATTACTCGCAATCCGCATACTGTGGGGCACTACAACGCTCTTTTTGTGCAGGATGTGAATACGATGTACGACCCCGACCCCGCGGTGTCAATCAAAAAGGCTCGCGAACAGGGTGCAATCATTATGCACAACCACCCCGGGTGGGTGCGTACGAGCGTAGAGATATTGGAGTTTGAGAAACAGGTCTATGCCGAAAGGCTGATTGACGGTATTGAGGTTATGAATGGCGAGGAGTTCTATCCACCAATCATCGACCGTGCGTCGGAGATGGGCTTTTTTATCTCCGCCAATACCGACATTCACGGCACAACGGCGATGGACTATACTGCGCAGGGGCACCGCCGCAATATGACCTTCATCTTGGCAAAGGAGAATACCTTGGATGGGATCAAAGAGGCGCTTCTGGCACGCCGTACGCTGGCATACTCGTTCGGCTCTCTGGCGGGCGAGGAGGCTCTTGTGAGGAAGTTTTTTATGGCGTGCGTTGGGTTTGAAGTTGTTGGAGAGGGTTCCAATGGTACACGATTGATTCGTATGACCAACCCCACCTCGATGACTTTCGTTCTCTCATTCGGCAGCACCCCCGTCGAACTGCGCCCCTTTACCTCTCGCAATGTCAGCCTCGCACACGGCACGGAATTAGTCTTTACGGTCGAAAACATCTGGATTCCCCGCACCCCTCACCACCCCGAATTCCGCATTTCCCTTTAAGTGGGGGTACCTGAACGACACGATAAATCGCACCTTATCTAACGAGGTCATAATAAAAGGAGTCAAGAGATTGGCTCCTTTTATTTCAAAATATTTCACACTTATGATACTTCGTATTACTATACATTCTCTAATTCATATTAACTTTGTGGTGAAAACCCCAGCCACAAGAGTAGTTGGCCTGCAAAGTAGAGTGCAAGCGATACATTCATCAGCGCACCATTGGGGGATAGAAATATCAGATAGGCAAGCATAAAGTCCGAAAGAACAAACAAATAGGCTCCAATTCGCACACTCCAAGAGTTGGAGAGTGTGGCAAGTGTTGCCATAGAGCCAATCAGCAGCGCATAGGCCACAACAGCCACCTTCACCACCACAAATTCTATGGCAGGAACGATGCAGACAACGGCTATTGCGCACAAAATAAGGGGCATTATGGATGCCCGCGCAACCCTTCTGAATGGTTGTCTGGGCAACCTGCCGAATAGTAATACGGAGTAGCAGATTTGTGCCACAGCGAAAGCTCCGATTTGGAACAGCAGAGCCCCCTCGGCACCGCACACATCGCCCAGGGCCGAGAACCCGAGAGCCAACAAAAGCATAGGAGTGTGCCCCCAAAGTGACACAAGGGTGAGGAGCGATAGCGGATAGGCGACTTTGTAGGGGGCGGTTATGGGTGCAAAGTAGAGCGCACACAGCAACAAATAGAGCACGACAATGCCCCATCTGCCCACAAATTCTCTGTCGCGAAAACTCTTCATACTGCCACAAAGGTAGCCAAAGTGATTGCAAATTGCAAAAATCGCTCCTGTATCGCACACATCACACCCTGAGAAGTAAAAATTTTCGTAATTTTCAATTCTCAATTTTCAATTCTCAATTCTCCACCGTATCTTTGCAGGTTAGTTAGGAAACAACAAGAAAATTAATATTATAGCACTATGAGTAATCTCAATCTATCCGAACAGGAGATCCAGCGCAGGGCATCTTTGCAGGCATTGCGTGATTTGGGCATCGACCCCTATCCCGCAGCACGCTACGATGTAACCGCCACTGCTGGTCAGATTGCCGCAGAGTTCAACCCCGAGGAGGGCAACTTTGCCGACATCACCATCGCAGGACGACTTATGAGCCGCCGTATTATGGGTAGCGCATCGTTCTTCGAGTTGCAGGACCACACAGGTCGTATTCAGGTCTACATCCGTCGTGACGATGTGTGCCCCGAGGGCGACCCCACTCTCTACAATACCGTATTCAAAAAACTCCTCGACATTGGCGACATCATTGGCGTGAGGGGTTTTGCATTCATAACCCAGACTGGCGAATTGTCCATCCACTGCAAGGAGTTCACCATCCTTTCGAAGAGCATCCGTCCCCTGCCCATCGTGAAGGAGAAAGATGGTCAAGTGTTTGACGCCTTCACCGACCCCGAGCAGAGGTATCGCCAGAGGTACGTTGACCTTATTGTGAATCCCCACGTTAAGGAGGTATTCGTAAAGAGGGCAAAGATTATGAACACTATGAGGGAGTACTTCAACGAGGCTGGTTGCTTGGAGGTTGATACCCCCGTATTGCAGCCCATCCCCGGTGGTGCAGCAGCACGCCCCTTCATCACCCACCACAACTCCCTCGACACAGACCTCTATCTGCGTATCGCCAACGAGTTGTACCTCAAAAGGCTCATCGTGGGTGGCTTCAATGGTGTCTATGAGTTCTCGCGCAACTTCCGAAACGAGGGTATGGACCGCACCCACAACCCCGAATTTACTTGTATGGAGATCTACGTTCCCTACAAGGACTACTTCTGGATGATGGAGTTCACGGAGAAGATGTTGGAGAAGGTCTGCGTGGCAGTCAATGGCACCAATGAGGTTAATATTGCCGGCAACCAAATCTCCTTCAAGGCCCCCTTCCGTCGCCTCTCGATGACCGATGCTATCAAGGAGAAGACCGGCTACGATATCACTGGCCAGAGCGAGGAGCAACTCCGCGAGGCTTGCGTAAGGCTCAATGTGGAGATTGATGACACGATGGGTAAGGGTAAGTTGATTGATGCTATCTTCGGTACCTACTGCGAGGAGCACCTCATTCAGCCCACCTTTATTACCGACTATCCCATCGAGATGTCCCCCTTGTGCAAACGTCACCGCTCAAATCCCGACCTTACTGAGCGTTTCGAGCTCTTCGTGAATGGTAAGGAGCTTTGCAACGCCTACTCGGAGCTCAACGACCCCATCGACCAATATGAGCGATTCCAAGAGCAGTTGCGCCTTTCGGAGAAGGGTGACGACGAGGCTATGTTCATTGATATGGACTTCGTGAGGGCGTTGGAGTATGGTATGCCTACCTGCTCGGGTATGGGTATCGGTATCGACCGCCTTACGATGTTTATGACCGGTCAGCAGACCATTCAGGATGTGCTTCTCTTCCCCCAGATGAAACCCGAGAAGGGCTCTCAGAAAGACTCGGATGAGAAATATATCGAAAAAGGTATTCCCGCTGAGTGGATTCCCGTATTGCAGAAGATGAGCTTTGTGAAGGTGGAGATGCTCCAAAAACTCTCCGCAGGCAAGCTCTTCAACGACCTCTGCGGCTTCAACAAGAAGAACAAACTCGGCTTAAAGAATCCCACAATGGATGATGTTAAACATTGGGTAGAACCCACTGTTTAACATTGTCAAATGTCTAACGTCAAACGTCAAACGACTTTTTTTGATAATAGACAAAGTACGATATGAGAAGGTTTGAGGAGTTAAGGGTATGGCAAGATGCTCGTGTGTTGGTAAAGGATATTTATGCTATTACCGAATCGCTCAAAGATTGGAGTTTCAAAGATCAACTTCGTAGGGCGGCAGTATCTGTTATGAACAACATTGCAGAAGGATCAGAGTCTGGAAGTGATGCTAATTTCACAAAATTTCTCAACATCGCAAAGGGAAGTTGTGGCGAAGTGCGCAGTATGCTCTATTTGATGAAAGACTTATTTCAGATTGAACAAGAACATATTTCTACTATTCAGAATAGTGCTGAACGCATATCGTCGAATATTTATAACTTGATTGTATACTTAAACACAAAACAACAATAAATATTTAATTATTAACGTGCCTAATTCTAATTGTCGTTAGACGTTAGACGTTAGACATTAGACCAAAAGTTATGAGGAAAAAAATTGTAGCAGGTAACTGGAAGATGAATACAGTTCCCGCAGAAGGTTTGGAGTTGGTTAAAAATGTGATTGCACAGAGCGCAGAGGTTTGCGAGTGTGTAAACTTTATCGTGTGCCCTCCCTTCACTCACCTCTCGCAGGTGGCTGAGGCTGCAAAGGGTACCCGTGTGGCTGTTGGTGCACAGAACTGCGCAGCAGAGGCAAAAGGTGCCTACACCGGTGAGGTGAGTGCAGCTATGCTCGCGTCGCTCGGTATTGAGTATGTAATCCTCGGTCACAGCGAGCGCAGGGAGTACTACGGCGAGACCAGCGAGACTTTGAACAAGAAAATGGAGCAGGCTTATGCAAACGGTCTTACCCCCATCTACTGCGTGGGCGAGCGTTTGGAGGAGCGTGAGGCAGAGCGTCACTTTGAGGTTGTGAAGGCACAGTTGGAGGAGGTTGTTTACAACCTTACCGCAGAGCAGTTTGCTAAACTCGTTATCGCTTACGAGCCCGTGTGGGCTATCGGTACCGGCAAGACCGCTACCGCAGAGCAGGCAGAGGAGATTCACGCATACATCCGTGAGGTACTCGCCGCTAAGTTTGGTGAGGCAGCTGAGAATACCGCTATCCTCTATGGTGGCTCGTGCAAGCCCAGCAACGCACAGGAGATCTTCGCTAAGGCCAACGTAGATGGTGGTCTTATCGGTGGTGCAGCCCTCAAAGCTGAGGACTTCATCGGTATCGGCAAAGGCTTCTAATCGAATCCAAAATTAAGAAAAGAGAAAGGGTGTCCCGCATTGGGACACCCTTCTTTATTCGAGTTTCAGTCTTCCGAGTCCGCCCTCAGAGGTCTCCTTGTAGAGAGAGGGTAGGTCGTGGCCGGTGCGCTTCATAACCTTCACTACGCTGTCGAAGGGCACCCTGTGGGAGCCATCGGTGTAGAAGGAGTAGATTTGAGCGTCGATGGCGCGTGCGGCAGCCATAGCGTTGCGCTCGATGCAGGGAATCTGCACCAGACCACACATAGGGTCACAAGTCATACCGAGATGGTGTTCGAGGGCCATCTCAGCGGCATATTCAATCTGTGCGGGGGAGCCACCCATCAGCTGGCTTGCGGCGGCAGCGGCCATAGCACACGCCACACCAACCTCGCCCTGACAGCCCACCTCAGCACCCGATACGGAGGCGTTGGCCTTAACAATAGAGCCCACCAATCCCGCAACGGCAAGTGCGCGAACTATCTGCGAATCGCTAAATTCGTACTCCTGCTGCAAGTGGTAGAGAACGGCGGGTATAATGCCGCTCGAACCGCACGTTGGTGCTGTAACGATCGTACCACCCGAGGCGTTCTCCTCGCTCACCGCGAGTGCATAGGCAAATAGCAGGCCGCGCGTGCGGAGGTTATCTTTGTAGCCACGCGAGCGCACATAGTAGCTTGCGGCCTTGCGACGCAGATTCAATGGGCCGGGAAGTACGCCCTCATTGGAGATTCCGTTCTCCACAGCCATACACATATGTCGCCATACGTTTATGAGGAAGTATTTGATATCTTCGCCCTCGTGCTCAAAGACATACTCCCAATAGGAGCGACCTGTGCGGTTGCACCAATTCATCACCTCACTCATTGTGGTCATTGGGTAGATGTCGTCGGAGGAGCTGTTCTCCTCACCCTCGCATACGATACTGCCACCACCGATGCTGTAAATCACCTGACTGTCGGTTGTGTTGCCCTCCTTGTCGAGAGCCTCAAAACGCATAGCATTGGGGTGGAAGGGGAGGAACTCTTGGGGACGCCATACGATTTCCAATGGTGCCACACCCTCGAACACCTCCTCTATTGCCACATCGGTAAGGTGGCCCTTGCCCGTGGCAGCGAGCGAGCCGTAGAGAGTTACGCGGAAGGATGCGGTGTCGGGGTGTGCATCGCGGAATTTGAGCGACGCTTTTTTGGGGCCCATTGTGTGACTGCTCGACGGGCCCTTGCCGATTACGAAAATATCTCTGATGGATTTCATTGTTGCGTTGTTTTGTGTTTTTACCTAACCGAGGTGCAAAGATAGTGCAATAAAATTGAAAATTGAGAATTGAAAATTGAAAATTAAGGTGCGCCTATGGCGCGGGTGAGGTCTGTAAAATCCGTCTTGCCACGACTCATTGCAGATGAGTCGGTTGGCATCTACCGCGCTTTATTGCGGGCAACGTGGTTGCCCGCTTTTCTTTGCCACTTTTGGTGGCAAAAGTGGCGCAAAAGCCACGCACGACATCTCTGGCGGGAGGGCGGAGCGCAAAGCCTAAAACAAACGCTGTCGCGGGCAAAGCATTTGC
>JAZOTH010000036.1:0-10047 GCA_045657545.1 Tidjanibacter sp.
CACCCTCCTGAATACGAGCACCACCCGAGTCATTCAAACCGATAACGGGAGCACCATTGCGCATTGCCATATCCATAATCTTGCAAATCTTCAAGTCGGATCGTAGCCATGTCGTTCTGTGAGCCAAGGAGTTGTTCCTGAGTATTGTCTTCCTAAGACCGCTTGGCCTCCGACTTCACCCTCCTGAATACGAGCACCACCCGAGTCATTCAAACCGATAACGGGAGCACCATTGCGCATTGCCATATCCATAATCTTGCAAATCTTCTCTGCCATAGTGAGCGACAAAGAACCTGCCGATACGGTGAAGTCCTGTGCAAACACATAAACCAAGCGACCATCAACGGTACCATAACCGGTAACAACACCGTCACCCAAAGTGTGGCTCTTCTCCATACCGAAGTCCACGCAACGGTGGGTTACGAACATATCGAACTCCTCGAAGCTACCCTCATCCAAGAGCATAGCGAGCCTTTCGCGGGCGGTGTATTTGCCCTTCTCGTGTTGAGCGTCGATGCGTTTCTGACCGCCACCCATCTTTGCCTCCTCGCGCAACTCAATCAGTTTCGCGATTTTATCCTGAATTTCACTCATAATTTTTTGTTAAATTACTTTAATTTTAAGTGTTTAGTTTTTTGCTCCTTTTTAGTTCTATGTAATGTTTAGCGCCCACCCACAAAAAAAATTATGAGTGAGACGCCTGCGGCGTATCATTGTGTTACCCTCCCCCTAAATCCCCCTCCTATGAGGGGGACTTGGTCGAGCGGGGCTCGATAAAGTCACCACTATTACAAAGAACTATTCAAGTGTTTAGTTTTTTGCTCCTTTTTAGTTCTATGTAATGTTTAGCGCCCACCCACAAAAAAATTATGAGTGAAACGCCTGTGGCGTATCATTGTGTTACCCTCCCCCTAAATCCCCCTCCTGTGAGGGGGACTTGGTCGAGCGGGGCTCGATAAAGTCACCACTATTACAAAGAACTCTTTAAGTGTTTAGTTGTTTGCTCCTTTTTAGTTCTATGTAATGTTTAGCGCCCACCCACAAAAAATTATGAGTGAAACGCCTGCGGCGTATCTTTGTGTTACCCTCCCCCTAAATCCCCCTCCTGTGAGGGGGACTTGGTCGAGCGGGGCTCGATAAAGTCACCACTATTACAAAGAACTATTCAAGTGTTTAGTTGTTTGCTTTTTGCGACTTTTGGAGAAAAGTCGCCCAAAAACTTTTGCTCGTTAGTAAAATGAGGCCTCTTCTTTTTTATCCCTGAATCTCCTTTTGCGCCCTCCAAAGAGTACCATACTCTCTTGGGCACCCAAAGACCTCACCTACTCCTCCACAATTTTGAATTTTGAATTCTAAATTTTGAATTGCAACTACTCCTCGCATTTGCAACCGGGGCAGCAGAGCTCGGTCAAAACACCCTTAGTCGACTTGGGGTGAAGGAAGGCGATGTTCAAACCCTCAGCACCTTTGCGGGGAGCCTTGTCGATAAGACGTACCTCTTTTGCCTCTGCCTCTGCCAAGCACTCTGCAACATCCTCTACGGCGTATGCAATGTGGTGGATACCCTCACCGCGTTTCTCGATGAAACCTGCGATGGTACTCTCGGGGCAAGTAGGCTCCAAAAGCTCGATTTTGGTCTGACCAACTTTGAAGAAAGCAGTCCTCACCTTCTGGTCAGCAACCTCCTCTACGTTGTAGCATTTAAGACCCAATACCTCCTCGTAGTAAGGAATCGACTCTTCAAGACTCTTCACTGCGATACCCAAGTGCTCGATGTGCGAAATTTTCATAACTTTTTGATTTTTAATGTGATTAATTGTATAATGTTAGTTGTATTTGTCCATTCTCTCACGCGCACGCCTTACGCGCGCACATTCAATCCACAAATATAGAGATTAAAGTTGAAAGTTGGAAACGTAAAGTTGAAAATTATTCAGCAGTCGGCTTTTTTACTTTCGACCTTCAACCATCAGCAGTCAGCTTTTTGTTCGCGGGTAGTCTTTTTCGATGCCCGCGATTTTTTCGTCTTGCCACGACTGCCGAATGGCAGGCGGTTGGCATCTACCGCGCTTTATTGCGGGCAACGTGGTTGCCCGCTTTTCTTTGCCACTTTTGGTGGCAAAAGTGGCGCAAAAGCCACGCACGACATCTCTGGCGGGAGTGCGGAGCGCAAAGCCTAAAACAAACGCTGTCGCGGGCAAAGCATTTGCCGTCTTTGTTTCTTTACGCCTTTGTGCTCCGCCCTCGCCACGACCTCGCAAGGAGGTCGCTTCTCCGCCGACGATGTAAAGTGGGGGTTCAAGGTGCGCCCCAACGGGCGCAAGTATTAAAAAAGATACCCGAGAACAAAAAAGGGAAAATCCCTCCCCTAAGTTAGGGGAGGGTGCCCGCAGGGCGGGTTAGGTCTGTAAGATTGTCAACCGTCAACCGTCGCGGGCTCGCAGGTGCGAGCCGCAAACAAAAGAAAGGGGTGGCCGCTGACTGCTACCCGTAAAAAAAACGAGGCTCGGAATTGCTCCGAGCCTCGCAATGGGTTTTCGAACTATTTGATGCCCAATTTCTTTTTGATGGTTTTGGGAAGGGCGTCTTTGTGAACGATGATGTTCATAGTTTTGTAGCGTACAAAGGCCTTCGATGCATACCAAATGCCCTCATATTTGCCACTCTTACCCCACGAGTTCTTCACCAAGTAGTACTCGGTACCCTCCTGATCTACGGCCTTACCATAAATGAGCATACCGTGGTCGTCGGTGGTCTCCCAATTGTCGTAGGCCTCCTGGCGCTCCTCCTGGGTGCACCATTTCTGGGGCTGGGGTTTGGTGGTGAGTTTCTTCTCCTCGGGCGAGAGGCGGAGCCAGCGTGCCATATCCGAGCCACTGAGTTCCTGTGCCTTCTCAACATCGGGCATAACAGCAATACCGTCGCGGGTGAAGCCCTGCTCGCTTACGTCGCTACCCCAAGCGATGGTGTAGCCGTTGTCGATAGCGTAGTCGAACACCTCCATCAACTCATCAATGGGGAGGTTGTAGGACTGTGCCCAACGCCAGTTGTCCTGAACCTCCAACACGAAAGACTCGTAGAAGGGGTGGTGGGTGTAGGAGGTGAGCGAGATGTAGTCGTCAGCGTTCAGGCCGGTCGATTTGTAGAACTCTGCGGGGGTGTACTCTTTGCCATTGTAGGTGAACTTCTCGGGGCGAACACCGAGGTAGATGTCGTGAACAGCAGCAATAGCCTTCTTCCAGAGGGGCTGACCGTTCTCGTCGGTCTGCAAGCGGCGGTGGTTGCCTTTGGCGATGGCTGCAACAACTGCATCGCTCACTGCCGAGAGCTCGTTGTGGTTGCTCAAAGTGTCACCATACATCACACCGGGGCGCATCTCGGCCTCGGGTACCAAGCCGAAGTGCTCCATACCGTAGATTACATCGTAGAACGAACCACCCTGTGCAAACGATACATCGCCGTGGGTGCGAACAGCCTTGTCGGCGCGGTCGAGATAGGTGTTGTGCACGATGTACATCTCCGAGAAGTCATACTCGCCTTTGCCCATACGGAGAAGCTCTGCCTCGATGAACGAGAGTGCCGAGTAGCACCAGCAGGTACCTGCACGGTTCTGGTTCTTGATGCTTGTGATGGGGTTCTCCTTCACAGTGGTAAACTGGAAGCCCTCCTCCTGTTTGGGAGCCTCCTGTGCGCTTGCGCTATAAACGGCAGCCAAGGCGCACAAAGCTACGATAAGTTTTTTCATTTCTTTAATAATACTAAGGTTGTTATGTAAATTTTTTAATAATAGCAAATGGATTTATTGCACCTTCTCACACTCGAAGCCGATGTGCATACCATCGTAGGCTTTGGCAACAGCACCGATGGTTGCGAGGGTTGTGTTGCTCGACTTAGCACTGATGGTCTTGACGAGTTCGAGGAGTTTGTCGGCCTTGAAGAGGATGTTGATGTTCTCTCCTGCAACGGTCATTCGGGTGTGGAACTCCTTGCCTGCCACACCCAGGGTTACAACCTCCTGCTCCTTGTCGTAGGCCCAAGTGCCATTGACGGTCTTACCTGCGAGGGTAGTGGTCACCTTGCCACCCTCCTCGAAGGTAAAGGTGAAGGCCCCTGGCTTGATGCCCACTTTTGCGAGCATAGGTGCGAGTTTCTCCTCCACGGTCTCAGCGGCAACTTTGCCACCAGCCTTGGTGAGAGCATCTGTGCTGTCGAACTCAACGGCTACATCCACATAGCTCCAAGTTCCGGGAATCTCCACCTCGGGGATGAGTGCTCCCAAGAGCGACTGCAACTCTTCGGGCAGATACTCCTCTGCGGCATCGCTGATTGCATCGCCTGCCACCTCACTCACGGCCTCTTTTGCCTTGTTAAAGAGCGAGCCGAGGTCAAATTGTGCGTGTGCCGAGAGCGAGCCCAGCAACACCATACCTAATAATATAATACTCTTCTTCATCTACTCTTTCTCAATTCTTAATTTTGAATTTTGAATTCCCTCTACTCTGCCCAGAGTTTTACCAGATTGACGAGTGTCTGCACACTGCGGTACATACTATCGAGCGAGATGTACTCAAACTTGCCGTGGAAGTTCATACCACCCGTAAAGAGGTTGGGGCAGGGGAGTCCCATATAGGAAAGGCGGCTACCATCGGTACCACCACGAATGGGCTTCACGATGGGCTCAACGCCAGCCTGCTCCATAGCCTCCATAGCCTTGTTGATAATCTCGGGGTGGGGCTCCACCATCTCGCGCATATTGTAGTATTGGTCTTTGAGCACAAGGTGAACGTAGTCGCCACCGTGTTTGGCATTGACATACTCCACGGCCCTCTGGATGAGAGCCTTTTTCTCCTCGAATTTGGCTCTGTCGTGGTCGCGGATGATGTAGCTCATCTCGGCATTCTCCACCTCGCCTTTGATTCCCACAAGGTGGAAGAAACCCTCGTAGCCCTCGGTGTGCTCGGGGCGCATAACTGCGGGCAGGAGGCTATTGACCTCCATTGCGAGCTGTATGGCATTGACCATCTTGTCTTTTGCCGAGCCGGGGTGGATGTTCCTGCCACTGATTGTCAGTTTGGCACCTGCGGCATTGAAGTTCTCATACTCCAACTCGCCCTCCATACCACCATCTACGGTGTAGGCATACTTGGCACCGAAGGCCTCCACATTGAAGTAATCCACACCTCGGCCAATCTCCTCATCGGGGGTGAAACCTATGCGAATCTTGCCGTGCTTAACCTCAGGATTGTTCAGGAGGTACTCGGCGGCGGTCATAATCTCTGCAACTCCCGCCTTATCATCCGCACCGAGTAGTGTTGTGCCATCGGTGGTGATGAGGGTGTGGCCCTCAAAGAATTTCAACTCGGGGAAGTCGGCAACCCTCATTGTCACCTCCTCGTTCAGGGCGATATCTTCGCCATTGTAGTTGCGCACGATTTGGGGTTTGATAGCCGCACCGCTCATATCGGGCGAAGTATCAACGTGCGAAAGGAGGCCGATTACGGGGCAGTGCTCATAGCCCACCGAGGGCTCAATGGTGCCCATAACGTAGCCGTGCTCGTCCATAGTCACCTCGGTCATACCCATAGCCTCCATCTCCTCCTTCAATGCACGGAGCAGCACGAGCTGTTTGTCCGTCGAGGGGAAGGTGATGCTATTCTCGTCGCTCTGTGTGTCAAAGCCGACATATTTCAAAAATCTCTCTTGTAGTTCCATTTTGTTGTTCCTTATTTTCGAAGCTTTTTGTAAAAAGCTTCACCAAAAACTTTTAGTGCAGTCTTTGCTCTGCCTTATATTTTACTCGGCGCTCTTCTTTGCGCGGAGCGAATCCCAGATGAAGTAGCCGATGATGGCAACATAGGTTGCTACGCCGAGCCACTGTGCACCATTAGAAGAGTACCACTCGCCCATAAAGGGATCAACACCTGCATATTTGAGCACTGCGCTCACTACGCCCATCAAGGCACCACCGGCAATGAAACCCGAGGCGATAAGGGTACCGCGCGAGCTACGAGCCTTATTAACCTCCTCGTCTTTCGAGCGGCTCGAAACAAACCAGCTAATCAAACCACCAACCAACAGAGGCGCGTTGAGCTCCAAGGGGATGAACATACCGAGTGCAAATGGGAGTGCGGGCACGCCAATCATCGTGAGAATCAGTGCCAAAGCCGCACCTGCAAAGTAGAGCATCCAGGGTGTCGTACCACCCGTCATCAAGGGTTTGATAACCGCAGCCATAGCGTTTGCCTGAGGTGCAACGAGTGCGCCCTCGCCCACAAAGCCGTAGGTCTTATTGAGAATCATCATAACGCCCGCAACGGTCGCTGCCGACACAACGGTGCCGAGGAACTTCCAAGCCTCCTGCTTCTTGGGGGTTGTACCAATCCAGTAGCCAATTTTGAGGTCGGTGATGAAACCGCCCGCCATAGAGAGCGCGGTACAAACCACACCTCCGATAATCATCGCTGCGGTCATACCGCTCTGGCCCTCCAAACCTACGCTCACAAGCACGAGCGAGGAGAGAATCAAAGTCATCAAGGTCATACCGCTCACGGGGTTGCTACCCACAATAGCAATGGCGTTTGCTGCAACGGTCGTAAAGAGGAAGGCGATTACAAACACCACAAGCAGTGCAACTGCCGAGAGCCACCAATTCTCCAATACGCCCACGCGGAAGAATACCAACACGCTCACCAATACAGCAATAAGCACCGAGAGAATCACCTTCATCGAGATATCCTTGTCGGTACGCTTGGTCTCACCTGCTTTCTTCTTGCCACCGAGCTCGCTAACAGCCATACCGAGCGACTGCTTGATGATGCCGGCCTGACGGATGATGCCGATGATACCTGCCATAGCGATACCACCAATGCCGAGGGGTTTGCCGATGTAGGCAAAGAGGTTCTCGGGGGTGAAGATAAGGTCGGGATTTGCAAGGAGCCTTGCATCGGTAATGCCGAGTAGTGCGATGAGCGACTCGGGGTTGATGCTCGCCTCAAACGAACCCACCATAGGCACGATGAGGAACCATACGAGGAACGAACCCGCGCAGATGAATGCTGCATATTTCAGACCTACGATGTAGCCCAAGCCGAGCACTGCGGCCGAGGTGTTGAGCTTGAAGACGGTCTTGAAGTTGTCGGCCAAGTGTGCGCCCCACGCGGTGATGCGGGTGGAAATGGTGTCGGTCCAAAGACCAAAGGTGCTCACGATGAAGTCGTAAAGACCACCAATCAAACCGCTAACTGCCAATAGTTTAGCCTGACCCTTCTGGCCCTCGCCACTAACCAAGACCTCGGTGGTAGCCGTAGCCTCGGGGAAGGGATACTTGCCGTGCATATCCTTCACGAAATACTTGCGGAAGGGGATGAGCAAAACGATACCCAGTAGACCACCCAACAGCGAGGAGAGGAAAATCTGGTAGAATTGAGCCTCCAAGCCGAGGATGTAGAGTGCGGGAAGGGTGAAGATGGCACCTGCCACAATCACACCCGACGATGCACCAATGCTCTGAATAATTACGTTCTGTCCGAGCATATTCTTCTTACCCGTCATTGTACCCACGCCCACAGCGATGATGGCGATGGGGATTGCAGCCTCGAATACCTGGCCCACTTTGAGGCCGAGGTAGGCTGCTGCTGCCGAGAAGATAATGGCCATAAGGATACCCATACCTACCGAATAGGGGGTAACCTCTTTGGGCTTTTCGCTCGCTTTCATTACGGGTACATACTCCTCACCCTCTGCAAGTGGGCGGTATGCGTTCTCCGCAAGCTTCTTGATGTTGTTGTTTTCCGACATAAATTAAGTCTATTTTAGGTTAAAATTTTTCCAACATACAAATATAATAATAATCCTCGAAAAAGCAATTTTCGAGAGAGTTATTAATCAAGAGTTAAAAATTCCCATAAGCCATATAAGCCCCATCTGAAAAAACAAAAGGCTCGGTGGTGAGCCGAGCCTTTTGGGTTTATAGAGTAGTCTTGATTACTCCTGTTTGAGAGCAGCCTGAGCAGCAGCCAAACGTGCGATGGGCACGCGGAAGGGCGAGCAGCTTACATAGTCAAGACCTGCCGAGTGGCAGAACTCAACGCTCGAAGGCTCACCACCGTGCTCACCACAGATACCGCATTTGAGGTTGTTGCGGGTGGTGCGACCTTTGGTCACGCCCTCGCGAACAAGGCGACCTACGCCGTTGCGGTCGAGAATCTTGAAGGGGTCAGCCTTCAAAATGTTCTTCTCCAAGTAGATGGGCAAGAACTTACCGATGTCGTCACGCGAGAAACCGAGAGTCATCTGGGTAAGGTCGTTGGTACCAAACGAGAAGAACTCAGCAACCTCTGCAATCTGGTCAGCAGTTACAGCAGCACGAGGAATCTCAATCATAGTACCTACCATATACTCAATCTTATCGTTGCGCTCTGCGAAGATCTCGCCAGCAACGCGGTCGATGATGTTCTTCTGGTAGCGGAGCTCTTTGTGGTTGCCTACAAGGGGAACCATAATCTCCACTTTCACGGGCACGCCTTTCTCCCTTACGTTCATTGCAGCCTCCAAGATAGCCCTGGTCTGCATCTCGGTAATCTCGGGATAGGTGTTGCCAAGACGGCAGCCACGGTGACCGAGCATGGGGTTAACCTCTGCGAGAGCCTCAACCTTAGCAGCGATCTTCTCAACGCTCACGCCGATAACCTCGGCCAACTCGGCCTGCTCTTTCTCGGTGTGGGGTGCGAACTCGTGCAAGGGGGGATCCAAAAGACGTACAGTCACGGGAAGACCCTGCATAGCCTCGAAGATACCCTCGAAGTCCTCACGCTGCATAGGAAGAAGTTTAGCCAAAGCCACGCGGCGACCAGCCTCGTCGTCAGCCAAAATCATCTCGCGAACAGCCAAGATACGGTCACCCTCGAAGAACATATGCTCGGTACGGCAAAGACCGATACCCTGTGCACCGAAGCTTACAGCCTGTTTTGCATCGCGGGGCGAGTCAGCGTTGGTGCGCACTTTGAGGCGTGCATATTTGGTGGTCAAATCCATAAGTTTGCCGAAGTCACCGCTGAGCTCAGCCTCTTTGGTTGCAACCTGACCGAGGTAAACCTCACCGGTCGAACCGTTGAGCGAAATCCAGTCGTGCTCGTTGATTACAAGACCGTCAATCTCGATGGTGCGGGTCTTGTAGTCAATCTTCAACTCACCTGCACCCGAAACGCAGCATTTACCCATACCACGAGCCACAACAGCAGCGTGCGAGGTCATACCACCACGAGCGGTGAGGATACCGGCAGCGTCCAACATACCCTTCAAGTCCTCGGGCGAGGGCTCGATACGAACCAAGATAGCCTTCACACCGTGCTCGTTGAGGTATTTCTCTGCATCCTCTGCGAAGAATACTACGGGACCGGTAGCAGCACCGGGACTTGCGGGAAGACCCTTGGTGATAACCTTAGCACTCTTGATAGCCTGTTTGTCAAATACGGGGTGCAAGAGCTCGTCGAGTTTCTCAGGCTCCTGACGGAGAACTGCGGTTTGCTCGTCGATGAGGCCCTCCTCCAACATATCAATAGCGATTTTAACCATCGCTGCACCGGTACGCTTACCGTTACGAGTCTGCAACATCCAGAGCTTGCCATCCTGAATGGTGAACTCCATATCCTGCATATCTTTGAAGTAGCTCTCCAAGTGGTCTTTGATGTCGCAAAGCTCCTTGTAAACCTCGGGCATTACCTCCTCCAACGAGGGGAACTGTGCAGCACGGGTAGCCTCGTCGATGTTCTGAGCCTTAGCCCAACGACGCGAACCCTCCAAAGTGATCTGCTGGGGGGTACGGATACCTGCCACAACGTCCTCACCCTGTGCATTCACGAGGTACTCACCGTTGAAGATGTTCTCACCGGTAGCAGCGTCACGCGAGAAGCAAACACCGGTAGCCGAGTTGTCACCCATATTACCGAATACCATTGCCATAACGCTAACTGCGGTACCCCACTCCTGAGGAATGTTGTTGAGTTTGCGGTAGAGGATAGCCCTCTCGTTCATCCAGCTGCGGAATAC
>JAZOTH010000037.1:0-10379 GCA_045657545.1 Tidjanibacter sp.
AGTCGTGGCAAGACGTGATTATGACGGACCTCTCCCGCCCTTCGGGCACCCTCCCCTAACTTAGGGGAGGGTTTTCCTTTTGATTCCCTCTCCTAGGTTAGGAGAGGGTGAGCAAAGCTCGGGTGAGGTCCGTATTTTGCGCGGGTATTAAAAAAGATACCCGAGAGGTTTATAGCGTTAATGACTTTATGGACTTTAATGATTTTTCGGGCGCATCGCGCCCGCGACGTTGGACAAAAAACGCATAGAATCGAGCGAGTTTTAGGCGCACAAGAAAATCCCCTCCGCAGTTTACTGAACGTAAATGAGGAGGGGATTTATCGCAGTGCAACGACGAAATCGCCGATTATATGCGTTTTTTATTTGTTTTTGATGTAGGTATAGTGCGCACCATAACGCTCATAAGCTGCACGCTCCAACTCCTCGCGGTGGTCGGGGTGAGCGACGTTGATGATAGCTTTTGCACGCTCCTGCAACGATTTACCATAGAGGTATGCTGCACCGTACTCGGTTACGAACCAGTGGATGTGGTTACGGGTAGTTACAACACCGGCACCGGGGGTGAGGATGTTGGAGATTTTGCTCACGCCCTTGTTGGTAACCGAAGGCATAGCGATGATAGCCTTACCACCCTCCGAGAGCGACGAACCGTAGATGAAGTCAACCTGACCACCTACGCCCGAGTAGAACTTGGTACCGAGTGAGTCGGCGCAAACCTGACCGGTGAGGTCAACCTGCAATGCCGAGTTGATAGCACAGAATTTGGGGTTCTTTGCGATGATGAAGGGGTCGTTGGTGTAGGCTACATCTTTCATCAAAACACCGGGGTTGTTGTCGATGAAGTCATAAACCTCTTTCGAGCCCATAAGGAAGGTCGAAACGATTTTACCCTTGTCGGTAACCTTATTGCGACCATTCACAACGCCTTTCTCAACGAGGGGCAATACACCATCGGCAAACATCTCGGTGTGGATACCGAGGTCTTTGTGGCCACCCAGCTGCGAGAGCACAGCGTTGGGAATTGCACCGATACCCATCTGCAAGCAGGCACCATCCTCAATCAGCGCTGCACAGTGGCGACCAATGGCTGCATCGGTCTCGGTAATCTCGGCAATGTGGCCCTCCATAAGAGGCTGATCGTCCTCCACGAAGTAGTCGATTTGCGAGATGTGGATGAAGGCGTCACCGAAAGCACGGGGAACATACTTGTTCACTACTGCCAAAACGTAGTCTGCGCACTCGATAGCTGCGAGGGTTGCATCAACCGAAGTACCGAGCGAAACGTAACCGTGAGCATCTACGGGCGAAACCTGAATCATTGCTACGTTACAGGGAAGAACACCTGCACGGTAGAGTTTCTGGGTTTCGGAGAGGAAGATTGGAATATAGTCGGCATAGCCACTCTGGGTAACCTTGCGCACGTTGCCACCCACGAAGAACGAATCGAGCTGGAAGATGCCCTCGAACTTGGGATCTGCATAGGGAGCGGGGCCCTCGGTGTGGAGGTGGTGGATGTGTACATCTTTCAATTCGCCTGCCTCACCCCTGCGGCACATGGCCTGAATAAGACACTGGGGGGCACTTGCCACCGACGAAAGGTGAACGTGGTCGCCCGACTTGATAACCTTTACTGCCTCATCGGGAGTAGTAAACTTAATAGTGTTGTTCATAGAAAGTATTGAGTTAAAGTATAACGTTGTCGGAAAATACAGACGCAAAGGTAATTATTTTTCTTTATAAAAGGTTGCTATCCCATTATAATTTATTACCTTTGTGGTGCATCGTGTGCGCGTTCCGCGCGCAAAGGGTGATTTTTTTGACAAAATGGATAGATAACTTAACCTAAACAATAACAAAACTCACAGAATTATTATGAATGTGAAAGAGTTGAAAGATGTTGTAATCCGTTTCTCGGGTGACTCGGGTGACGGTATGCAGCTCACCGGCACGCTGTTTTCGGACACTGCTGCTCTTTTCGGTAACGGTATCTCGACCTTCCCCGACTACCCCGCCGAGATTCGCGCACCACAAGGTACTGTTTCGGGTGTTTCGGGCTTCCAAGTACACTTCGGAAGCAGCCGTATGCTCACCCCAGGTGACTATTGCGATGTGTTGATTGCAATGAACCCCGCAGCCCTCAAAGCCAATGTTGTTTGGCTCAAAAAAGATGCAACCATCATCCTCGATGGCGACACCCTCGATGAGAAGAGCATTGCTCGTGCAGGTTACAAGACCTCCAACCCCATCGAAGAGCTCGGCATTCAGGAGTACAATATCCTTACCCCCGACATCACCTCAATGACAAAAGAGGCGTTGAAGGATTCGGGTTTGGATAATAAGGCGATCGTGAAGTGCAAAAATATGTTTGCACTCGGTATCTGCCTCTACCTCTACGACAAACCACTCGACCACGCCATCAGCTACATCCGTGGCAAGTTCGGCAAAAAGAATCCTGCTGTTGCAGAGGCCAACGTAACGGTGCTCAATGCAGGTTATAACTATGGTGCCAACACCCACTCGTTTGCCAACACCTACTCGGTGCAGCCCGCCAACTTGGAGAAGGGTAAGTATCGCAGCATCAATGGTAATGTGGCTACCGCTTGGGGCTTTATGGCAGCCAGCGAGAAGAGTGGTCGTCCCTTGTTCTGCGGCTCCTATCCTATTACTCCCGCAACTGTCATCCTCGAAGAGTTGGCAAAGCACAAAGAGTTGGGTGTGAAGACCGTGCAGGCCGAGGATGAAATTGCAGGTATCTGTACCTCGATTGGTGCGGCCTTTGGCGGTTCGTTTGCCGTAACTACCACTTCGGGACCCGGTCTGTCGCTCAAAAGCGAGGCTATGGGCTTGGCTGTGATTGCTGAGCTTCCCTTGGTTGTTGTGGATGTTCAGAGGGGTGGCCCATCGACAGGTCTTCCTACCAAGACCGAGCAGAGCGACCTGATGCAGGCCCTCTGGGGACGCAATGGTGAGTGTCCTATGGTTGTAATTGCCGCTTCGTCGCCCAGCGACTGCTTCCACTACGCATTCCACGCAGGTAAGATTGCAATGGAGCATATGACTCCCGTAATCCTCCTCACCGATGGTTTCATCGCCAACGGCTCGCAGCCTTGGAAGATTCCATCTATGAAGGACTATCCCGAGATTCATCCCCCCATTATTACAGAACTCCCCGAGGGCGAGGAGGTATTCCTCCCCTACAAACGTGACGAGAAGTTGGCCCGCCGTTGGGCTATTCCCGGAACAATAGGTTTGGAGCACCGCATCGGTGGTTTGGAGAAAGACGCTCTGAAAGGTAGCGTGTCGCACGACCCCAAGAACCACCAAGTGATGGTTCACACCCGCGCAGCGAAGGTTGCGAAGGTTGCCGACTACATCCCCGAGCAGAGGGTTATCGGTGCCGAGCAGGGCGAATTGCTGGTTGTGGGCTGGGGTGGTACCCGTGGCCACTTGCAGGCAACCGTCGAGAAGATGCAGGAGGAGGGCAAGAGCATCTCGCTGTGCCACTTCAACTACATCAACCCCCTGCCCAAAGGTGTGGAAAAGATTTTCTCGAACTTCAAGAAAATTGTTGTATGCGAGCTCAACGAGGGACAGTTTGCGAACTACCTCCGTATGAACTTCCAGCAGTTCGAGTATGAGCAGTATAACAAATGTCAGGGTCTGCCCTTCACTACCGTTGAGTTGGAGGCTAAGTTTAACGAATTATTGGAGAAATAGGAGCTATGAAATACACACAGGCAGATTTTAAGAGCGATCAGGAAGTTAAATGGTGCCCCGGCTGTGGCGACCACTTCATCCTCAATGCAGTGCAGAAAGCAATGCCCGACGTGGCAGAGATAGCTGGCCGCAATCGTTCGGAGTTCGTAGTAGTTTCGGGTATCGGTTGCTCGTCGCGTTTCCCCTACTATATGAAGACCTACGGTTTCCACTCCATCCACGGCAGGGCCAATGCCATTGCTACGGGCTTGAAAGTGGCAAATCCTAAGGTGAGTGTCTTTGTGGCAACCGGTGATGGCGACTCGCTCGCTATCGGTGGTAACCACTTCATCCACGCAATCCGTAGGAACATCGACCTCAATGTGGTGTTGTTCAACAACGAGATTTATGGTCTGACCAAAGGTCAGTATTCGCCCACCTCGAAGTTGGGTAAGATTACCAAGACCTCGCCCTACGGCACTATCGAAAAACCCTTCAACCCCGGTGAACTTATCATCGGTGCTAAGGGTACCTTCTTTGCACGCTCGATTGACGTTGAGGTAGATCTCACACGTCAGTGCCTCGTGAGGGCCGCACAGCACGACGGCTTCTCGATTACCGAGGTGTTGCAGAACTGCGTAATCTTCAATGACGGCGCACACGCAGCCTTTGCCAAAGATAAGGCTACCCGTGCGGAGAATACCATCATCTTGCGCGATGGCGAGAAGATGCTCTTCGGTGCCAACAAGGAGAAAGGTATTGTGCTCGACGGCTTCAAGTTGAAGGTTGTGACCGTTGGCGAGGATGGCTACACCCTCGACGATGTGCTCACCCACGACTCCAAAGAGCCCTCGACCTACATCCACAATGCACTCGCGGCTATGAAGTATCCCGACTTCCCCGTAGCTCTGGGTGTTATCCGCGATGTTGATGAGCCCACCTATAACAATGAGGTGGCACGTCAGGTGAGCGAGGTGCAGGAGAAGAGCAAAATCAAATGTATGGACGACTTGCTGAATAGTGGCGAGACTTGGATGGTTGAGTAGACTACCAATTTATATATAATAGCAAACGGCTCCCTCAAAGGAGCCGTTTGCTATTATTAAGTTATCAGTTATCAGTTATCAGTTATCAGTTGTTCAAAACTGTTTGGTGAGAATGGTGAATTACCTTCTGCGGCGGGGCATCATAGGCATACCGCGCATAGGCATACGTTTGTTGCCGGCACCTGCCGCCATCTTCATAACCTTGCGCATATCCTCAAACTGCTTCAAAAGGCGATTTACATCTTGAAGCGTGGTGCCACTACCAGCCGCAATGCGAGCCTTACGCGAGGGGTTGATAATCTCGGGGTGCTCCCTCTCGGCAGGGGTCATCGAACCAATGATAACCTCGGTCTGCTTGAAGATATCGTCGGAGATATCCACGCCACGCAGAGCCTTGTCCATACCGGGAATCATACCCATAATATCGCGCATCGAGCCCATCTTCTTGATTTGACCAATCTGCTCAATGAAGTCATTGAAGTTGAACTCGTTGGTGTAGATTTTCTTTTTCAGGCGACGCTCCTCCTCCTCGCTGAACTGCTCCTGAGCCCTCTCCACGAGCGACACAACGTCACCCATACCGAGGATACGGTCGGCCATACGCTCGGGGTGGAATACGTCCAAAGCGTCCATCTTCTCGCCTTTGGAGATAAATTTCAGAGGTTTATTGACCACCGAGCGAATCGAAATAGCCGCACCACCGCGAGTGTCACCATCGAGTTTGGTGAGTACCACGCCATCGAAGTCCAACCTCTGGTCGAACTCGCGGGCGGTATTGACCGCATCCTGACCGGTCATAGCATCCACAACAAAGAGAATCTCGGAGGGTTTGACTGCCGCCTTCACCGCCTCAATCTCCTGCATCATCTGCTCATCGACAGCCAGACGACCTGCCGTATCGACAATTACGGTGTTGATACTCTTGCTCTTTGCATACTTTATTGCGTTCTCGGCAATCTCCACGGGGTTGGTGTTGCCCTCTTCGGTGTAGACCTCCACGCCCACCTGCTCACCGAGGATTTTGAGCTGGTCGATAGCTGCGGGACGATAGACGTCACCCGCCACAAGCAACACGCTACGGCTCCTCTTCTCTTTGAGCAGTTTGGCGAGTTTGCCCGAGAAGGTAGTCTTACCCGAGCCCTGCAAACCTGCGATGAGCACCACTGCGGGGTGTCCCGAAAGGGTGATGTCGGTAGCAGTACCACCCATCAGCTGTGCCAACTCGTCGCGGACAATCTTGGTCATCATCTGACCGGGCTTCACTGCGGTGAGCACATTTTGTCCCAGAGCCTTCTGTTTCACCTCGTCGGTGAAGGTCTTTGCGACCTTGTAGTTCACGTCGGCATCAATCAGCGCACGGCGAATCTCTTTGAGTGTTTCGGCTACGTTGATTTCGGTGATTTTGCCCTCACCTTTGAGAATCTTAAATGACCTCTCTAACTTCTCGGATAAATTTTCAAACATTGCGTCAAACGATTTAGACGGCAAAGATAAATAAAAATCGCGAACACCTGCCGATGTTCGCGACTTTTTGCCGATTTCATAGAGAGTTTTCTACTCTGCCAACCCAATATCCTCATCCGTGATGGTGAAAGTCCATTCGTGATATGTTATATAATAGCGATAACTTCTATGCTTCTTATATTCAGTATAGTCCCACTCACTTTCCTCATACAAGTTGTGCGAAACTCCACCTTCCCCCATTTTATACTCCTTCAACACAGAGTCCTTTTTTGGGGTAAGAATACTTAAAAAATTAAGTCTATTGATAAATGAATCGAAATTCTTGTTGGGTTTTCCACTTGCCGTCGCATAAATGGGAGTGGTATTTCCAGATAGAATCTCAACATATCTGTCATAATTATATTCATCGCCACCCAGAACCGAGTCCTTAGAATCGTTTAAATACACAACAACATCTTGGGAGGAAGAATTCGTAATCAGCCAAGCATAACGATATGGAGGCTCCATCTCTTCAAGAGGATCACAAGCCACCAGAAACATCATCAATGTGTAGATAACAAATCTTTTCATACTGAATTTATTGTGATATCTTTATGAGTTACGCAGTTTGAGCTTGACTGTGCGAGGTGTGCAAAAGTACAAGTGCTACACATCGAATTGTTTAAAACGGTCCATCGGAGTAGGGGTTTTCGCAAATATAACAATTTTATGAATATGATGTTCCTCTTATATGCAATGTTTCTTTACTTTCGTAAAAAGCCCGCCGCATACACAGCAAAAGAATCGCAAGCGCGAGATGTGTGCTTGCGATTCTTTTCAACTTTTTCGGGCGGGCAATTCTACTCTGCCAACCCAATATCCTCATCCGTGATGGTGAAAGTCCATTCGTGGTGCTCCGCTATGTATGTCCCAAAAAACAACTCTTCGTGCTCCGTTTCCCATTGCCGATAATCCCAATTCTCCTCCTTGAATATATCGTGCGGGCCGTTATCTTTCCCCATCATCCACTCTTTTACCACTTCTCCATTTGTGTTTGTGATATACATACGACATGATATAATATCCTTCTCGTAAAGTGTAAAAAAAGTACTAAAAGTCAACATGTTGTCATTGTAAAATCTTTCATATTTCACCGACACAACACTGTTAGAGATAATCATCCAATTATATACAGAATTAACATCCTCATACGGTTTATTGCAGTAAATTAGTTCGTGATAAATATTCAAATCTAAACTGGTTTCGTTTTGAAAAATCCATTCTCCTTGTAATTCACCATTAATATCTCTCGGAACAGTACAAGAGCAAAGCATAATGCCAAACAAATAGCCAAATAACCTTTTCATAATAACTATTTTCATTTATAATTATGAGTAACGCAGTTGGGAGAAGACTGTGCGAGGTGTGCAAAAAGTTTGCTACACATCAAAATGTGAAAATATATCCATTGGAGTAGCGGTTTTTGCAAATATAATAAATTTCACAAAACATCACAATAATAATTGTTGGGGGTGCGTTATTATCCCGAAACAAACTTTAATAAAACCGCAAACGCCTATGTAGAAATTCGCCTCAGCAATTAATTTTTGACACATTTTGAAAACTATGAACAAACAGGCGATTACAATCATCGGCTCCCTTGTGGGTGCCGCTTTGGTGGGGGCTGTGAGTGCCACCGCCGTTATCAACAACCAGCAGAAAAACCACCACCCCACAGAGCAAACCATTGGTTTTGAGGAGAATCTCGACTCCTCCTCGCTCAACCATTTCACCTCCTACGCCAAGGAGAAATATCCCGACCTGACCTACGCTGCGGAGAATGCCGTGGGGGCTGTGGTCAATATTGAGGTGCT
Source organism: Tidjanibacter sp. (assembly GCA_045657545.1). Classification (GTDB taxonomy): domain Bacteria; phylum Bacteroidota; class Bacteroidia; order Bacteroidales; family Rikenellaceae; genus Tidjanibacter. Next base: position 8,060 of record JAZOTH010000037.1, read on the forward strand.
CACCACTATCCAAGGTCAGCCCTCCTTCGACCCCTTCCTCCAATTCTTCGGTATTCCACAGGGCTATGGGGCTCCCTCCACTCGCGAGGCAAAGGCGGGCGGTAGTGGTGTGCTCATCACCGAGGATGGCTACGTTGTGACCAACAACCACGTTGTGGAGAAGGCAACAAAGGTGAAGGTGAAACTCTACGATGGTCGCTCCTTCGATGCGCAGGTGGTGGGTACCGACCCCACAACCGATGTGGCACTCTTGAAGATTGAGGGCAAGGGTTTTCCCTTCCTCAAATTTGGTTCGAGCGACGATTTGCGCTTGGGTGAGTGGGTGCTTGCCATTGGCTCCCCATTCGACCTCCAATCGACCATCACTGCGGGTATCGTGAGCGCAAAGGCTCGCAATTTGGGTGCCATACCCTCGCAATATAGCATTGAGTCGTTCATCCAGACCGATGCGGCCGTGAATCCTGGAAATAGTGGCGGTGCGCTGGTCAATACCGCAGGTGAGCTCGTGGGCATCAACACCCTCATTCAGTCCCAGACGGGAAGCTACATCGGCTATTCGTTTGCCGTACCCAGCTCGATTGTGAAGAAAGTTGTGGTCGATTTGAAAGAGTACGGCATCGTACAACGCGCCCTGCTGGGTATTCAGTACCAAGAGATTAACTCCGACTTTGTGGAGAAGCGTGGCGAAGAGTTGGGCATTAGCGAGATTGGCGGTGCGTGGGTTGCCGAGGTCGCAGCAGGAGGTGCTGCTGAGGCCGCAGGTATCCGCAAGGGTGACATCGTCATCTCCATCGACGACAAGAAGATTGACTCCTCGGCACGACTCGGTGAGGTCATCGCCTCGAAGCGTCCGGGTGAAAAAGTGAAAATTTCGGTAAAAAGAGAGGGCAAAGTGAAACTTTTTGAGGTGACCTTGCGTAATAAAGCCGGAAAGACAGACCCCGTAAGCAAAGAGGATCTCGCAACACTCTCCTCGCTCGGTGGCGATTTTGCGGAACTCTCGCCCAAAGTGGCACGCCAGCTCGGCATTTCGGGCGGTGTGAGAGTTACAGCAGTGAAGGAGGGAGGATTCCTCGCCAAAGCCAGAGTGCGCCCCGGTTTTGTGATTACCCACATCAACGAAATGGCGGTTGGTAGCCTTGCCGAGCTCGAAAAGATGCTCGATAGTGGCAAGGTCGAGAAGGTTACCTCGGTGGATGGCATCTATCCCAACACGGGCCGTGGTGCAAGTTACTCGCTGGTGGAGTAGTTGGGATGTGTGATGGGGACTGTCCGCAGGAAGAGAACAATGAAAAAATATTAAAAGGCAAAAGATGAGACAGTTAAAAATCACGAAATCTATCACCAACCGCGAGAGCGCATCGTTGGACAAATACCTCCAAGAGATTGGTAAGGAGGAGCTTATTACCGTAGAAGAAGAGGTGGAACTCGCCCAGCGAATCCGCAAAGGCGACCAAGAGGCACTCGAAAAACTCACCAAAGCAAACCTCCGTTTTGTGGTGTCGGTAGCAAAGCAGTACCAGAATCAGGGCCTTTCGCTCCCCGACCTTATCAACGAGGGTAACTTGGGACTTATCAAGGCGGCCGAGAAGTTCGATGAGACTCGTGGTTTCAAGTTCATCTCCTACGCTGTGTGGTGGATTCGTCAGTCCATTTTGCAGGCTCTTGCCGAGCAGTCGCGTATTGTGCGTCTGCCCCTCAATCAGGTGGGCTCGCTCAATAAGATCAACAAGGCCTTCGGTCGCTTCGAGCAGGAGAACGAGCGCACCCCCTCGCCCGAGGAGTTGGCAGATATGCTCAACCTCCCCAAAGAGAAGGTGTCGGACACTCTGCGTGTGTCGGGCCGCCACGTCTCGGTGGATGCCCCCTTTGCCGATGGCGAGGACAACAACCTGCTTGACGTGCTCGTGAATGCCGACTCGCCCAATGCTGATAGGGGACTTATCAACGAGTCGCTCGCCACCGAGGTTGATCGCGCACTCGACACCCTCACCGACCGCGAGAAGGATATCATCAAATATTTCTTCGGCATTGGTTGCTCGGAGATGACTTTGGAGGAGATTGGCGAGAAGTTTGGCCTCACACGCGAGCGTGTGCGCCAGATTAAGGAGAAGGCCATCCGCCGTCTGCGCCACAGCAGCCGTAGCAAACTGCTCAAATCCTACCTCGGATAGAATAAAAAAATCCACCGAACAATTCGGTGGATTTTTTTATTATTGTCTAACGTCGCAAATGCGAGTAAGCGAGGGCAGAGACTGCTTGCAGGCTATGCCGAGCGAGAGCATTTTAGAACAGACGTAGTCTGGTCAAACGTCGCGGG